>DATDLN010000157.1:0-11499 GCA_036519295.1 Thermoleophilaceae bacterium
GAGCACATCGATCGCTTCCCGCGCCTGCGCGACCGAGCGTTGTTCGTGGGCAACCGCGAGGACGTGGTGCAGGAGTCCTTCGGCGCCGAGCTGCCGATGATCCGGGACTGGACCGACGAGCATTTCGACTTCACGGGCTACATAAGCGGCTTCGACCCAAGCCAGTTCGCCGACCGCAGCCGCTTGCGCGCCGAGCTCGGCTACAGCGACGACGAGCGCGTCTGCCTGGTCACCGTCGGCGGCTCGGGCGTGGGCGGCCACCTGCTGCGGCGGGTGATCGAAGCCTTTCCCGAGGCCAAGGAGCGCGTCCCCGACCTGCGCATGATCGTCGTCTGCGGCCCGCGCATCGACCCGCGCTCGCTGCCGGCGGCACCGGGGCTCGAGGTGGTGACCTACGTTCACAACCTCTACCGCCATCTGGCCGCGTGCGACCTCGCCGTGGTCCAGGGCGGGCTGACCACGTCGATGGAGCTGACCGCGGCGCGCCGACCCTTCCTCTACTTCCCCCTGCGCCATCACTTCGAGCAGAACTTCCACGTCCGCCACCGGCTCGAGCGCTACGGGGCGGGCCGACGCATGGACTTCGACGACTCGACGCCGGACGTGATCGCCGCCGCGATATCCGAGGAGATCGGTCGCGAGGTCGATTACCGCCCGGTGGAGACCGACGGCGCCACGCGGGCGGCGACCGCGCTCGCCGAGCTGCTCTGACCGTCAGGAACTCGGACGCCGTCCACCGAGGATCGAATCCAACGGCCGCGTGTTGACGACATCCGTGGGCGTCGCCCACCCACGGCGCGCCGTCGCGACCGAGAGCGCCATGTTCCCGAGCCCGCGGACCGAGTGAGCGTCGGTTGAGCAGACGATCTGCACACCGGCGCGCAGCGCGTCGCGCACGTGCTCGCCGCTGAGGTCGAGGCGGTCCGGCAGGCCGTTCACCTCGACCGCGACTCCTTCCTCTACCGCGACCTCGAAAACGCGGTCCAGGTCGAGGGCATTCTCCGGGCGCCGATTGATGTATCGGCCCTTGGGATGGCTGAGGCAGCGCACGTACGGGTTTCGCAGCGCCTCCTCGACACGCTTGGTCATCTCCGGCCCGGGCATCCGCTGCCCGCCGTGCACGCTTGCCTGCACCCACTCGAGCTCGGTGAGGACGTCGTCGGGAAGGTCCAGTTGACCGTCGGGCAGGATGTCGCACTCGATGCCGCGCAGGACGCGAAACGGCGCGAGCAGCTCGTTGGCGGCGGCGATCTCCTCAGCCTGGCGGCGGACCTCGTCCGGAGTGAGCCCTCGGACGGCGCCCACGGCGGGCGTGTGGTCGCAGATCGCGAGGTAGTCGTAGCCGCGATCCCTCGCGGCGCGGGTCATCTCCTCGACGCTTGCCCTGCCGTCCGACCACGTGGTGTGGCAATGGAGGTCGCCGCGAATGTCGTCCTGCTCGACGAGCGCCGGCGGCTCCCCGCGGAACGGCTCCTCGCGCAGCTCCGGCGGACACCAGGGGAGGTCCAGCGCGCGGTAGACCGCCTCTTCGCTCGGGGCGTCCGGGAGCGGCTCGAGAGCCGCGACGTACGTGGGCGAGCCGGTCGCGCGGACGAGGGCGGTGCCGAACCGTTCACCCTCCGCGGCGACGAGCTCGACCGGCACGCCCTCGACCGTCACGCCGACCGCGCGCCGCTCGTCCTGCTCAATGAGCGCGACGATCTGGGGCAGCTCGCCGAAACCCGCCAAGACCGGACGCGGATCCCGCGCCGCACAGACGACCGCCAGGAGCACACAGGAGTCGCGCCACCGGCGCACGTCGCCCGCCGCCTCACCGTCGAGGACGGCCGCGATGCTGCCGACCAGCTCACGCGCCCGATTGAGTAGGAGCCCCTGCCGCGGCCGCGGCTCTGCCTCGCGGTCGAGCGCTTCGAGGAGCCGCGCCTCCGTCTTCGGCCCGATACCCGGCACCCCCCGCAGCCGACCGGCCGCCGCCGCCTCGCGAAGCTCGTCGGCGGTGCGGACGCCGAGCGCCCGCGCGAGATCGACCGAGCGCTTCGCCCCGAGCCCGAGGTAGCGGCCGAGGCCGACGAGATCCGGGGCGACCTCCCGCTCGAGCTCGGCCAGCTCGGCGATCTCGCCGGTCTCGACGAGCTCGCGCAGGCGTGCCTCGATTCCCGGGCCGATGCCGCGCAGCTCACGCGCCCGCCCCGACCTCGCCAGCTCTGCGACGGGGACCGCGACGCCACGAATAGTCTCCGCGGCGCGGCGGTAGGCGCGGACGGTGTAGGGGTTCCCGTCGACGAGCTCGAGCAGCGACGCGAACGCCTCCAGGCGGTCGGCGATCTGGGCATTGTCCACCGGAACAGTGTCCCCCAGCCGACGCGCCGCGACTCGGTTTTCCGTCGGCAGCGGGCGGGTAGCCGTGACCTGTCGTGACCCAGCGCATAGAGGACCCCTGGGGAGCCCGAACGCCCTTCGGACCCGGCGAGCCCTGGCCCGTGCGGGTGGACGAGCATCTCGCCGAGGGCGTCGATGCCGCTGCCGTGGAGCGCTGGGTCCAGTCGGCCTCGGTGCTCCATTCGAACGGTGACGGGATCGACATCGCGGTGAAGGACGGACGCATCGTCGGCGTACGCGGTCGCGCGGGCGACCGCGTCAACCATGGGCGGCTCGACCCGTAGGACCTGTACGGCTGGCAGGCCAACGGCTCGCCGGACCGCCTAAAGCGGCCTCTCGTCCGGGAGAACGGCGAGCTGGTCGAGACCGACTGGGACACCGCGATGGGCCGGATCGTCGCCCGCTCGCGGGAGCTGCTCGAGGGGCCCGGCGGCTGGGGCCGAATCGGCTTCTACACGAGCGGCCAGCTCTTCCTGGAGGAGTACTACACGCTCGCGGTGATCGGGAAAGCGGGGATCGGAACGCCGCACATGGACGGGAACACGCGGCTGTGCACGGCCACCGCCGCCGCGGCTCTCAAGGCCTCCTTCGGCAGCGATGGGCAACCGGCCTCCTACACGGACGTCGACCACTGCGATGCGCTGGCCCTGTTTGGGCACAACGTGGCCGAGACCCAGGCGGTGCTCTGGATGCGGATGCTCGATCGACGCCGCGGGTCGGATCCTCCCCAGCTCCTTGCCGTCGACCCGCGCGAAACGCCGGTGGCGCGCGAGGCGGACATCCATCTGGCACCCCGCTCCGGCACCAACCAGGCGCTGATGAACGGCCTTCTGCGCGAGGTGATCGCGCGCGGGTGGATCGACGAGCGGTACATCGCGCAACACACGTTCGGGTTTGACGAGCTCGAGGCGACGGTCCAGCCGTACACGCTCGGGCACGTCTCCGAGATCTGGGACGTCCCGGCCGAGCGCCTCGCGGCTGCGGCGGAGCTCCTCGGCACGTGCGAGCGGTTGGTGTCAACCGTGCTCCAGGGCTTCTATCAGTCGAATCAGGCCACGGCGGCGGCCTGCCAGGTCAACAATCTCCATCTGCTGCGCGGGATGATCGGCTGGGCGGGGGCCGGGGTGCTCCAGATGAATGGGCAACCCACGGCGGAGAACACCCGCGAGACCGGCGCCGACGGCGACCTGCCCGGCATGCGGAACTGGGACAACGAGGCGCACGTCCGCGAGCTCGCCGAGCTCTGGAACGTCGATGTCGCGACGATTCCGCACTGGGCCCCGCCCACCCATGCGATGCAGCTGTGGCGCTACGTCGAGCAGGGCTCGATCGGGCTGCTCTGGATCTCGGCCACGAACCCCGCCGTCTCGCTCCCCGATCTCGACCGTGTGCGCCGCATGCTGGCACGCAACGACACGATGGTCGTGGTGCAGGACCTCTTCCCGACCGAGACGGGCCACTTCGCGGATGTGGTGCTGCCCGCTGCCACCTGGGGCGAGAAGACAGGCACGTTCACGAACGCCGACCGCACCGTTCACCTTTCCGAGAAGGCGGTCGAGCCACCGGGCGAAGCGCGTCCCGACCTGGACATCTTTCTCGACTACGCGCGGCAAATGGACTTCCGCGACCGAGATGGCGGCCCGCTGATGAAGTGGCACGACCCCGAGTCCACATTCGAGGGTTGGAAGGCGTGCTCGAGAGGCCGGCCCTGCGACTACACGGGGCTCACCTACGAGCGGCTCCGTGGCTCGTCAGGCATCCAGTGGCCCTGCACCGACGAGGCGCCGACCGGGACCGAGCGGCTGTACGTGGACGGCAACTTCAACACCCACACCGACTACACCGAGACGTACGGCAACGACCTGCTCACCGGCGCCGCCGACAGCGAGCAGGAGCACCGCGCGAAGGCGCCGGAGGGCCGCGCCTTCCTCCAAGCCGCGCCCTACGAGCCCTCCCCGGAGACGCCCGACGACGACTTCCCGCTGCTCCTGACGACCGGGCGAACCATCTACCAGTTCCACACGCGCACCAAGACGGGGCGCGCGCCGGAACTCGACGCGGCCGCTCCAGACGTGTGGGTGGAGCTGAGCTCCGCCGACGCCAAGGCGCTGGGCGTGGCGGAGGGCGACCGGGTCCGGCTCCGGTCCAGGCGCGGGGTCGTGGAGGCCCCGGCGCGGATCGGCGGCGTGCGGCCGGGGATCCTGTTCGTCCCGTTCCACTACGGCTACTGGGACGGTGGTGAGTCGAGAGCCGCCAACGAGTTGACACTCACCACCTGGGACCCCGTCTCGAAGCAGCCGCTCTTCAAGGTGGCCGCGGTCCGGCTAGAGAGCCGACGATGAACCTCGCGCACTACCTCGGTCTGCTCCACAACGGCGAGGTCGAACTCGGCAAGGCATTCCGGGAAGTCGGCCGAGGGCACAGCGACGAGCCCGACGTGCACGCGATCTCCCTCAAGCTCGCGGCGCAGTGCGACGCGCACGCCGACAGGCTGAGACCGTTCGCCGACCGCTACGGCGAGGAAGCCCACGACGAGCCCGAGCGGCTCCACTCCGAGCTCTTCCACGGGACCCGCGGCGGTGGGCTCGGCCTCCTCCGCGACCTGCACGACCTGTACCTGATGGCATGCGAGTGCGAGATCGCCTGGACGGTGGTCGGCCAAGCGGCGCAAGGCGCCCGGGACACCGAGCTGTTCGAAATAGTGCGGAGCTGTGCCGGTGAGACTTCGACCCAGCTCAAGTGGCTGTCGACACGTATGAAGCAGACCGCACCCCAAGCGCTCGTGGTGCTCTGAGCCGCGACCCCGCGGCCCGATACCTGAGATGGGTGACGCCGTCGGACTCGACCACCCGCGTTTGCTCCAACCGCACCAGGCCGGTCTTCTGTAGGTCGAAGAGACGGACGCCGCCGCCCAGCAGGACCGGCGCGACGCTCACCTGGATCTCGTCGAGGAGCCCGGCGCGCAGGAACTGCTGGGCGACGTCTGCGGCGCAGAGGGCGACCGTCTTCTCGTCCGCGACATCGAGAGGTCCACGATCACCTTGCCCATGCGTCACCTTGCCTTTCGATCGTCGGGAACCGAGCTCTCGGATCGGGGTGCCGCCCGAGCGCGGTGAGCAGCTCCTGGAGGGAGCGCCGGAGCGATTCGAGCTCCCGCCGGCCGATGAGCTCGGCCCAGTGCTCTTCGACGCGGCGGCCGGCAGTTACGGCGACGGGGCGGACCGCTTGTCCGCGGTCGGTGAGGAACACGAGCCGCAGGTTCGGTTAGCCGCACCTCGATTGACGGGGAAACCCCATTGGCGAGGCAGGCTCACTGTCCGAAAGTGCCTGGCCGATGAGTTCGGCTCTAGTCCACGGTCTTAGGGGGATCAAGACGGGATGACAACAGAAGGAGCAGCCAAACGATGACGAGTTTTCTCGCCCGTGTCGCCGACATCGCCTACCGCCGCCGTGGCCGAATGGTGCTGGCATGGATCGCCGCGGCGGTCGTGATCATCGGCGTCGGCTCTGCGCTTGCCGGGGAGTATCAGGCCGACTACGACACGCCGGGATCGGAGTCGGAGGCGGCGAGCGACATCACGAAGGAGCGCTTCAGCGGCTACTCCGGCCAGGAGATCTACGTCGTCTGGAAGGACGAGGCGGGTGCAAGGAGCCCCGACGCCACGCGGCGCCTCAACGGCTTCTTCGCCGAGGCGGAGAAGGTCGATCACGTCGCCCGGCATGCTCCGATCCGGGTCTCCGAGGAGGGAAAGATCGGGTCGACCACGCTGCCGCTCACGGTGCCCGGCTGGGAGGTCCCGAAGGAGGACGGCGAGAAGCTGATCGACGCGGCCGAGGCAAACGACGGCAACGGCCTTCAGATCAAGCTGGGCGGCGATCCGATCTACGCCGCGCAATCGCAGTCGAGCCCCGAGGGAATCGGATTCCTCGGCGCCGCAATCGTGCTGCTGATCGCCTTCGGCTCGGTGGTCGCAGCCGGCCTGCCGCTCGTGATCGCACTCATCGGCCTCGGCATCTCCTCGGGAGGCCTGATCGTCCTGCTCGCCAACGTCATCGACGTCCCCGATTGGACCACGGCGGTGTCGGGCCTCATCGGAATCGGGGTCGGGATCGACTACTCCCTGCTCGTCCTGACCAGGTTCCGTGCGGCGATGAAGGAGGGCAAGGACCGGCACGACGCCGTGGTCGAGGCCGTGACCACCGCCGGACGCAGCGTGATCATCGCCGGGCTCACGGTGGTGATCGCCGTCCTCGGTCTCTGCCTGACCGGCCTGCCCTACATGTACGGCGTAGCGATCTCGGCGTCCCTCGCCGTCCTAGTGGTGGCGATCGCCGCCGTGACGCTGTTGCCCGCTCTCCTCTCGTACCTGGGCCCGCGCGTCGACCGCCTGCGGATCCCCTTCCTCGGTCGCACGCTGAGGGCCGAGGGGAACGGCGAGTCGCCCGCGGCGCGGTGGAGCCACGCCGTCCAGCGGCGGCCATGGACTGCCGCCATCGCCGCCACCGCGCTGCTGCTCGCACTGGCGGCCCCCGCGCTCGGAATGCGCCTCGGCTTCCCCGACGCCGGCAACGACCCGCCGGACACGATGACCCGTCAGGCCTACGACCTGAACACGGAGGGCTTCGGGCCCGGCACGAACGGCCCGCTCGTGATCGCCGCCGAGATGCCGGATCGGGGCGCTAGGGCCGACATCGAGTCGTTCGCGAAGCGGCTTCGCAGCGAGCCAGGCGTCGCATTCGTCCCCGCTCCTCGGATAAACGCGGACGGCGACGCGGCGATCGTCACCGTGATCCCGAAGGGCTCCCCTCAGGACCAGCAGACGGAGGATCTGGTCAACCATCTGCGCGACGACGTCGTCCCCGAGGAGCTCGGCTCCGCCGGCATCACCGCGGAGATCGGAGGCGTGACCGCGGCACTCGAGGATCAGAGCGAGTTCATGAAGGATCGCCTGCCGCTGTTCACGGCCGGAGTGGTCGGTCTCTCCTTCCTGCTGCTGCTCGTCGCCTTCCACTCCCCCCTCATTTCGCTCAAGGCCGCGATCATGAACCTGCTGTCGGTCGGCGCCGCCTACGGCGTGATGACGCTCGTCGCCAAGGGCGGCACGGTGGGCAAAGTGATCGGAATCGACCACGCGGTGCCAATCGCGCCGTTCATGCCGGTGATGATGTTCGCGATCCTCTTCGGACTCTCGATGGACTACGAGGTCTTCCTGATCTCGCGAATCCGCGAGGAGTACCTGAAGGACGGCGACACGCGGCGGGCGGTTGCAGACGGTCTTGCGAAGACCGCCCGCGTGATAACAGCGGCCGCCGCGATCATGGTCGTCGTCTTCCTCGCCTTCCTCGCGGCACCGGACGTCTTCCTGAAGCTGTTCGGGATCGGGCTCGCCTCCGCGATCTTCCTCGACGCCACGATCGTGCGGATGGTGCTCGTCCCGGCCGTCATGCAGCTGCTCGGCGACCGGAACTGGTGGATCCCGAACTGGCTGGAACGAGTTCTGCCGAGGCTGGACGTCGAGCGCGTCGCGGTCGGCACCGCGCAGGGGCGGTCCTAGCGGTCGGCGTCGAGCCACTCCTCGAACGTGGGACCGGCCAGGGCGGCGTCGGGGCCGGGCAGCAGGGCACCGGACTCGAAGACATCGCTCTCGACGGGGTCGCTCACGGCCTCGATCCGCACTGGGTCGCCCCGCCGAGCAGCCAGCAGCGTGGCCATCTCGGCCAGGCTCTCCTCCCGCGGACCGGCGATCTCCGACGTCGGCGATCCAGGCGAGTTCTGGTCGGTGGCCAGGCGGGCGAGCGCCCCCGCGACGGCTCTGGCGGCGATCAGCTGCGTGCGCATCTTGGGCACGTAGCTCACGTCGCCTCTCCTGCCCCACTCAACGAGCTGCCCGACGAACTCATGGAACTGCGCCGCGCGCAGCACATGCACGGGGATCGGCCCCGACAGCATGGCTCGCTCGTGGGCGACCTTCGCGGCGCCGTAGCCACCGCTGAACCGGTCCGCCCCGATGATGGACGCCACCACCATCCGCTTCACGCCGGCCCGTTCCCCGGTCTCGTGCAGGTTCCGCGCCGCGGTGGTGAAGAACTCCGTGGCGGCCTGCTCCTCGGGCGACGGCCCGGTGGCCACGTCGATGACGCACTCCACGCCCGCGAGGGCGTCCGACAGTCCCTCGCCGGTTATCACGTTCACCCCACTGGAACGTGACATCGGCACGACGTCGTGCCCCTCGGCCCCGAGCAGCTCGACGACATGGCGGCCGGCCCTCCCGGTGGCCCCGGCTACCGCGATCTTTCTGCCTGCTCCCATGATTCCGTCCTCCTGTCACATGCATTGGGTTTCGTAGGTCACTGCTATGACACGACGCGACGAAGGAATGTGACCGTGGACGAACGCGAATATCTGGCCGAGCGGTTCGAGGACCACGGGACGCATCTGCGGGCGGTGGCCGACCGAATGCTCGATTCGGTGAGCGATGCCGACGACGCCGTTCAGGAAGCCTGGTCCGCCTCGGCCGATCCGACGCGAGCGGCATCGAGAACCTCGGCGGCTGGCTGACAACCGTGGTCGCGAGGGTATGCCTGAACATGCTGCGCTCGCGCAGGTTGCAACGAGAGGAGCCGCTCGAGGTGCACATGTTTTGCCGTTCCCTTCGAGGAGATCGCGCCGATCGTCGACCGATCCCCGACCGCCGCGCGGCAGCTCGCGAGCCGGGCGCGGCGTCGGGTCCAGGGCGCCGCTCCATCGCCCGAGACCGATCTCAGCGGCCAGCGAGAGGTGGTCGACGCCTTCTTCGCGGCTGCCCGAGAGGGCGACTGCGACGCCCTCGTCGCGGTGCTCGACCCGGATGTCGTCCTGCGATCCGATGGCGGCGCGATGCGACCGGCCGCGTCGACGGTGGTTCACGGTGCGCGGGCCGTGCGGAGCGGGCGCTCACGTTCGCGCGTCTCTCCCCGTTCGTGCGACCGGCGCTCGTGAACGGAGTCGCCGGGGTGGTAGTGGCGCCGCGCGGACGACCGTTTTCGGTCATGAGCTTCACGGTCGCGGGCGGGAAGATCGTCGCCATAGACGCGCTGGCGGCCCCCACGCGCCTCGCGCGGCTCGACCTGGCTGTGTGATCATCGCGGCAGAGTCGGCCCGTGCCCGAGGAGCTCGTCAGGCAGACGATCGAATTGCCGAGCGGCGAGCTCCGCCTGCTCCAGCCGGAGGAGTCCGCCGAGCTGCCGGACGCCGGAGCGGTCGAATGGGCGCCCGTAGTGCCGTATTGGTCGGTGCTCTGGCGCAGCGGCGTGGCGCTCGCACGCGAGCTCGACGGCGTGGCGCTTCGTGGGCGGCGCGTCGTCGAGCTCGGCTGCGGTCTCGCCGTGCCGAGCATCGCCGCGGCCCGCGCGGGCGCGTCCGTGCTCGCCACGGACGCATGCCCCGAAGCGCTCGCACTGGTCGCGCGGAACGCGCTAGCCAACGACGTGCGCATCGAGATGGCCGCCGTCGACTGGGGCCGACCGGACGAGCTCGTCGGGCGGGGGCCGTTCGACCTCGTGCTCGCCGCGGACGTCCTTTACGAGCGCGCGAGTGTGGCTCGCTTGCTCTCCCTTTTGCCCCGCCTCGCCCCGGAGGCCTGGCTCGCCGATCCGGGCCGGCCGGCGGCCGGCGCGTTCTTCGAGCGGGCGCGCCGCCGGTGGTCGGTCGAGACGCGCGTTCGCGGCGTCGTCCGGATCCACCGGCTGGTGTCGAGATCCGCGCAGCAGCTTCGACGTCCCCCGTAAACGGCGTTCCCCATCGGGGGGTGCCCGAGCAAAGGAGAACGTCATGCCTGCGGGTCAATCGTCCGAAGTCCGAACCCTGATGACCGGTGTGGCGCTCGGCGAATCGCCACGCTGGCACGTGGGCCGCCTGTGGTTCTGCGACTGGGGCGCGGAAGAGATCGTCGCGGTGGATGTGGAGGGCAGCAGCGAGACGCTCTTTCTGATGGCAAACGAGTGGGGCGGTCCCGCGAGCATGGGCGAGGAGGAAGCGACGGGCCGGGTGCTGACCGTGCAAGCGCCCGCGGCGGGCGCGGGCTGGCCATAGCGCTCCCCCTAAACTCGTCCCCGGTGATCTTCCAACCTGGAATCGACGGCCCTGAGCCGCTGCGACGCCCCGGCGGCAGGCTGGAGGAGCGCCGGGTCGCTACGACCTCGCTGCTGGCCATCGGGACGCTCGCCTGCCCCGGCTGCGACGCTCCGGTTGCACCGCCCCCGGGCCCGTTGTCGCCGGCGGACCCGCTCGGCTGCGGCTTCTGCGATCACACCGGAGCGGTGCGCGACTTCCTCTCGCTCGCCCAGCCGACGCGGCCGACGCGGGTCGATGTGCGAGTCGTGCGGCGGCTGCTCACCGCGCCGTGAGCCGTGCGGCGCGAGACTCCAGGTAGCGCTGCTCGGGGACGCTGAGCGTGCGCCGTGCAGCCCGGCGGTACTGGTCCCGCGCCGCCTCCCGGTCGCCTGACATGTCGAGCATCTCCATCCCACCGAGGTCCAGCACGGGCCGCACCTCGACGACGCCGTACGGGGCCTCCGGAATCCGCCCGGCGACCTCGATCGCACGTTCGTCGCTTTCGCACTCGACGAGGAAGAGGCCGGCCATGTGCTCCTTCGCCTCCTCGTACGGGCCGTCGCTCGCCATCGTTCGGCCCTCGCGCACCGAGACCCGCTTGGCCAGCACAGACAAGAGAAAGGAGCACGATGTTCGAGCAGACAAAGGCCTTCAGCGGATTCTCCGTGGACGACATCCCGAAGGCGAAGCAGTTCTACAGCGAGACGCTCGGGATGAGGGTGTCGGAGGAGTACGGGATGCTCCAGCTGCACATCGCCGGCGATCGCGACACCCTGGTCTATCCCAAGGAAGACCACAGGCCCGCGACGCACACGATCCTGAACTTCCCGGTCGGCGACATCGACAAGACGGTCGACGAGCTCGCCGCGCACGGCGTGCAGTTCGAGCGCTACGAGGGCGCGGAGCAGGACGAGAAGGGCATTCACCGCGGCGAAGGGCCGAATATCGCCTGGTTCAAGGCCCCCGCCGGCAACATCCTCTCGGTTATTCAGGTTGAGTAGCGCGGCCGGATCGCGGGCGGCACGGCC
>DATDLN010000158.1:0-20590 GCA_036519295.1 Thermoleophilaceae bacterium
CTAATTCTGCGACGGTGCGTCCGGCCGCATGCGCTCTCTGATCTCCGACGGGCGTTCGGCGATCTGGGAGAACCGCACAACCGTGACCAGGTCCTCCATCTCGACCTTGCGGCCGTAGATCTGCTCGAGAAAGTGCACCATCTCGTCGAGGCGGCGGAACTCGGGATTGTCGTGCTCGATGTCGCGCCGGGAGAGCTCGTCCACCCGCTTCACGTCGACGCTGTCGATCACGGCCTCGAAGATCCTCTCGCGGGGCGAGTGCTGAAAGCCGACGGTGATCATCACCACCTCGCCCTTGCGGTACTTCTTGCTCTTGTCCCCGAGGCGGATCGTCGCCGTCTTGCGACCGCGCTTGAGCTGGTCGATGAAGACGGGCGAGTAGAAGTTGAGGACGAACACGACGCGGGCAGACTAGCGGCCCCGCGCCAGCTTGCCCACCGAGGCGGGTATCACGGCTCGTCCGCCACGAGCGGCACGAAGCGCACCGGGACGATCGCCTCCTCCTCCCCGTCGCGAAAGCGCATGAGGAGCTCGCGTCCGCCGCGGTCGACTGGACACACGAGCGCGGCGCCCGGCGCGAGCTGGTCGAGGAGCGCCTGGGGCGGATCGTCCAGGGCCGTTGCGGTGACGGAGATACCCCCGAACGGGGCTTTGTCGGGAGCACCCTTTGCCCCGTCGCCGACCCGCACCTCGACGTTGTCGTAGCCGAGCTCCGCGAGGACCTCGCGCGCCCGTTCGGCCAGGCTCTCGAAGCGCTCGATTGTCACGACGCACCTGCAAAGGCGGGAGAGCACTGCCGCCGCGTAGCCCGATCCCGTGCCAACCTCGAGCAGGGTCTCCGGTCCTTCGAGCTCCAGGAGCTGCGCCATGCAGGCCACTATCCACGGTTGCGACATCGTCTGGCCCTCGCCGATACGGAGCGCGCCGTCGCGGTAGGCGCGACCCCGCATGTCCTCCGGCAGGAAGAGCTCGCGTGGCACCTCCTCCATCGCGGCCAGCACCCGCTCGTCCTCGATTCCGCGCCGCCGCAGCTGGCGGTCGACCATGCGCGAGCGCTCAGTGGATGTAGTTGCGGAGTCGTCCCGGCTCATGCACGGTCACCTTTCCCCTGCCGAGGGTGACCACGCCCGCCCGCTCGAGCGTGGCGAGGAATCGGCTGGCGCTCTCGCGCGAGGTGCCCGCCAGATGGGCGATCTCGGCCTGCGTCGCCCGGATCAGCACGTCGGTTTGCGGTGCGCCCTCGGCCTGGCGGGCGACCGTCTGGGCGAGAAGCGCGCTGGCAACGCGTCCCGCGACCGTCTGGAAGGACTGCTGGAGCAGCCGCTCATTGGTCCGGCTGACGCGCTCGGCGAGCGTTGCGAGCAGCTTGAGCGCGAGGTCGGGATGGCGGCGGACCAGCCGCTGGACGTCCCCCGCGAGCAGGGCGACGGCGCTCGTAGCCTCGATGGCCTCCGCGGTCGCCGAGCGGGTCTCGCCGCGGAACATGGCAAGCTCGCCGAAGAGCGAGCCCGTCCGCAGCTCGGCCAGCGCGACCATGCGCCCGTCCTGATGCTCGCGAGTGAGGATCACGGCGCCCGAGCGGACGAGGTAGCAGGTCTCGCCCGTGTCGCCCTCACGGAAGATGATCTCGCCACGGTCCCAGTGCCGGGGCACCGCCACCTGGGCGACCGCCAGCAGCTCGGTCTGCTCGAGATCGCCAAAGACCTCGGTCCCCGCGAGCAGCCGGGCCGTGTCCTCCCCGTTCGGCATGGGCGCATAATCCCATGCGTGGCACTCAGAGCGGAGCACGATGCGCGGGCGGTCACCGCCCGCGAGGTCGAGGGGGCCGCCCAGCTGATCGCGGGCGACGTGCGCAAGACACCCCTGCTGGCCGCGGGCGAGCTCGGGCGGCGAGTCGGGGGGCGCGTCCTGCTCAAGACCGAGAACCTTCAGATCACCGGCTCGTTCAAGCTGCGCGGCGCGGTCAACTCGATCCGCAGGCTTCCCGACGAGGCGCTGCGCGCCGGTGTGGTGGCCGCCAGCGCGGGGAACCACGCGCAGGCGGTCGCCTGTGCCGCGCGCGACGCCGGCGCGCGGGCGCTGCTCGTGATGCCGGCCGAGGCTCCGCTGGCCAAGGTCGCCGCCGTGCGCCAGTACGGGGGCGAGGTCCGCTTCGTCGACGGGGGCTTCGACGAGGCCCAGACCGAGGCCCGCCGGACGGCGGAGGCGGAGCGGCTGACCGTCGTACACGCCTTCGACGCCCCAGATGTGGTTGCGGGGCAGGGGACCGTCGGGCTCGAGATCGCCGAGGCCGCGCCCGACGTCAGCCTGATCGTCGTCCCGTTGGGCGGCGGGGGCCTGGCCGCGGGGATCGGCCTGGCGGCGGCCGCGAAGCTGCCGGACGCCCGGGTCGTCGGTGTGCAGGCGGCGGGCTGCGCCCCCTACATCGACTCGCTTGCGGCCCACCGCCCGATCGGGGCCCGCTCGGCGAACACGATCTGCGACGGGATCGCGGTCAAGCGTCCCGGCGACTTCACGCTGCCGCTCGTCGAGCGCTACCTGGACGAGGTGGTGACCGTCACCGACGACGAGGTCGCGGAGGCGATGGTGCTGCTGCTCGAGCGCTCCAAGCTGGTCGTGGAGGGCGCGGGCGCGGTGGCGGTGGCGGCGCTGATGCAGGGCCGCGTCAAGATTCCCTCGAACGGAGAGGTCTGCGCCGTGCTGTCGGGCGGCAACGTCGACGCCTCGCTGCTCTCGGAGTGCATTCGCCTGGGCGAGACGGCCGCCGGCCGGCGGATGGTCCTGTCGACCGTGGTGCCGGACCGCCCGGGCGCCCTCGCCGGCCTGCTGCGCGTGGTGGCGGAGCACGGCGGAAACGTCGTCGACGTGGAGCACCTGCGGGACGGCATCGAGATCCACGTGCGCGAGACGGCGATCAAGCTCGTGCTCCAGACCCGCGGCCGGGAGAACAGCCAGGAGATCCTCGACTCGGCCCGCGCCGAGGGCTTCTCCGTGCGGGTCGAGCGCGACGCCTAGTCCCCGTGGGCATAAATCGACGTGCCTTTGTGCAGTGCTCGGGCGCGGCAGCGGTGCTGGCGGCGGTTGGTTGGCCGTCAACTGCGCAAGCGGCCGCGGGCCTCCGCAAATGCGTGGCGATGGACTCGCTCAACAATGGCGGCGACGTCGAAGATCTGCGGGTGAACGGGAACCTCGACAAGCTGCTCGCGCTCGGGACGCGCTGGGTGCGGATCTGGATCAGGTGGGACAAGGCGCAGCTGTATCCGTCCGCATTCGTCCCGATGAACGAGCTCGACGGGCCCCTAAACGACGCCATCGTCTGCGGATCGGGGTGCGGTTTTCGCTACATCCAGACGATCGACGAGCAGATCGCCCTGGCCCGCGCCGTCGGCCTGAACGTGATCCTGACTACCTGGTTGTTCCCCCGCTGGGCCAACGACACTGCCGACAAGCCGCCGGACTGGGCGCGCGAGGATCGCGGCTCCGCGGCGACTCCGCTCGATCGGCTGAAGCCGCTCGAGTGGCGGATCCCGATCGGACAACTCGGCCCGACCGGCAACTACGGGCAGTGGCTCGGTTGGCTGATCGATCGCTACGGAGGCTATGGCCGCGGCCTCGTGCTCGAGATCATGAACGAGCCGAACGGACAGTTGTGGCCGCAGCAGGGACCCAGCGCGACGGGCGACCCGTACGGCCCGGGCGAGCCCACGGTCGGCTCCGACGTGGCGCAGATGATCGCCACCGCCCGCGCCGTGAGTGCCGAGCGCGGAGACCCTATGCAACTCGCGGCGCCGGCCTTGTCCGACCGAGCGCGGCCGGGCGACCGGCTCTTCACCCCGCTGGAGACGACGGTGCCCGCGACGCTCGCCGCCCTGGACGGGCTCGGCTTCCCGCGCACTCCCAGCTTCATCTGGACGCACCACAACTACTCCGACATCGAGCATGATGTGCCCTCACCCACCCGCGCGGAGCTCGTCCGGGAGCTTCTGCGCGGACGCTGGCGCGGGAGGGGCGGGCCGGGCGACCCCCGCGTCTGGCTCACCGAGGGCGGCGCGCGCCTCGGATCGGGGGAGGTCAGCGACCTCTCGATACAGGCCGAA
The DNA here is from genome assembly GCA_036519295.1 of Thermoleophilaceae bacterium. Lineage (GTDB taxonomy): Bacteria > Actinomycetota > Thermoleophilia > Solirubrobacterales > Thermoleophilaceae > JACVRW01. The sequence continues at coordinate 4,098 of DATDLN010000158.1, forward strand.
CTGCTGGCCGCCTCCTGGACCCGGATGAGCGCGGCCCGGGGCATCGAGATGTTCTCCAACTACCTCATGTACGCCGACCCCGTGGCGAACTCGGGCCTGTGCGAGGCGGATGGGACGCCGCGGCCGGTTTGGGACGTCTTCCGGCGCTTTCCTTCGTTCGCTTGAACGGCGTACTCCCTACTGCTCGACCGTCGCCATTCCGGCGGGCGCGTAACGGTCACCCGCGGCCACGCCTGGCGAGAACGTCTCGTTGAGGGTCGCGAGCTGCTCGTCGCTGAGCTCTACCTCGACCGCCGCTGCGTTCTCCTCCAGGTAGCGGATGCGCTTCGTGCCGGGGATCGGTGCCACGTCGTCTCCCTGGTGGAGCAGCCAGGCCAGCGCCAACTGCGCGGCGGTGCAGCCGATCTCGTCGGCGATAGCCCGCGCCCGCTCGACCAGGCGGAGGTTGCGCTCGCGGTTCTCCGCCTGGAACCGTGGGGCGAAGCGGCGGAAGTCGTCGTCTGCCGTGATCTCGAGGGCGCCCGTCAGCTCGCCGCGGCCGAGCGGGCTGTACGGCACGATGCCCACCCCGAGCTCCCGGGCAGTGGGGATGATCTCGGCCTCGAGCCCACGCGTGAACAGCGACCACTCGCTCTGAAGCGCCGTGATCGGATGTACGGCGTGCGCGGCGCGCAGGGTCTCGGCGTTGACCTCGCTCAGTCCGAGATGCGCCACCTTGCCCTCGCTTACGAGCTCGGCCATCGCGCCGACGCTTTCCTCGATCGGCACCTCCGTGGTGCGGCGGTGCATGTAGTAGAGGTCGATTCGCTCAACGCCGAGACGCCGGAGCGAGGCGTCGCAGGCCTCGCGGATCCACTCGGGCCGATTGTCGATCCAGCGCCTGTCGCCCTCCCGCCGGTTCCCGAACTTGGTGGCGAGCTGCGTCTCGTCGCGGCGGCCCTTGACGGCGCGCCCGACGAGCTCCTCGTTGTGGCCGCTGCCGTACATGTCGGCCGTGTCGAGGAAGGTCACCCCGAGGTCGAGGGCGCGCCGGATCGTGGCGATCGACTTCTCGTCGTCCGTCGGGCCGTAGAACTCCGACATGCCCATGCAACCGAGGCCGATCGCGGACACGGTCAGGGCTCCGAGCTTGTGCTTCTTCATGAATTCGCTCTCCGTCTCTCTTCGCGGGGTTTGACTCTCACTTCCACGGGATCACCCGACCGTGCTGGACGAGCTGCCCGTAGTGGGCGGGATCGGCCCGCCCGACTGCGAGCTCGACGACGTCCACGGCGGCCTGCTCGGGCGACTGGGCGCCGCGGCAACCTGGCCGACCTTCGAGGGGATGTTGATGTGCTCGGGCCAGCCGTCCGCGGCCGCCCGTCCACGTCTCACGCTCTCCGCGTAGGCCGTCATGACCGAATCGAGCTCGTCGAGCGAGATGCGGTCGGCGTCGAAGCGCTCGTGCCGCGAAGACGGGAGGTTGCGGAGCGTCCCGAAGTCGCTCGCCACCACCAGGAACATGCCGTCGGGCGCGAGCAGTGGCGCGAACGCCCGGATCATGCGGGTTGTTGCTATTCACGAAGCCCTCCACCTGCTCGGCCGCCGGCGGCGCGCCACGCCGTCGACGACCGCCAGGCCCAGGCCCTGATTGGCTCGGTCACGAGCACGGTCGTCACCCCATCGAAGCTACTAGGCTCGGACGCGCATGCGGATCGCCCCAGAGGTCGCCGAGGCCCTTGCCGGCGGGCGGCCGGTGGTGGCGCTCGAGAGCACCCTGATCAGCCACGGCCTGCCGCGCCCGCGCAACCTGGGGGTGGCGCACGAGGTTGAGGCGACCGTCCGGGACGGCGGGGCGGCGCCGGCCACCGTGGCGCTCGTTGCCGGCGAGGCCCGGCTCGGACTCGACGAGGAGGCGCTGCGCGCCATCGCCAGTCGCGAGGACGTCGCAAAGTGCGGCGTGCGTGACCTCGCGCCGGTGGCGGCGCGGGGAGGCTACGGGGCGACGACCGTGGCGGCCACCGCTCACCTCGCGGACCGGGCGGGCATTCGCGTCTTCGCGACTGGCGGCCTCGGCGGTATTCATCGCCGCGCGCGCGACACCTGGGACGAGTCCGCCGATCTCGACACGCTCGCCCGGACGGGCATTGTCGTCGTGTGCGCTGGTGTGAAGTCGATCCTTGACGTCGGCGCGACACTCGAGCGCCTCGAGACGCTCGGCGTCACGGTGCTCGGCTACCGGACCGACCGGTTCCCGGGCTTCTACCTCTCAGACTCCGGGCATCCGGTGCCCTGGCGCGTGGATTCGCCGGCCGAGGTGGCGGCGGTCCTCGCCGCGCAGGCGGAGCTGGGCACCGATGGGCGCGCCGTCGTGGTCGCCAACCCGCTCTCGAGCGACGAAGAGCTCGACCCCGAGCTGCACGACCGCGTTCTGTCGGCCGGCCTGATGGCGGCCGACCGCGAGGGCGTGGCCGGCAAGGAGGTCACCCCGTTCCTGTTGGACTACCTGCACCGCGGGACCGCCGGGGAGAGCCTCGCCGCGAATCTGCGATTGGTGGTCCGCAACGCGGCGCTGGCGGCGGACATCGCCGCCGCGGTGGCGAGGGCGTGACGGAGCCCGCCGGCGCTCCGGCCGATGCCGGTGCGCCGCGGATCGTCGTCCTCGGCGACGTCATGGTCGATGTGGTGGCCCGGCTCGAGGGCGCGGTCGCGCCCGGCAGCGACGCACCCGCCCGGATCGCCTTCCACGGCGGTGGGTCGGCGGCCAACGCCGCGGCCTGGCTGGCGGCCGCCGGGATCCGGCCCGCGCTGGTCGCCCGCGTCGGCGAGGACGAGCGCGGCCGGGCAGCGGGCGCCGAGTTGCGTGCGGCCGGCGTTGACCCGCGGCTGACCGCCGATCCCGAACGAGCTACCGGCACATGCATCGTCCTGGTGTCGCCCGGCGGCGAGCGCGCGATGATCCCGGACGCCGGGGCGGGGGACCGCCTCGCCCCCGGCGACCTCCCGGACGAGCTGCTCGGGCCGGGACGCCACCTCCACGTCGCCGGCTACGCGCTGCTGCGTCCCGGCTCCCGGGCGGCGGCGCGGTCCGCGATCGAGCGCGCCCGGGCGCACCGGATGACCGTTTCGGTCGATCCCTCCTCGGCGGCGCTCCTGTCTCCTGCCTTCCTCGACCTGGCGCGCGGCGTCGACCTGCTCCTTCCCAATGTGAGCGAAGCGACGGCGCTCACCGGCGAGTCCGACCCCGAGCGCGCCGCCCGCCGGCTCGCCCTGCGCATACCCGAGGTGGTCGTGAAGCTGGGGGAGCTAGGGGCGGTCTGGACCGACGGTCGCTCGGTGCGGCGCGTCGCGGCGGTCCCCGTGGCGGCGCCGATCGACAGCACGGGCGCGGGCGACGCCTTCGCCGCGGGTCTGCTGGCCGCGCGGTTGGAGGGCGCCGATCCGGAGACGGCGATGGCCGCCGGCTGCCGGCTCGCAGCCGAGGCGGTGGCGGTCTTGGGAGCTCGGCCGAGGCACTCGGCGGGCGGGCGCACGGTGCGGGGCCGCGCTGGGCCTGGGTAGCCCCGCCGCTTGCGGTAGGCGCGCTCGAAGGCCTGTGCGGTCACGTCCTCGGCGGTGGCGCGGTCGCGCACGAGCGAAGCGACGTACGCGTACACACGCGGGAGGGTGCGTTCGTAGAGCGACGCGAACGTCTCGACATCCGAGCCTGCGACCGTCGGCATGCCCTCCGCGACCGCCTCGTTCACACAGGTATTACGGTCGAGGATCGAATCCGTCACGAGATTGATCGTCCTCATTTTTGGGGACGCCTCACGCTAGGGTGGTCCGGAGCGTGTCTCGACTCCTGCTTCCCGGCGCGATAGCAGCAGCGGTGCTTGCGTTTGCGCCGGCGGGCCGGGCCCAGCTCGGGGGAGAACAGCTCACGTCCTCGTGGGCGAACCTGAACCTGTGCAACTCGACACAGCTCGGAGCGCGGGCCCAGCTCGCGGGAGACGGCTCGACCAAGCAGCTCTACGCGCGCTTCACGGCGCAGTGGCTCAGCCCGTCGGGTTGGGTTTCGCTGGCCGGCGCCGCGACCTCCCCGTGGCAGTACGCGGGCTCCGCCGAGTACACGTGGGGCCAGGCCGGCTGGACGTTTGCCATCAATGTCCCGTCCGGCCGGAACTACCAGGTGCGTGCGCTGGCCGAGCTTCAGTGGCGCGGTGCGGGTGGCCGGTCCGAGACGCGCGTCACCGGCGGCTGCACCGTCGGCGGTTAGGGCCCTACCCGCTCGCTGACAGCACCCGGCGCGCGGCCAGGACGAGCTCGGGAGTTGCTCGCGAACCGCTCATCTCGCGGGCGATCGCCTTCGCCGCGCGCCTCGCCTCGCCGCCCATGAGGCCGAGTTGTGCGGGGCGCGGGACGAAGCCGATGAACCGAAGGCCGGGCGCCGCCGCCTCTCCAAGTACGGCGCGCGGGACGCCGCGCTCGTTCAGGACGCCGAGATGGCCCACCAAGGGCTCCAGCCCACAGCGGTAGCCGGTGGCCGCGATCACCGCGTCGGGTTCGATCCGGGCCCCGTCGGCGAGCTTTACGGCGGTCTCGTCGAGCGCCTCGACGCCGGCAACGATCTCGATGCGCCGGTCCCTGATGGCCTGGAGCATCTCCTTGTCCACGATGGCCGGCGCGACGCTCAGCCGCTTCAGCCGGCTGAACACGCCCTCCTCGGGCGCAGGGAGCCCATACTCGGTCAAGTCGCCGATCTCCTTCTCCCTGATGCGGCGCATCAGGCGGTCCGCCCTCTCCGGCGGCAGCTTCAGCATCGCCCTCGCGAACACGGGACCGACGGGTGAGCGGACGATGATGTTCGGCGGCGTCCGCACCGAGAGCCGCACACGCGAGGCTCCCCCGTGGGTCAGGTCATAGGCGATCTCCATCCCGGAGCAGCCCGGCCCCACGACCAGCACGTCCCGCTTACGGAAGGACTCCGGGTTGCGGTAGTCGGCCGAGTGCAGCAGGCGCCCGCGGAAGCGGTCCCGGCCGTCCCAGTCGGGAAGGAAGGGCGTGTGCTCGTAGCCGCTGGCGACGATGACCTGATCGGCGCAAACGTCGCCTGTCGAGGTCCGCAGCACCCAACCGCCGCCGTCCCGGTCGATGCGCTCCAGCCGGGTGCCGAGGCGCACGTCGATCCTGTTCCGAGCCGTGTAGCTCTCCAGGTACCGCACCACCTCGTCGCGCGAGGGGAAGATTCCCGTTCCGCGCGCGTATCGCGCTCCCGGAAGCCTTGAGAACGGACGGCTCGAGTTCAGCCGCAGCCGGTCGTAACGCCGGCGCCACGAGTAGCCCACGGCATCCGCCTGCTCGAGCACCAGCGCCGGAATCCCCCTACGCCGAAGCTCGGCCGCGGAGGCCAGTCCTGCCGGGCCCGCGCCCACTACCACCGCTGCTTGCCGATCGTTCACATCATCAACGACGTCGCCGGGCGCGTCCCTATTCCCACTGGCCTCGACTGAGTGGCGGAAACGACACGAGACCTAACAAGCCGACTTGGGTAATCCTTCCGTGAATGGTGGGACTACGAACCGGTGACAAGCCACGGCAAACGCAGCGAAGGCCACGCACGGCGGGGATGAAGTGGTGGGGGTGGGGAGACGAGAGGATTTCCTTCACTCACCGGGACAAGCCCGCTCTCGCGCCCTTCATAAAGCGCCATCTCGGGCTCGACGTGGAAGGCGAGACTTCCCGGCCGGTGGCCTTCGACGATCTGCGGATCCCCGAGCGGTCCGTGACGGCGGATCTGCAGGCGGCCCTCGAGGGAGCCGTCGGGGGCGACCAGGTCTCGACGGACCCGCTCGATCGCGTCGTTCACGCCCGGGGCAAGTGTCTGCGCGATCTGATCCGGCATCGGCGAGGCGATCTCGGCCGGCTTCCGGACGTGGTGGTTCGCCCGCGCCGGGAGGACGAGGTGGCGGCGGTCATGCGCGCCGCCCTCGAAGCCGATGCGGTCCTGATCCCGTTCGGCGGAGGCACGAACATCTCCGGCAGCCTCGAGGCCCCGGAGGAGGAGGAGCGCACGGTCATCTCGGTCGACATGGGCCTGATGGACCGCGTGCTCGAGATTGACGAAGAATCGCGTCTCGCCCGTGTGCAGTCCGGCGTGCTGGGCCCGCGGCTCGAGGAGCAGCTGAACACGCGCGGATGGACCCTCGGACACTTCCCCGACAGCTTCACCCACTCCACGCTCGGCGGCTGGATCGCGACCCGCTCGTCCGGGATGCAGTCCGACAAGTACGGCGACGTGGCCGATCTGACGCGAGCGGTGCGGGTCGTCACGCCCGCCGGGATCCTGAGCACGCGGCCGGTGCCGCACGCCTCCACCGGCCCAAGCGTGCGCGAGATGGTGCTGGGGAGCGAGGGGCGCCTCGGGATCATCACCGAGGCGACCGTTCACGTGCATCGCGTGCCCGAGCGCCGCGCGATCCTCGGCTACCTCTTCCCCTCCTGGTCGGAGGCCCTCGCCGCGATGCGCGAGATCGCCGCCAGCGAGGCGTCGCCGTCGGTGACGCGCGTCTCCGACTCGTACGAGACGCAGTTCTCCTTCGCCACCAGGAAGCATCCCTCGCTCCTCGACCGGCTCAAGTCGAAGGCCCTCTCGGAGTACCTCGAGCGGCGGCGTGACTTCGACCTCGAGGCCATGTGCCTGTCCTTCATCGGCTACGAGGGCGGCAAGGACTACGTCGCCACGCAGCGCAAGCTCGTCGGGCGGATCGTCTCGAGCCACGGCGGCCTCTGTGTCGGCAAGGGTCCGGGCGAGCTGTACGACCAGAAGAAGTTCGACACGCCCTACATCCGGGACTACCTGCTCGACCGGGGCGCGCCGGGCGACGTGTCGGAGACGTCGGCGCCGTGGAGCGCGCTGCCGAAGCTCTACGACAACGTGACGGCCGAGGCGCGCCGGGCCTTCGACGAGCTGGGCGTGCGCGGCTACATCATGTGCCACCTGTCGCACTCGTACCACTCGGGCGCCTGCCTGTACTTCACCTTCGCGTTCAAGCCCTCCGGGCAGCGGGACGTGCTCGAGGAGTACGACGCCGTCAAGGTGGCGATCCAGCAGACGTTCGTGGACTCGGGCGCGACCCTCTCGCATCACCACGCCGTGGGCACGGAACATGCGCAGTGGCTCGAAGAGGACATCTCGGGACCCGGTGTCGTGATGGTCAGGGCGGTATTCGACGGCGTCGACCCCGGCGCCAACCTGAACCCGGGGAAGATCGTCTAAGCCGCCGGCGGCACGGTCCTCGCCCGTGGCGGGCGGCTTACTCGGACTCGGGCACGACGCGCCAGCGCCAGCGTCCGACGACCTTCCCCCTGACCTGCCAGGTCGTCAGCTGCCGGCCCGTGTTCTTGTAGAGCACCGGCTGGTACAGGACGTCGTACCGCCGCGCCGGTCGTCGGCGGGGCGACCGCCGAGGCGAACGCGACGGTCGCAAGGCACGGCAGGCGTCGCGGCACGGCGCGAGAGCCTAACGACCCGCGGCGATGGTGCGTAGGCGGACGGCAGTGGTTGCTCAGTAGGCGTCGAACAACCTCGGGTCGTTCGTGATCACCCCGTCCACGCCGAGCGCCTCGAGTGCGGCGATCCGGCGCGCGCGGTCCACCGTCCAGACGTAGACCTGTCCGCCGACCGCGTGCACGGTTCGCACCAGTCGCCCGCTGACCAGGAGCTGGTGCGCCATGATCGCCTCGCAGCCGCCGGCGTTGATGCGAGCCCGCGCCTGCCCGGGGAGCCGCGCTCGCATCACCCGCGCGATCGCGTAGGCCGGTACGGCGAGCGGCGAGCGCATGTAGTTGCGCCGCACCCGCGGCACCGACCAGCCGCGCCGCAGGCCGGGCGCGAGCTCGCCCAAGAGGTCGAGGCTCTCCGTGTAGTGGGATGAAACGATCGAGCGCCCGCCGAGCCCGCGCTCGAGGAGCCCCTCGACAACCTCGCGCTCGTAACCGGTCAGCTTCAGGTCGACGTCGAGCTCGGTCCCCGCGTACGCGTCGCTTGCAAAGTGGTCGAGCCCCTCCTCCAGCGACACGCATTCGCGAGTCTCGGCGTCCTCGCAGTCGTGCGCGAGCACCAGCCGTCCATCGCGCGTGCGGAGGACGTCGAACTCGATCATGTCGACCCCGTGCTCGAGAGCCGCCTCGAAGCTCTCGATCGTGTTGCCCGGCGCGATGTGGTGCGCGCCCTTGTGACCGACGCGGATCAGGTTTGGCACCGAGGACACCAGTAGGTCGTCCGATTGTCGTCGCCCTGACCGCGCGCCCGGACGGGCGTCGCGCAGCGGCGGCACGGGAGTCGGGCGCGCCCGAACACCCAGGTGCGACCGATCGTGCCGCCGCGCTCGACCGAGGCGAGCATCAGCGGACGGAGCCCGCGGACGATCGCGAGCGCCTCGGCGTCGGTCACGTCGCGCAGCTTGCGCCAGGGGTCTATGCGCGTCAGGAAGCATCCCTCAGACTTCCAGGCGTTCCCGACCCCCGCGAGGTTGCGCTGGTCGAGCAGCGCGTCGCCGATGCCGCGCGTCTGATCGTCCTCGCGCAGCCGGGTGAGAAAGCGGGACTCGTCGAAGTCGTCGGCCAGCAGGTCGGGTCCGAGGCCGGCGAGCCGCTGGTCGAAGCGGGTTCTCGCGTCGCTCATCAGCTCGAGCACGGGACCGTCGAACTGGACGACATCGTGTTCCGCCGTCCGGATCACCAGCCAGGCGCGGTGCGGAGAGCGCCGCCAGCGCTCCCCGCGGCGGTACACGCCCCACGACCCTCTCATCCGCAGGTGCGAATGGAGTGTCAGGCCGCCCTCGAAGCGAAGGAACAGGTGCTTGCCGCGCGCGTCCACCGCGCGCACGGCGCGGCCGCCGAGCCGCTCGGGCCAGCACTCCATCGAGTGCCGCGGCTGCGGCGTCTCGATCTCCACGATCGGGCTGCCGACCAAGGCGGCGCCCACGCGCCGCGCGGCCGAGTGGATGGCGTCACCCTCGGGCACTCCTGCAAGGCTACGGAAGCTCGCGACCCCGAGGTGAAGCCCCGCCACCTGGAACGTCATCGCTGTAGCCGGCCGGGTTAGTCCCACCAGGCCCGGTTAAGCTCGCTTACGTATCCACCGTAACCCTGGGGGCGAGAATGTATGCGGCGACGGTTTCAGCGAGCCGCCGCGGCGGCGCGTTCGCGCTGTGCGTGGCCTTGCTCGCCGCATGCGAGAGCTCCGACCGGGAGGCGCAGGTCGTCAGGCTGTCGGTCGAGACGGCGCCCGGCGTGGTCGAGTTCGACAAGAAGCGCCTGACCGCGAGGGCAGGCCGGATCGTGTTCGTGCTGATAAACGGCAGGCTTCGGGGCCACAACATCCGCATCCACACGGGCGACAGGTGCTGCTTCCCGCCGGGGTCGCGGGACATCGGGGGCACGCGCACCATCAGCACTGGACGGACGCGCGCGGCGGTCGATCTCCGGCCTGGCACCTACACATACCTGTGCTCCGCCGGCGGCCACTGGCGCACCCAGCACGGGACCCTGGTGGTGCGCTGACCGGAGGCGTCAGGCGCTGAGCGTCAGCCGCCGCGGGCCCTGGCGGAAGCCGAGCTCGATCAGGAGGGCGCCAACCTCGCTGCCCACTACCGGCTCGCCGTCGAAGCGCTCGAGCCCGAGGCGGGGGATGCGGCCGCGGCGGACGGCGTCGGCCAGGGCCTCGAGCGCGGGGCGCAGCCAGCCGTCGTGCGGCTCGCGCAGCGCGAGTAGCGCCTTGCCGCCGCGCTCGACGTAGAGAACCGGCTCGGCGTCGAGCGTCACGACGTACGCGCCCGGCACGCGGGACGGCCGTCGCCCGGAGTCGTCGCTCTCGCGTTTCGGCCAGGGCAGGGTAGCCCCGTAGGAGTTCGCCGGGTCCGTTACCGCGAGCACGAGCGCGCCGGCCGGCTCGTCGGAGCGCATGGTGCGGAGGCGCTCGATCGCCGCGGGCAGCGCGAACTGGGCGCCGCCGAGCCCCTCGACGAAGTAGCCGCGACGGGCCGTGCCGAGGGTCTCGAGGTTCGTGAGCTCGCCGTACAGGGTGGAGAAGCCGCCCGGAACGCCCTCGGCAAGCGCCGTCTCGCGTGTGACGATCCCGTAGCGCTCCAGCATCACCTCGGACCGCGCCCGCATTCGCGGCCCGTGGGCCGGGGCCTCCGCGAACAGCGGGGCCGTGAGCGACCAGCGCCCCAGCACCTGTGGCGCGCCGGGCCGCCGGCGGCGGGCAAACCGGCGTCCCGCGTCCCGCTCGCGCCTCGCCAGGGTCAGGCGCGGGGCCCGAAGGGGAGCGAAGGCGTCGTTCGTGACCTCTCCGGCCCAGGCCAGGTCCCAGAGTGCCTCCTGCAGCTGGAGGGGCTCCTCCTCGCCGAGGTCCGCGAGCAGGTCGGTCCAGAATGCGGCGCCGGCCGCCAACCGCTCGCGAATCGTGTCGTGCAGCGGGGAGGTGGGGCGCTCGGCCTTGCTCGAGGGCGGCCCGAGCCAGCGGGCGTCCTCGCGGAAGTAGAGCGCCACCCGCCCGGAGCTTCGCCCGAGCGCTCCGGCCCCCACCCACACCAGCTCGCCGCCGGCGCAGAGCTGGTCCATCCAGGCCTGCGAGTAAGCACCCACCCGGCGCGGGAGCACGTCCCGCTCCCATACCTCCGGCGCGAGCGCCACGCCCTGAAGCGGCACCAGAACCTCGCGCAGGCGGTCCACGCCCGCTCCGCCGGGCGGGGCCGCGTCGACGCCCTGCCACGCGGGCAGGAAGCGCGCCAGGGCGCGCTGCTCGGCGGGCTCGACCTCCTTTCGCAGTGTTGCGAGCGACGCGCGGCGCAGGCGGCGAAGCACGTCCGGGTCGCACCACTCGCGCTCCGCGCCGCCCGGCCGGAGCTCGCCCCGCACGAGCTGACCGGCGCGCTCCAGCTCCCGCAGCACAGGTCCGAGGTCGAGCGCGTAGCGGTCGGCGATCTCGCGCGTGGTGAAGGGCCCATGGGTGCGGGCGAAACGGCGCACGAGCCGCTCCAGCGGTCCCTCCACAGGCTCGAGAAAGGCCGCCGGCAGCCCTCCCGGCGGGACGGCCGCGAGAGCGTCTCGGTAGAGCGCCGCGTCCTCGGCGGGGATCCAGCGCTCCTCACCGCCGATCCGCATCCGCGCCGCGCGCCGCTCCTTCTCGAGGTCGACGAGCATGCGCTTGGCGGACACCGCGTCGAGGCATCGCTGCTGCGCCTCATCGGCGGTGACGTCGCCGACCGCGCGCAGCACGTCGTGCAGGCCGTCCGCGTTGGCCGCCCGGGCGCGCTCGCTCGTGCGCTGAAGGTCCGCCTCGACCTCGGCCAGCGCGCCCGGGTCGATCAGCTCGCGCAGCTCGTCCTGGCCCAGCAGCTCGCGCAGGAGCTCGCGATCGAGGGACAGCGCCGCCGCCCGCCGCTCCGCGTTCGGTGTGTCGCCCTCGTACATATACGTCGCGACGTAATCGAACAGGAGCGACGAAGCGAAGGGCGATGCGCGCTGCGTCTCCACCTCGACCAGCGACAGCTCGCGCGTGTGGAGCCCGCGGAGGAGCTCCTCGAGACCGGGCAGGTCGAGCACGTCGCGCAGACACTCGCGGTAGGTCTCGAGCACGATCGGAAACTGGCCGTAGCGCTTCGCGACCTCCAGCAGCGACTGCGCTTTGAGGCGCTGCTGCCACAGCGGGGTGCGCTTGCCGGGCCGGGCCCGCGGCAGGAGCAGCGCGCGGGCGGCGTTTTCGCGGAAGCGAGCACCGAACAGCGCGGAGCTCGACAGCTCGCGCACCACCAGGTCCTCCACGACGTCCGGCTCGACCATCACGAGGTCGGCGGACGGCGGCTCGTCGGCATCGGGCAGGTGGACGACGATGCCGTCGTCGGACCAGATGGCGTCGGCCTCCAGCCCGAACTCGTCGCGGATGCGGGCCGACATCGCGAGCCCCCAAGCCGCGTGGACGCGCCCGCCGTACGGGGATAGCACGCACAGGCGCCAATCGCCGATCTCGTCGCGGAAGCGCTCGATTACAACCGTCCGGTCGCTCGGTACGACTCGGGTTGCCTCCTGCTGCTCGCGCAGAAACGCGACGAGGTTGCGGGCGGCGCGATCGTCGAGGTCGTACTCGGTCGCCAGTTCCGCCGGCTCGCGGTCCACGGCCTCGCGGGAGAACGCGCCGATCGCCCGGCCCAGCTCCTTCGGCCGGCCCACCCCGTCGCCGCGCCAGAACGGCACTGCGCCGGGCGCGCCGGGCGCGGGAGTCACGATCACCCGGTCGCGCGTGATCTCCTCGATGCGCCACGTCGAGGCGCCGAGCAGGAAGGTCTGGCCCGGCCGCGCCTCGTAGACCATCTCCTCGTCCAGCTCCCCCACGCGCCGGCCGTCGGGCAGGTGCACGCCGTAGAGCCCACGGTCGGGAATCGTGCCCGCATTCGTCACAGCGAGCTGGAGAGCGCCGCGGCGAGCGCGGATCGTGTCGGCGACCCGATCCCACACGATCCGCGGGCGCAGCTCGGCGAACTCCTCCGACGGGTAGCGGCCGTCGAGCATGTCGAGCACGTTGTCGAGCAACTCGCGCGAGAGCTCCGCGAACGGGTAGGCGCGGCGCACCATGTCGTGGAGCTCCGGCACCTTCCACTCGTCGCCGGTGGCGGTCATCGCGACGATCTGCTGGGCGAGCACGTCGAGCGGGTTGCGGGGCACGACGGTCGGCTCGATGTCGCCGTCGCGCATCCGCTTGGCGACCACGGCGCACTCGAGCAGATCGGCCCGGAACTTGGGGAAGATCCGCCCGCGCGAGACCTCGCCCACCCCGTGGCCCGCGCGCCCGATGCGCTGGAGCCCGGCGGTCACGGACTTGGGCGACTCCACCTGGATCACCAGGTCGACGGCTCCCATGTCGATCCCGAGCTCGAGCGAGGAGGTGGCCACGAGACAGGGCAGCTCGCCCGACTTGAGCAGGTCTTCGACCACCAGGCGTTCCTCGCGCGCGAGCGACCCGTGGTGGGCGCGCGCGATGTACACGGGCTCCCCGTCGACATCCTCGGCGGCGAGCTCGTTCAGTCGCACGGCGAGCCTCTCGGCGCCGCGCCGGTTGTTCACGAACACGATCGTCGAGCGGTGCCGACGCACCAGCTCGAGCAGCTCGGGATAGATCGCGGGCCAGATGGAGCGCGCGGTCGCGGCCCCTCCGTCCCTCGTGCGGAGGCCCTTGCCGACGAGATCCCCGCCGCCGGCGGCGGTACCCATGCCTCCCACCGCCGGGTCCGTGACGTCGTGCGCGTCCTGCTCGCGCATGTTCTCGACCGGCACGTGGATCCTCAGGTCGAGCGGCTTTCGCAAACCGGCGTCGACGATCGTGCAGTCGCGCCCCGGCCCGACCAGCAAGCGCCCAACCTCCTCGAGCGGACGCTGCGTTGCCGATAGGCCTATGCGCTGGAGCGGGCGCCCGGCGATCTCCTCGAGCCGCTCGAGGGTGAGAGCCAGATGGGCGCCGCGCTTCGTCTGTGCCACGGCGTGGATCTCGTCGACGATCACCGAGTCGGCCTCGGTGAGGAACTCGCGCGCCCTCGACGTGAGCATCAGGTAGAGCGATTCGGGCGTCGTGATCAGGACGTCGGGCGGCGTGCGCAGCATGGCCTGCCGCTCGCGCTGGGGCGTATCGCCGGTGCGGATCGCCACGGAGACCTCGCCGCCGATCCCCTTGAGGGGTGCGCGCAGGTTCTTCTCCACGTCGTAGGAGAGCGCCTTCAGCGGTGAGACGTAGACGAGCCGGCCCATGCCGGGCTCGGCCACCAGCCGATCGAGCCCCCAGAGGAAGGCGGCGAGCGTCTTTCCGGAGCCGGTCGGCGCCGAGACGAGCACGTTGTCCCCCGACGCGATCGCGGGCCAGGCCCGGGCCTGGGCCTCGGTGGGCCGCTCGAAGGAGCGCGTGAACCAGTCACGGACCTGTGGGGTGAACGTTGCGAGGGGATCCGAAGACACGCGACCGACCAGCGTACCGCGCCGGTCGGCGCACCTTCCTGGAGTCGTTCGTGTTCAGACGGGCACGTGCGCGCCCGAGTCGTCCTGACCGCTCTGATGCTGCTTGCGCTCGCCCCGGCCGCGGCCGAGGCCAAGCCGAACATCGTCGTGCTGATGACCGACGATCAGACGCTCGCCTCGATGTCGGTCATGCCGAAGACCACCCAGCTGCTCGGGGAGGGCGGGACGACCTTCACCCGCAGCTTCGCGAGCTACTCGCTGTGCTGCCCGTCACGCGCCACGCTCTTCACGGGTCAGTACGCCCACAACCACGGTGTGCTCAGCAACGGTCTGCCGACGGGCGGCTACTCGCGGCTCGACAAGTCGAACTGGCTGCCGCTCTGGCTCCAGGCGGCGGGCTACCGGACCATGCACGTGGGCAAGTTCCTGAACGGCTACGGCGTGGTTTCGCCGCCCACCGAGGTGCCACCCGGGTGGAATGACTGGCACGCGACGGTCGATCCCTCGACCTACAGCTACTACGGCTACACCGTGAACGAGAACGGGATCCTGCGCATCTACGGCGCGGCGGGCGAGCCGGACTTCTACTCCACCGACTTCTTCGCCCGCCGGGCGGACGAGCTGATCGCCGCCGCGGCGCCGTCGGACCAGCCGTTCTTCCTCTCGGTTGCGTTCGTGGCGCCACACGCCGGCCTGCCCGCCGAGCCCGACGATCCCCGGGGACAGCCGACGCCCGCCGTGGCGCCCCGTCACGCGAACGCCTTCTCCTCCGTGGCGTTGCCGCTGACCCCCTCCTGGAACGAGGCCGACATGTCGGACAAGCCCCTGGCGATGCAACAGCGCCGCCCGATCAGCGCCGCTCGCGCGACGGCGATCCAGGAGGGCTACCAGCAGCGGCTCGAGTCGCTGCTGGCAGTGGACGACGCCGTCGAGTCGATCGTCGGCGCCCTGCGGTCCTCGGGCGAGCTCGACGACACGTTGATCCTGTTCACGAGCGACAACGGTTTCTTCCACGGCGAGCACCGCGTGCCCAACGGAAAGCTGCTCGTGTACGAGCCGTCGATCCGCCTGCCGCTCCTCATGCGCGGCCCGGGCGTGCCCGAAGGAGCGGTGCGGCGCCAGCTCGAGACCAACGCCGACCTGTCGCCCACCATTCTCGACGCAGCGGGCGCGCGCCCGGGCCGGGCCCAGGACGGCCGCTCGCTCTTCGACCTGCTCGACGATCCCGGCGCCCAGTGGGGCAGGGAGCTCCTGATCGAGGGCGGCACGAACCAGGGCCTGACCTTCACCGCGCTGCGCAACTATCGCTGGAAATACGTGGAGCACAACACGGGCGAGGTCGAGCTCTACGACCTCGAGAACGATCCCGACGAACTCGTGAGCGTGCATGCGGATCCGGCTCTGGCCCCACTGCGGGCGGAGCTGGCGACGCGGCTCGCGGCGCTCCGAGCATGCGCGGGAAGCGGCTGCCGAGCGAAGCCGGCGCTGCGCCTAGACGCCGCTCGCAGAGAGTGCCGCTTCACCGCCGCCGTGCGTGGCGTGGACGCGCGGAGGATCGAAGACGTCGAATTCGCCGTCCGGCGCCGGCCGCGTCCGGAGAGCGACGAGGGCGTGGCGAGCTTCCGCCGGGCGTCGCGCGATGCGAGCGAGCCCTTCCGCAAGGACGTGAGGCTCCTCGGGGTGCTTCCCGGCCGCCGCTTCCTGCTGCGGGCCCGGGTGCGCCTCGACGACGGGCGCTCCGTGACGCTGGATGAACGCCGTCGCGCCTGCGACGCTGCGGCCACGATCCGCGCCCGCTAACGCGCGTATTGTTCGGCGATGAGCCTGTGGATGTGCGCGCCGAGGCCGAAGCCGGCCGCTGCCAGCAGGGCGAGCGCCCCGGCCTCCCTGCCCGCGAGTTGTGTGGTCGCCGGAACCGTCGCCAGCAACGGCACGGCGACGGCGCGCCGGCCCACGACGAGGCCCGCCAGCGCCGCCCCCTGGAGGAGGAGCAGGCCTATGAGCGACACGCTCAGAGTCCCGTCGGGTGCCGCACGGTGTAGCCGCTCGAGGACCGCATCTCGTCGGTCCAGCGATTCCCGGTGGTCCTGCGGGCGCTTGTATCGAAGCGCAGCCCGGCCACGACCATGTAGGCATGGCCGGGGTTGGCATAGACCGAGACCCAGGTGCCCTGGCCGCGCTCGCCCCAGCTCATGAAGCCAGTGGAATCGAGCGCCGTATCGAGCAGACCGGCGCCGTGCAGCGCGTAGGAGATCGATCCCGAGCAGTCGTAGCCGGTGTCGGTCCAGCGCCCGTGCCCGCCGCCGTACTTGTAGGGCTTGGAGGCGATTGCGTTGCCCGCCGCGATGATCGCCTGGACCTCCGCGGGCGCCGAGGCTGGCGCCACAGCGAGCCCGCTCGCGTCGAGAGCCGCCTCCTCGGTTGTGGCGGTCACCGGCGCCGCCACCGGCTGCTGCGCCTCCATCGCGGCCGCGCGGGTGCGAACGAGGCGCTGCTCGTAGCGGGAGGCGGCGCCGTTGGCGCGC
>DATDLN010000159.1:0-15037 GCA_036519295.1 Thermoleophilaceae bacterium
CTCGACGACGACGTGCCCGGGCGCGTCGCCGAGGCGGAGCGCAGGGCCGTCGCGGCGGAGGAGGCCGCCCGCGAGGCGGCGGACCGGGCCGGACGCGCCGAGGAGGCCGCCGAGGCGCGGGTTCGCGAGGCCACGGAGGCCAGCAAGCCGACCGCCCAGGCGCCGGAGCACTACGACGACCTCGCCGCCGAGGAGGTGATCGCGCTGCTGCCTTCCCTCTCGCCCGCCGACCTTCAGATGCTGCTCGACTACGAGCGTCGGCACGCCAAGCGGGCGGGGGTCATCCAGGCGATCGAGTCCGTCCTCGCACGCGGCGAAACCCCCGTCTAGACCGGCTTTGCGGCGAAACCCCCGGAATGGGGCCGTAAACGCCCCCGGGATGGGGGCGGCAAGACTTGGTCCCCGCCGCGCCTTTCCCTACACTGATAGGACTCGCGGCATGAGGCACCGGTCATTCATCCTGGTCGCTGTGCTCCTGCTTGCCCTCGTCGGGGGTGCCGTGGCTGCGTACGCGTACGACTCGTCACGGGACGACCTGATCGCCGAGGGCGTGACGATCGCAGGGGTGCACGTCGGCGGCATGCGCACCGCCGAGGCGCAGCGCGTCGTCGCGCGGGAGCTGAAGCCGGCGCTCGAGAAGCCGATCCGCGTTACCCACAGGCGCAAGCGCTTCACGCTCTCCGCGGAGGACGCCGGCGTCCGCGCCGACGTCGACGCGATGGTCGACGAGGCTCTCGCCCGGAGCCGCGACGGCAGCATCTTCAGCCGCGTGGCGCGGGACCTCACCGGCGGCGAGGAGAGGGCGCAGGTGCCCGCCCGCGTGAGCTACTCGCCACAGGCGGTCAGGAGGCTCGTCCGGCGGGTCACGCGCGGGGTGAACCGTCCCGCCCGCGACGCTCAGCTCGACTTCCCCTCGCTCGAGAAGGTCAAGGAGCAGACGGGGATCGAGGTGGAGCGCGCCGAGCTCTCCCAGCGAATCGAGCAGGCGCTGAGCGTGCCCGGCGTGGACCGGAGGGTGCAGGCTCCGATCAGGATCGTCCAGCCCAAGGTCACGCGGGCCGAGCTTGCCGCGAAGTACCCGACCCTGCTCGTGGTCGACCGGGGCGCCTTCCAGCTCCGCCTCTACAAGCACCTCGACCTGCAGAGGTCGTACACCGTTGCGATCGGCGCCCTCGGCTTCGACACCCCGGCCGGGATGTACCACATCCAGAACAAGGCAGTGAACCCGGCCTGGAGCGTCCCGAACAGCGACTGGGCGGGGTCCCTCGCGGGCACGGTGGTCCCCGGCGGTACGCCGGAGAACCCTCTGAAGGCGCGCTGGCTGGGCATCTTCGACGGCGCGGGGATTCACGGCACCGATCAGACATACACGCTTGGGACCGCCGCCTCGCACGGCTGCGTCAGGATGTCGATTCCTGACGTGATCCAGCTCTACGACCAGGTTCCGGTCGGGGCGCCCATCTATATCGCTTGACTTCGGCCGCTGGGCCTAGGAGCGTCTTCCCACCCGATTCAGGAGGACGCATCGATCATGGCGGAAATGGGCTTGTTCATCGGTTGGGGCGCGCCGGTCCGGGGGCGCGAGGCCAAGGGACTGGAGGTCTTCAACGAGGGTGTCGCGTACTGGGGAGGCCTCCAGCAAGACGGCCAGATCGAGAGCTTCGAGGTGGTGCTCCTCTACCCGCACGGCGGCGACCTCTACGGCTTCGCGCTGCTGCGAGGGAGCAGCGAGTCGATTGACCGGATCCGGGCGAGCGACGAGTTCAACCGGCTGGTCGCTCGTGCGGGCCTCATCGTGGAGGGCCTCGGGATCGTCTCGGCCGCCCTTGGGGACAGCCTCGGCCCGCAGGTGGAGCGCTACAGGCAGGCCCTCGGCGAGCTCGGCTGACGGTCTCGGACCGCGAGGCGCGCGCCCTAAGGGCCGATCTGGTCCACCGGTATCTCCTGCCAGCCCCGCTCCTCCAAGAGGGTCTGACGGCCCGTGTGTCGAATGCAGAGCGTGCCGATGAAGACGCCGCGCTCGCGCTTGCGGAGGACCGCGTACCACATCGTGGAGGCGTCGCTCGGACCCTGGATCGGGTGCCAGGGCGCCACCGGTGTCTCACGCTCGTCGACCAGGCCCGCGTCGGCGAGCTGAGCCCGGGTAGCGACCCTTCCGTCCCGCGTGTTGACGAAGAAGACACCCACGCCGGCAGAGGCTAGTGACGCCCACCGAGCGATCGATCGCGGTTCGGATTCGCAGACGCCGAACACGACCGAGCGCGAGGGAGGCGTCGCTGAACATTGGGAGGGGGCGCTCGTTCGCTTCGACGACTGGCAGCGCAGCCGCGGACTGGCAGGGAAGACCCGTCGAGCCTACGGGGTGGACCTGGCTCAGCTCGCCGAGTGGGCCGCTGGGCGCGGGCTCCTTCCCACGGAGCTGACCCACAGGCATCTGCGCCTGTTCGCGGGTGCGCTCTCGGAGCGCGGCTCCACGAAGTCCACCGTGGCGCGAAAGCTGGCCGCCATCCGCACCTTCTACCGGCAGCTCGTCGAGCGCGGCGAGCTCGACGCCAATCCGGCCGATCTCGTGGCGACGCCCAAGAAGGACTCCTACCTGCCGCGGGTTCTCAAGGCTGCCCAGGTCGCGGCGCTGCTCGACCGCATCCCGGCCTCCTCGCCGCTGGATCGGCGCGATCGCGCCATGCTCGAGCTCGCCTACGCCGCCGGCCTGCGGGCGGAGGAGCTCGTGAACCTCGACGTCGACAGCATCGATCCCGACGCCGAAGAGGTCCGGGTGGAGGGGAAGGGCAGCCGGACCCGCGTGGTCCCCGTCGGCGAGCACGCCTGGCGCGCGCTCGACCGCTACCTCGCGCGCGGCCGGCCCGCTCTTGACACCGGCGAGCACCCTGCGCTCTTCCTCTCCAAGAATGGCCGCCGGCTGTCGACCTCGGACGTTCGCCGCCGGCTCAGGCTCCAAGCACGCCAGGCGGGCGTATCCCCGCACACCCTGCGTCACTCGTTCGCCACCCATCTGCTGGAGGGAGGCGCCGACCTGCGCGCGATCCAGGAGCTGCTCGGTCACGCCTCGATAAGTACGACACAGACCTACACTCGGGTAGAGTCGAAGCGCCTGAAGCGAGCGTACGCACGCGCTCACCCCCGCGCATGACCTGAGGCCCGTGGCGACCAACCTCAAGGCGATCGAGCTCAAGGAGCTCTGGCGCCGCTACAAGGACGAGGGCGACGAGAAGGCTCGCGAGCGGCTGGTGCTCGGCTATGCGCCGCTCGTGAAGTACGTGGCCGGGAGGATGTCCAGCGGGCTGCCCTCCCATGTGGAGGAGGCCGATCTCATCTCCTACGGCCTTCTCGGCCTCATCTCCGCGATCGAGCGATTCGAGCCCGAGCGCGAGATCAAGTTCGAGACGTTCGCGATCACGCGCATCAAGGGCTCGATCATCGACGAGCTGCGCTCGCTTGACTGGGTCCCGCGATCGGTGCGGACCAAGGCGCGCCAGATCGAGAAGGCGAACGTCAAGCTCGAGCACGAGCTCCACCGCGCTCCCACCGACCAGGAGATGGCGGAGGCGCTCGGCATCTCGGTTGAGGAGTTCCAGGAGTCGCTCGTGCGCATCGCGGGATCGTCGGTGGTCGCTCTCGAGGAGCTCTGGACGGTGTCGGACGCCTCCGGCGACCAGGTCTCGCTGCTCGAGACGATCCAGGATTCGAAGGCGGTCGATCCGGCGATGGAGGTGGACGCGACCGAGATGAGGGATCGCCTGTCGGACGCGATCGCGCGCATGCCCGAGCGGGAGAAGCTGGTGGTCGCCCTTTACTACTACGAGAACCTCACCCTGCGCGAGATCGGCGAGGTGCTGGGGGTCACCGAGTCGCGCGTCTCCCAACTTCACACGAAGGCCGTGCTTCGGCTGCGCTCCCGGCTTCAGGGCGACCCATTGGCCGAGGACGACTAGCGGCGGAGCGGAAGTGACTCGAAGCGACGCCCCAGGACCCCGGGACGAGCTCAGGATCCGCGCACGCCAGCAGGAGGCGATTGCAGGTCTCGGCCAGCGGGCCCTCGCTGGGATGAAGCTCGGACACCTGCTCCACGAGGCGGCGACCACCGCGGCCCGGGAGCTCGAGACGGGGTACGCGGCGGTACTCGAGTTGACCCGCGACGGCCGCGGACTGCTGGTGCGCGCCGGCCACGGCCTGCCGCACGGCGTTCTCGGCGCGGTGATCCCCGCGCTCGCGGATGAGCTGCCCGGCTATGCGCTCCAGTCCGGCGGCCCGGTCGTGGTCAAGGACTTCGGCGAGGAGAGCCGCTTCGGCCCCACCACCTTGCAGCGCAGGCTCGAGATCGTGAGCGCGATGGTCGCGCCGATCGGCGCGCGAGGTCGCCACTTCGGCGTGATCGGTGTGCACAGCCCCACCCGGCGGAACTTCAGCCCGGACGATGCCAACTTCCTGCAGGCGCTCGCGAACGTGCTCGGCGCGGCGTCCGAGCGCGCGCGGCACGACGAGCTCGTACGCGACAGCGAGGCTCGCTTCCGCGAGCTGGCGGACACCACGCCGGCGCTCATGTGGATGACCGACGCCGAAGGCCACATTGTGTTCGTAAACCAGGGCTGGCTCCGCTTCACCGGGCACAGGCTGAGCGAGGAGCTGGGGCACGGCTTCGAGTTGAACGCCCATCCCGATGACCGCGGCGAGCTGCTCGAGCGCTGGCGCGAGGCGATTCGCCGCCGCGAGGAGTTCCGTCACGAGTACCGGCTGGCCGGTCACGACGGCAGGTATCGCTGGGTTCTGGCGGTAGGGACACCCCGCTTCGTGGAGGGCGAGTTCGTCGGCTACGTGGGCACCGCCACCGACATTCACGAGCGCAGGACCATGGAGGAGGCGCTGCGCGAGTCGGAGGCGAGCTTCCGCGAGCTGGCGGACACCGCACCGGCGATGATCTGGACCACCGACGAGCACGGTCTCGTCACGTTCGTGAACGAGGGCTGGCTGCGCTTCACCGGCACGACCCTCGAGGAGGAGCTCGGGGCGACCTGGACGCTCGGGGTCCATCCGGACGACGCCGAGGAACTGCAGGCCTCATGGGACGCGGCCGTGCCCGAGCGACGTCCCTGGGAGCGCGAGTACCGCCTGCGGGGCCGCGACCAGCACTACCGCTGGATAGCCGACCGCGGCGTGCCCCGCTACGTGGGCGGGCGCTTCGTCGGCTACGTGGGCACCGCGATCGACATCCACGAGCGCAAGACGATGGAGGGGCGGCTGCTCGAGGTCTACGAGCAGGAGCACCGCATCGCCGAGACCCTGCAGCGCAGCCTGCTGCCGGAGCGGCTGCCCCAGGTCGAGGGTCTCGAGCTGGCGGCGCGTTACCTGCCCGCGGGTCACGAGACGGCCATCGGCGGCGACTGGTACGACGTGCTCGAGCGCGCCGACGGGCGCGTCGCGCTGGTGGTCGGCGATGTCGTCGGGCAAGGGCTCCGCGCGGCGGCGACGATGGGCCAGCTCCGCAACGCGTGCCGCGCCTACGGCCTCGTCGAGGCCTCGCCCGCTGAGGTGGTGGCGCGCCTCAACCGGCTCGTGACGAGCGGAGTCGAGGAGGCGATGGCCACCGTTCTCTACCTGGTCCTGGACCGTGAGACCGGCGAGGCCGTGTTCACGAGCGCGGGCCATCCTCCGCCGCTGCTCGTCGCGCCGGAGGGCGCGAGGTACCTCGAGGGGGGCCGGTCGGTCCCCGTGGGGGCGGCCGATCCCGCGGTGTTCCGGGAGGGCACGGCGGTGCTCCCGCCCGGCTCGTCGCTCCTCCTCTACACCGACGGGCTGGTGGAGCGCCGAGATGTCCCGCTCGAGCAGCGGCTCGAGGCCCTCGCCCGCATCGCAGCCCCGCCGGAGGACGACCTCGAGCGGCTGTGCGACCGGATCCTGAGCGGCGTCCTGGGCGATTCGTTCCCCGCCGACGACGTGGCGCTGCTGGCGGTTCGCCCCGAGCCGGTGCCGGCCGATCGCTTCGACCTGTCGCTGCCCGCGGAGCCCGGGTCGCTCGTCGTGCTGCGCCGGCGGTTCGGGCGCTTCCTGCACGCCGCGGGCGCCTCCCCGGCCGAGGCGTACGAGGTCACCCTGACCGTCTGCGAGGCCGCCGGTAATGCGATCGAGCACGCCTACGGCCCACGCGACGCGACCTTCGACGTGGAGGCGGCGTTCGAGGACGGCGAGCTCGTGGCAACGGTCCGGGACAACGGCAGCTGGCGGGAGCGGCGCAGCGAGCATCGCGGCAGGGGGCTCGCGATCATCAAGGGGCTCATGGACGACGTGAAGGTCGCGACCGAGCACGGCGGCACGGTGGTCAGGATGCGCAGGCGACTGGCCGCGTGAGCACGCCGACCGAGATCGCCGTCGAGCGCCGCGGCGGCGCGATCGTGGCACACCTGGGCGGCGAGGTCGACATGACCAACGCCGGCCAGGTTCGCGACGAGCTGCTCACCTCGGTGCCCAACGATGCGCTCGCGCTCGTGATCGAGCTGAGCGACTGCCGCTACCTCGACTCCGCCGGGATCGAGGTGGTGTTCGACATGGCCAGGCGGCTCCGTCGGCGTCGCCAGGAGCTGCGGCTGGCGCTCCCTGCGAGCTCGCCGCTCATGCGGCTCCTCGACCTCACCGAGGTGGGGAGCGCAGCGCCGATATACGAGACGCTCGACGCGGCTCTGGATGGATAGGCTGCGAGGCGAGGCACGAAAGGAGAGGGATGGCGCACGAATCGCCGAAGAGGATCCGCAACGTGGCCTTGGTGGGCCACCGAGGCAGCGGGAAGACGTCCGTGCACGAGGCACTCCTGTTCGAGGCGGGCGCGACCAACCGGCTTGGCTCGGTGGCGGACGGAACCACGGTCTCGGACTCGGCGACCGACGAGAAGGCGCGCGAGATGTCGATCTCGGCGAGCCTCTCCTCCTTCCGCTGGGACGACCGCAAGATCAACCTGATCGACACCCCGGGCGAGCCGAGCTTTATCGCCGACGCCCTCGCTGCGCTGCGGGTGGTCGACGGCGCGGTGTTCGTCGTGAACGGTGTGATGGGCGTCGAGGTCACCACCAGCCGCCTGTGGGAGCGCGCCGCCGACCTCGGCCTCGCCCGCATCGTGTTCGTGAACATGCTCGACCGCGAACGCGCCGACTTCTTCCGCACCCTCGACTCCCTGAAGCAGGCCTTCGGCCCCCACGTCGTCGCCACCGAGATCCCGATCGGCTCCGAGCATGAGCTCCAGGGCGTGATCGACCTGACCGACATGAAGGCGTTCCGGTACGAGGGGGCCGGGCGCGAGAACAGCGAGGAGATCGAGATCCCCGAGGATCTTCGCGACCGGGCGCAGGAGTACCGCGAGAAGCTGATGGACGAGGTGGCCGAGGTCTCCGACGAGCTCATGGAGCGCTACCTCGAGGGCGAGGAGATCTCTCACGAGGAGACCGTGAACGCGCTGAAAGCCGGCGTCACCGAGGGACACGTGTTCCCGGTCACATGCGGAGCGGCCACCCGCAACCTCGGCACCGACCGGCTGCTGGACGCTTTCGTCGAAGACCTGCCGTCGCCGGCCAAGAAGGGCCCCGTGGAGGTGGACGGCCTCGTGCTCGAGCCCGACGAGTCGAAGGACATGGTGGCCCTCGTCTTCAAGACGCTCGCCGATCCCTACGCCGGCCGGCTGAACCTCTTCCGCGTGCTCCAGGGCGTGCTGAACCACGACTCCCAGGTCTTCAACTGCCGAACCCACTCCAAGGAGCGCATCGGCCAGCTGCTCGTGCCGCAGGGCAAGGAGACCGACCACGCCGACGAGTTCGGGCCGGGTGACATCGGCGCGGTCGCCAAGCTCAAGGAAACGCACGCGGGCGACGTGCTCGCCTCGAAGGACGGCGACATCCCCCTCGGGCTGCCCACGATGCCTCGCCCCGTGATGGCCTTCGCGATCGAGGCCAAGGCGAAGGGGGACGAGGAGAAGATGGGCGCCGCGCTCCGCCGCCTCCAAGAGGAGGATCCGACGATCGACTTCCACCGCGATCAGCAGACGGGCGAGCAGATCGTGGCCGGGCTCACCCAGATCCACGTCGAGGTCATCGTCGAGCGCATGAAGGAGCGCTTCGGCGCGGAGGTGGAGCTGCACCCCCCGCGGGTGCCTTATCGGGAGGCGATCAAGAGCAGCGCCAAGGCGCACGCGCGCTACAAGAAGCAGACCGGCGGCCGCGGCCAGTTTGCCGACTGCCACATCGAGATCGAGCCGCTCACGCAGGGCGAAGGCTTCGAGTTCGTGAACGCCATCAAGGGCGGCGTGATCCCCGGCGGCTTCATCCCGGCCGTGGAGAAGGGCGTGCAGGAGGCGATGTCCGCCGGAACGGTGGCGGGCTACCCGGTCCAGGACGTGCGGGTGCGGCTCTACGACGGCCAGCACCACTCGGTGGATTCGTCGGAGATGGCCTTCAAGATCTGCGGCTCGATGGCGTTCAAGGACGCGATGGAAAACGCCCAGCCGGTGCTGATGGAGCCGATCATGACCATCACGGTGGCGGTGCCCGAGGAGTACGTGGGTGACGTGATCGGCGACCTCAACTCCCGTCGCGGGCGACCGCTCGGCATGGAGCCGAAGGGCGCCGTGACGGAGGTGAAGGCCGAAGTGCCGATGTCCGAGATGCTGAGCTACGCGCCCGATTTGCGGGCGATAACGGGCGGCCAGGGCGAGTACTCGATGGAGCTCGCCCGCTACGAGGAGACGCCCGCGCACGTCGCGCAACAGGTCGTGCAGGAGGCGCAGCGGGAGGAAGCCGTCAAGGCGTAGGTGGCGCGGGCCCTATCATCGGGCCCCGTGAAGAAGGAGTTACGGCCGGTTCACGACGTCGTGACCTGCGACGTGTGCGGCCGCACAATTCTGAAGGGCGAGCGCACCGAGCCGTATCTGGCGCCCAGCGGCCACCGGCATCAGGTCTGCGACCTTTGCTTCGGCCGCGCCGAGCATCACGGCTGGATCCGCGAGTCGCTCGCCGAGACCATGCCCACGCGTGTGCCGCGCGCGGAGCCACGCCGCGGCGTCCTGGGGCGCCTGCGCCGGCGCCGTCCGCCCGAGCCCCCGCGGCAGTACGGCCGCGAGCCCGAGGAGGCCGCCGTCGCGGAGGAGGAGCAGCAGGAGGCGACGTCCGGCGCCGGGAACGGCGCCGAGCCGGGGGAGCCGGCGGAGCCGGAGGCCGAGCCCGCCGCGCCGCCCCCGCGCGAGCGCCCGCGCTCGCGCCCGAAGGACCCACGCCACGTCCGTGCCGTGCCCACCACCCCCGAGGGCAAGGTGGAGCGCGCGGTCGACCTCTTCAACGGCTCCGACCACCAGCGCACGATTGCGGGGCTGGCCCGCACGCTCGGGCAGCCGTGGGTCGCCGTCCGGCCCGACCCGGGGGCGGCCAGCGAAGTGTCGCTCGTCGTGGCCTGGGAGCTGTCCTGGTACCGCTTCCGCATCGACCTCGGCGACGAGGGCGACCCGGTTGCCATGCTCGACAAGGGCGACGAGCTCCACGAGCTGGACGAGCAGGAGCGCAGCTGGAATGCGGCCCTCGACGGGGAGGGTCGGGTGATGGCGGACGGCGCCGGGAGCGACGCGGGTCCGGAAGGCGGGTGAAGGTCGTCGTCAACGTCGACGGCGGCGCGCGCGGCAACCCCGGCCCCGCCGCCGTGGCGGCCGTGGCCACCACGCCCGAGGGGGAGGAGCTCGCGGAGCGCAACGCCTACATAGGCGAGGCGACCAACAACGTGGCCGAGTACCGGGCGCTGCTCCTCGGGCTCGAGTTGGCACGGGAGCTGGGGGCGAGCGAGGTGGAGGTGGTGAACGACTCCGAGCTCGTGGCGCGCCAGATCGGTGGCGAGTACAAGGTCAAGCACGCCGGCCTGAAGCCGCTCTACCTGGACGCGATGCGCTCGCTGCGCGACTTCGACGGCTGGGCCGTGCGAGCCGTGCGCCGGGAGGAGAACAGCCGCGCGGACGAGCTCGTCAACGAGGCGCTGGACGAGGCGCTCCGGAGGTGACACCGGCCCAGCGGGAGGCGCTGCGGCACGCCAAGGACCGCCTCGACGCCCTCGCCCTCTACCCCGAGCCGGTGCGACTCCGCGGCGTGCGGATCCTGGTCGCGCCCTGGCTGTTCCGGGTGCCCGGCTTCCGGCGTTTCAGGGGCTACGCCACGCGGCACCTGATCCTCCTGAAGCGCCCGGTGCTCGACGAGCAGCTGATCGTCCACGAGCTCTGCCATGTCTGGCAGCTCCAGCACCGTCCTTGGCGGGTCTGGCTGTCGTACACGCGGCCCTCCACGTTCACCCGCGACCGGAGCGCCTACCGTCGCAACCGCTATGAGGCCGAGGCGAGGCGGGCGGCGGGGCAGGGGCCTTAGCGCCGAGCCTGCCGCTCTCGCACGCGTTCGACCTTTGCCGCTTATTCCGGCGGAAGCTCGAACGCGTGCGGCATGGACTCAGGACGGCCCCGCCCGCCGCCGGCTCTCCGGCGTCGGGCGGAAGATCGGGCCGCGCTCGATTACCGAGGCGAGCAGGCCGTCCTGCTCGTAGTCGGGCGGGTCCTCGGGCTCGATCGGCCGCCGCTCCTGACCGGGATAGCCGATCAGCCTGCGAACCTCGGGGTTGAGGAAGTAGGCGCCGGCGACCGCCGTCGCAAGCGCCTCGAACGCCTCCGGCTCTTCGCGGCCGAGGCGGTCGACCTCGGCTGCGGGATCTACGCCGCGGGCCCGCTCGAGGAGGCCGTGCAGGGGGGCCTCGAGGTCCCCCCGAACGCGCAGTACCTCGTCGAGCCACTCGCCGGCGGCGCCGGTCTCGCTGGCCGAGGGCATGCCGTCCGCCGCGGGGATGAGGACGTCGGCGAGCGCGGCCAGCGTCGGGCGGTCGAGCGCGGCCGGGCTCTGCGGCTCGGTCATCCGGGCTGCCTCTGGTCCCGCCGCTCCTCGATCAGATGCTCCGTGAAGCGCAGCGCCATGGCGGCGATCGTGGCGGTTGGGTTCATTCCGGACGAGGTCGGCCAGGTCGACCCGTCGAAGACGTAGAGGTTCGGGATGTCGTGCGTGCGGCCCCAACGGTCGAGCACCGAGCTCGCCGGGTCGTCGCCCATTACGCAGGTGCCGAGGATGTGCCAGCCGGTTGCCTCGATGAACGGCGCCACGATCACGTCGTAGGCACCCGCGGCGAGCAGGGACTCCTTCGCGCGCTCCTGGTGGAAGGCCATCATCCGCTGCGAGTTCTCGGAGTTCGTGTAGACGACCTTGGCGCCGGGGATGCCGTACTCGTCGCTCGCGGCGGGGTCGATGGAGACGAGGTTCGACTCCTCGGGCAGGTCCTCGGCGATGATCCCCCACATTGCAGAGTGGCCCAGGCGGCGGCGGAGCTCGCGGTGGAAGCCCTCGCCCCAGATGGCGTTCTCGGCCCCCCACGGGTAGGGCCGGGTCATCGAGAGCGGGCCGCCGGTGGGCTGGAGTCCCCACTTGGCGCCGCGCACGAAGCCGCGCGACTCGTCCGTCTCGTAGAACTCGAGGGAGTGGATGTGCTGGCCCCAGACGCCCTGCCAGCTGTCGAGCTCGTCGTCGAACAGGCCGGTCACGGTCCCGAAGGGGTGCAGCATCAGGCGCTTGCCGACGAGCCCGGACGAATTGGCCAGCCCGCCGTTGTCGCCCGAGAGCAGGAGCAGGCGCGGCGTGCCGATCCCGTTGGCGCAGAGGATCGTGACCGGCGCGCGCTGCACGTGCTCGCCTCCGTCGGCGTCGAGGTACTCGACTCCCTTAACCAGCCCGCCCGCGCGCACGAGCAGCCGGCGCACGCGGGCGCGGGTGACGAGCTCGACTCCGTTGCGGACGTTCACCGGCCAGTAGGTGCGGTCCACGCTGGCCTTGGCGCCGTCGGCGCAGCCCCACAGGCAGGTGGCGCGCTGGACGCAGGGGTTGAGCGCGCCGTATGCGCGGGTGGCGATTGCGTTGGGGGCGGGCCACCAGTGCCAGCCGAGCTCGTTGTGGGCTCTCGCCACGCGGCGGCCCATCGGGGCCAGCGGCACCGGGAGCATGGGCGGACCCTCGCCCGGCGGGAAGGCGGTGTCGTTCGCGAGCCCGGAGACGCCCCAGTCTCGCTCCACGCGCACGTAGTAGGGCTCGAGCTCCTCGTAGCTGAGCGGCCAGTCGTCGCCCACTCCGTCGAGAGTGCGCACGCAGAAGTCGGACGGCATGCTGCGCTGCCAGTGGGCGGCGAAGACGACCGTGCCGCCGCCGACGCCGTTCCACATCAGCGCGATGATGTCCGACTCGGACTCGTCGATCGGGTAGTCCCCGGGCCCTCCTCGCACGTTCGGGTCCCAGGCCCAGTAGTGCCCCGAGGTGAGCTCGTAGTCGGGATGGGCCGAGCGCGCCCGCGTGTAGTCGGGCCAGTCGCCCTGCTCCAGCACCATCACCTTGAACCCGCTTTCGGCGAGGCGCTTCGCGGTGACGGCGCCGGAGGGGCCGGCGCCGACGATCAGGACGTCAGGATCCGGCATGGGATGCGCTCCTCTCGAGCGCCGCCTCGGCAGCCCTGGGGCCGAAGACGAGACCCAGCGCCAGCCCGCCGACGTAGCCGGGCCCCTGCAGGCCGCCGACGTCCGCGCCGGCGGCGAACAGGCCGGGCAGCGGCCGGCCCTCGGAGTCGAGCACGCGGCCGTCGGCATCCGCCCTCACGCCGCCGTAGGTGAAGGTGATCGAGGGCTGCACCTCGAGGGCGTGGAAGGGAGGCTCTCGCAGCGGATCCGGGCGCATGGCAAGCGTCGCGGTGAGGCCGTCGCCGTCGACATCCCAGCCGGCGACGTGCGCGATCAGGCGCCTGAGGGTCGGCGCGTGAGCGACCCTGGCGCCCACCTCCTCGGCGAGCGCCAGGCGGTCGGCCACCTGGCCGTGCGGATAGGGGGCCGCGACGGCGTGCTCGAGGCGCACGCGCTCGTCGAAGAGGAGCACCGCCCGGCTCCCGGGCTGGCGGAGTGCGGACTGGTTCGAGACCTCGTCGCCCCGCCACTCCTCGGCGAAGCGCCGGCCGTCGCGGTTGACGAGCACGCCCTGTTGGGAGTGGTACTGCGTCAGGGCAAGGAACTCGTCCTGGCGCCAGCGGCCGAGCGGACTCGGCACCAGATGGCCGTAGAAGCCGTCGCCCGGGCCGGATGCATGCGCCGCGCCGGCGGCCCGGGCCATCCGCAGCCCGTCGCCCGTGGCGCCCGGGTGGGATCGAACGGGCATGTGCTCGGCGCCCGGGCCGATCGCCGCGCGCACGAGGGCGGGATCGCCCTGGAAGCCGCCGGTGGCGAGCAGTACCGCGGCGGCCGCGACCTCGGTGCCGGTCGCGCCCGTCCCCGCGGTGGCCACGCGCGCGCCGCGAACGCCTCCGTCCTCGTCTCGCAGCAGCTCACGGGCACTGGCGCCGAATTCGATCCGGCCGCCGCACGCCTCGACCGTCTCTTGCCAGCGCTCCAGCAGCGCCCGCATCTCGACCCTGTGCGCCACGCCGAAGCCCATCTGGCCCGTCCAGCGCTCGCTCACGGGGACGCCGGCCTCCCGAGCCCGTTCGACGGCCGAGTCGAAGCCGTCGACGAGGGTTCGCCCCAGGTCCGGGTCGCCGTCCGGGCAGACTCGCCGGAAGGTCGCGTCGTCGGGCGCCGTCCAGACGATGCCCGCGGAGACCGCTCCGGAGCCGCCCAACTTCGCGGTCTTCTCGACCACGGTCACGCGGGCGCCGCGGGCAGCGGCGTGCGCCGCCGCCGCCATTCCGGCCACGCCTCCGCCCACGACAAGCAGGTCCATCCGCCCCCCGATCCAGAAAACGCTTGCCGCGAGCGTATTGGGCGCTCGCGACGGGTGTCAAGGCGCCGCCGTGAGACTCACTCCCGCGGTGCCCACAG
Organism: Thermoleophilaceae bacterium; assembly: GCA_036519295.1. Classification (GTDB taxonomy): domain Bacteria; phylum Actinomycetota; class Thermoleophilia; order Solirubrobacterales; family Thermoleophilaceae; genus JACVRW01. The sequence goes on from DATDLN010000159.1 coordinate 13,913, forward strand.
GCGCCGGTAGGCTCAATCCCGCCGTGGACAAGCAGCGCAGCAGCGGCTCACTTGCGGACGTCAGCCGCCGGGCGGGCGTCTCGGTGGCCACCGCCTCGCGTGTCCTGAACGGCTCCGCGCATCCCGTCTCGGAGCACACGCGGCGGCGCGTGCTCCGGGCCGCCGAGGAGCTCGGCTACTCGCCGAGCGCGCTCGCCCGCGCTCTCGTGACCAACCGCAGCCGCATCATCGGCGTGGTCGTGGGCGACATCGTCGACCCCTACTTCGCCGAGATCACGCGCGGTGTTGAGGACGTAGCGGCCCAGGCCGGCTACATGACGATCGTCTGCAACGCCGATCGCCGCACCGAGGCCGAGCTCGCGCAGCTCCAGCTGTTGAGCGACTATCGCGCCGAGGGCGTCGTGTTCGCCGGCAGCGGCTACGTGGACGACCCGCTAGGCGCTGACCTGGCGGAGGCGGTGGCGAGGGCGCGAGAGCGGGGCATGGAGGTCGTCTCGGTGGCGCTGCGCGACTTCGACTGCCCCCGTATCCACGCTGACAACAGGGCGGCCGCGCACGACATGACGGAGTACCTGATCTCACTCGGCCATCGCCGGATCGCCTTCATCGGCGGCCCGGACGGGCTCTACGCGAGCCGCGACCGCTTCGACGGCTTCCGCGACGCCATGCGGGCCGCAGGGCTCGAACCGGCGCCGGTGCACGAGGGCGACTTCGGCTACGACCGCGGCTACGCGGCGACCGAGCGGATGGTCGAGGAGGAGGAGCTGCCCGACGCGGTGATCGGCGCCAACGACGCCACTGCCATCGGGGCGCTCGGCGCGCTGCGCAAGGCTCGGGTGGCGGTGCCGGAGCGCGTGTCGGTGGCGGGCATGACCGACACCCGGCTGGCCCGCTTCAGCGACATGACGACCGTGAGCCTGCCGATCTACGACTTCGGCGCGGGGGCTGCCCGCCGGATAGTCGGCGAGGGCGGCCACGAGCCGCCGGAGACGGTCCTTCCGCACCGGGTCGTGCCGCGCTCTACAACGGCGGCTAGACGCGGCTGAGGTAACGCTCGCAGACCAGCGCCACCAGCTCGTCGCCCGGGAGCGCGGCCAGCGCCGGGTTGATCACCTCGACCTCGAT
>DATDLN010000160.1:0-2287 GCA_036519295.1 Thermoleophilaceae bacterium
ACGCCCAGGGCGGGGGTGGCACCGGGCTCTTTCGTGCGCTCCCGGCGATCTCGGCGAGACCTCGGGCCGTGATGCTGTGGGCGACGAACTACCCGCAGCTCGGCTCAGGGAGGCTGCACATCGCTCACCTTCTCTGGGGCGGGCTGTTCATGCTGATCGCGATCGGGGTCCTGTTGTCGTTTCTCGGGCGGGGGTGGCGCCCGGCCTGCGGCGGTGATCGGCGGGATCGGCTTCGGCTTCTTCATAGACGAGCTGGGCAAGTTCGTCACCTCCGACAACGACTACTTCTTCAAGCCGACCGCGGCGATGATCTACATCGTCTTCATCCTGCTCTTCTTCGCCACGCGTTGGATGCAGACGCGGCGCGAGTTCTCCGAGCGGGAAAACCTCTTCAACGCCGTCGATCTGTTCGCGGAGGCGGCGCGCGGGAGCTTCGACGAGCGCGACCGAGCGCGGGTGCTTGCGCTCCTCGACCGCGCGGGAAGCGGCCCGCTGGTCGAACCCCTGCGAGGGCTCGTCCGGCAGACCGAGGCGATCCCGACTGAGCCGCCCGGGCGGGTGCGTCGGGCGGGCAGGCGGTTAATGGGCTACTGCTCCCGGCTCATCGAGCGGCGCTGGTTCCAGCGCCTGCTGGTGTGGGCGTTCGGCCTCTGGGCGGCTCTGCAGGTCCTGTCGGTAGTCGTGCTCGTGACCGCGCTCGGCTTCAAGCTCGGCGGAGCCGAAGCCGACTTCCGGTCGGACGCGCTCGACGACCCCTCGATCCCCAATCTGGCCTCCATCGCCTCGTCGACGGTCACCGCAGCGCTCATTACCGTGGGGATCCTCAAGCTCCGGCGCGGGGACCGGCTCGGCGGCTACCGCCTTCTCGACCGCGCGATGTTGATCCAGATCTTCATCACTCAGGTTTTCATCTTCGTGGAGTCGTCCTTCGGCGCCGTTAGCGGTCTGCTGATCTCGATCCTGCTGCTCATCACGATCCGCTACGTGGCGCGCCAGGAACGCGAACGCCAGGAAGCCGGCGCGGCCCCGGCGGGCGTATCTCGGTCCCCGGCGGAGGCGCACCCCGAGCCGGTGGCCGCAGAAGGCGGGCTGACCACGAGGAGGCGGCGTCAGCCGTTCCTGCACGTAGACCGTCGAGTCCGTCCTCCCGGCCGGCCCGAGCGCCGTCGGCGAGCCTTGCCGCCGGTCTCGTGGAGGGACTCGACTCCAGAGACGATCTCGATGCGGGCGGTCGCGGCCTTCGCGGTGAAATCCAGACCGAGTCCATGGAGCGCAAGCCCATGCTCGTCCAATCGGCTCGATGTCGACCCAGCATGGATCTTGGGCCCAAGCGTGTCCGGTTGGTGCGCGGGCGGATAGACTCGCAATCGTGCGCAGATGAGCTGGTCCGCTTCGATCCTGTCCGACTTCTGGCACGATCAGCTAGTCGCGCACAGCCGGCAGGGGTTGTTCCTTGTGCTCGTCGGGTTCCTGGGATCCTTCGGCTTCATCCGACTGAGCGCGCGGCTGGGGCGCAGTCCGCGCGTGCCGTGGTGGCCGGGCAGCGTTGTGAGCGACAGCGGCGTGCACCTGCACCACCTCGTCTGGGGCATCTGCCTCATGCTCGGCGCCGGCACGCTCGGGTTCTGGTTCTTCGACGCGAGCCCGTGGCTCGAGGTCTGCGCGTTCCTGTTCGGGGTCGGCGCGGGGCTTACGCTCGACGAGTTCGCGCTCTGGGTCTATCTCGACGACGTCTACTGGGCCCGGGAGGGCCGCCGCTCGATCGACGCGACGGTGATCGCCGCGGTGGCGATGGGGCTGATCCTGTTGGGCTTCCGGACGTTCGAGATCGACACCGACAGCGCGGGCGACGCGATCGGGAGCGCGATCGCCGGCGTGACCCTGTTCGCGTTGGTGGGGATGTGCTTCGCCAAGCAGCGGATGCTGCACGGCGCGGTCGGCTTCTTCGTCTTTCCGATCGCCGCCTACGCTGCTGCGCGGATCGGCAAGCCCGGATCGCCGTGGGCGAAGCGCTTCTACGGCGAGCGCAACCGACGCAAGCAGGCGAAGGCCGAGGAGCGGTTTGCGGCCGGCCGGCGCACCGAGCGGTTCAAGGAGCGCTTCCGCGACACGATCGGTGGGGAGACGGGCGAGGCCTACGAGGCGAAGCTCGCGCAGCACGCTGCGACGGTGGACGCCGCGTCGCAGATCCGCCAACGAGCCGAGCGCGCCGCGGCGGGAGGGGCCGACGGGGAGCGGGGCCAGTAGGCCTAGCGGGGAGCAAAGGAGCCGTAGTCGACCGCGGCAC
>DATDLN010000161.1:0-7558 GCA_036519295.1 Thermoleophilaceae bacterium
GCCTGGTCACCCAGCTGCGTGAAGCTGCCCGTGTACCAGAGGCCGCCCTCGCCGACGCCGTTCAGCTCGGCGAGCCGCGGGGCGGTGAAGAGGCCGCACGAAAGAGTGCCCCAGACTCCGGCCAGTCCGTGCGCCGAGAGCGCGCCCACGGGATCGTCGAGCACCTTCTCGATCAGGATCACGCCGTAGACCACGATCACACCGGCCACGGCGCCGATGATCGGCGCCGCCCAGAACTCCACGTAGCCGGACGGGGCGGTGATCGCCACGAGGCCGGCGATCGCGCCGTTGCCGGCCATGCCCACGTCGTACGTCTTCGTGCGCAGGTACATCACGGTCAGCGCCGCCAGCACGCCGGCGGCGGCCGCCAGGTTGGTCACCAGAACGATCTCCGCGAAGCGGTTGCCCAGCGCCCCGAGCGTCGAGCCGGGGTTGAAGCCGAACCAGCCGAGCCAGAGGATCAGCACGCCCAGGCCGACGAGCGGCATGGAGTGCCCCGGGATCGCCCGCGGCCTGCCGTCCGGGCCGTACTTGCCCCGACGCGGGCCGAGGAGCAACAGCGCCGCCAGGCCGCCGGTCGCGCCGATCAGGTGCACCACCGTCGAGCCGGCAAAGTCCTGCATGCCGACGTTCACCTGGAGCCAGCCGCCGCCGAAGATCCAGTGGCTGATGACCGGATAGATCAGCGCCGAGAAGACGATCGCGTAGATCACGTAGGCGCTGAACTTGATCCGCTCGAGCGTGGTCCCCCAGACGATCGCCAGGGAGAGGCGCAGAAGACGAACTGGAAGAACAGCAGCGCCGCCGGGCTGACGCCCGCGATGTCGAGGAGCGGGAACTGGCTCGCCGCCTCGGCGGGAAGCGAGCTGACGTCGAGGAAGAAGCCGTTCGTCCCGGCGATCTCGCCCGCCCCGCCGAACGCGAGCGCGAAGCCAACGGCCCAGTATGCGATGGCGGCGATCGAGAAGTTCGTGAGGATCTTCACGACCCCGAGGCCGGCGTTCTTTGCGCGCGAGAAGCCGATCTCGAGGAACGCGAACCCTGCCTGCATGAACATCACGAGCACGCCCGCGACGATCACCCAAACGGTGTTCAGGCTGGAAACCGTCTCGTCGATCGTCGGGCCGTCCTGGGCCAGCGCCGCGGCCGGGGCCAGCAGAAATGCTCCGAGCGGCACGGCAGCCGCCAGGGCGATACGTCTCATCAAGTGCCTCCTTCTCCGAGAATCCGCTGCCAACCTACGACCGGCCCGGAGCCGGGTCTTTGGCCAGATGTCGAAGATTCAGGCGCTGGGTTTCGCCGCTCGGTCGGTCTCGGCCCTGAAACGGATGGCCCTCCCGTCCCGGACGGTCCACACTCCGGTCGCGCGAAGGTGAGTCTCCACGCCGCTGCTCTTGCCGCGACCCCTTTCCGAGAAGCGGACCAGGACTCGCTGGTCCCCGAGATCGCGGATCTCGTCGAGCTGGATGTGGAAGTCCTGGAAGGCGCCCACGTACCTGCGAAGGAACGCCAAGACCTCCTCGCGACCGTGTACGCCAAGGGCGTCCGGGTGCGGGGTGGACCACTCGATGTCCGGATCGAGAAGCTCTGGCGCGGGGTCCCCCCGCTGCCACCGCTCGTAGATGGCCTTCACGAGCTCGACTGCTTCCCGCGACATTCGCCTCAGGCCAGCCGCTCGCCGTGCTCCGCCGCCACCTCGAGGAGCAGCTCCAGGTGCTCCGCTTCGGTGCGGAAGTTCACGATGCAGGCGCGGAGGCAGAAGCGGCCGTTCAAAACGGCGTTCGAGCAGTACACGCGCCCGTCGCCCATGACCGCCGTCATGACCCGCTCGTTCAGCCGGTCGAGCGCCTCGTCGTCGCCGCGGAGGGCGGCCGGCGCGTAGCGGAAGCAGCAGACCGACAGTGATACGGGCGCCATCAGCTCGAAGTCGGGGTGCTCCTCCACTAGCTCGCCGAGGTAGCGAGCCAGGGCGGCGTCGTGGGCGATGCGCCTGCCGTATGCGGCTCGGCCATGGGCCAGCAGCGACAGCCAGATCCTGAACGCGGCGAAGCCGCGGCTGAAGTCGGGGCCGTGCATCCCAAGATCCACGCCCTGACGCAGGTCCTCATGGAGCCAGATGTAGGTGGCCTCGGTGGCGAAGGAGACGGCCAGCCGGCGCGGGTCGCGCACGAGCACGCAGCCGCCGAGCAGAGGCGTGTAGAGCCACTTGTGGGCATCTACGGCGATCGAGTCCGCCCGCTCGATCCCGGCCAGGAGCGGCCGCAGCTCGTTCGCGAGCACCGCCGGACCGCCGTAGCAGGCGTCGACGTGGAGGTGCGCCCCGTGCCGCTCGCAGAGCTCGGCGATCGCGGGCAGCGGGTCGATCGACCCGGTCGCGGTGGTCCCGGCGGTGGCGATCACCGCCGCCGGCACGACGCCCGCGGCGAGATCGCGCTCGATTGCGTCGGCGAGGGCCTCCGGCCGCAGGCGCCAGCCGTCGTCCACTTCGATCGGCCGCACCGCATGGGATCCGATCCCGAGAAGGTCGGCCGCGCGCTGGTGCACCACGTGCGACTCGGTCGAGGCGTAGAACGCCAGGCGCGGTCCGTCCCGAACGCCGCGCTCGCGCGCCTCCTCGCTCGCCCGGTCACGTGCCAGCTTGAGGCCCACCAGGTTCGCCACCGCGCCGCCCGCCACCACGTGGCCGCCCGCCTCCGCCGGCAACCCGAAGCGGCCCGCGAGCCAGCGCATCAGATGCGCCTCGATCGTGGTCGCGCCGGGCGAGAGCCTGAATCCGCCGCTGTTCTGGTTCAGCGCCGCCGCCAGCAGGTCGGCGGCCGCCCCCGGCACTGTGCCCGCGCCCGAGACGTAGGCAAGGAAGCCCGGGTGGCCCGGATACATCGAGTTCTCGAGCAGGAGCGCGCGCAGGTGGCGGAGCAGCTCCCCCCGCTCCAGCGGCTCCTCGGGAATGTCGATTGCGAGCGCCTCGTGCAGCTCATCGGCCCGGAGCTCGCGGCTAACGGGCAGCTCGGGTAGGCGGACCAGCAGCTCCACCCACAGCTCGACGGCGTCCTCGCCCAGCTCGCGGACGCGGTCGGGATCCCAATCGAGGTCGCGGACGGGCTCGGGCGGCTCGGGCACGGCGGCCCAGCCTAGTGCTCAGGGAGCACCTAGGCGGGGACCTCGTCCGCGACCGGATCGCGCTCGGGAGGCAGCGCGCCGCCGCGCTCGGTGCCGGCGATCAGCTCGTCAGGCGCCTTCTGCTTCGGCACGAAGCCGGACTTCATGCCGAAATAGACCGCCTGCGGGTGATGGGCGACGATCGCCACCGTCGACTGCTCGGGCATCACGGCGTAGCCGTCGGAGAGCGTCATGCCGATCTCCTCGAGGCCGAGGAGGCGCCACACCTTCTCGTGCTCGGACTGCTCCGGGCAGGCGGGATAGCCCCACGAGTAGCGGCGACCCTGGTCGAGGTCGATCCCGAGCTGGCGGCGGACCTCCGAGTGCAGCCACTCCGCGAGCCCCTCCGCGGTCTGAACGCCGAGTCCGTGGGTAAAGAGCTGCTCCGCGAACTCGCCCTCGCGCTCCAGCCGCTCGATGAGCTCGGTCACTTCGGGGCCGACGGTCACGCCCTGGAGCGCGACCACGTCCCGCTCGCCCGAGTCCAGCGGACGGAAGAAGTCGGTGAGGCAGATGCGATCGTGCCTGGGCTGCCGCGGGAAGACCAGCCGCTCCAGCTCGCGCGCCGGGTCGTCGGGGTCGTAGACGACCAGCTCGTTGCCATCCGCGGCAGCCGGAAAGTAGCCGAGGCGGGCCTGTGGGTGCAGATAGTCCTGCTCCCGCCACATCCGCTCGAGGCGGGGCTGGAAGTCGTCGCCGACCAGCCGCTCCCACTCCTCGCCCTTCACGCCGCGTCCGCCCCAGTGGAGCTTGAACAGCACGTGACGGTCGAGGTAGGGGAAGACCTCGTCCAGGTCCACGTCCACGTCGCGTACGCCCCAGAAGGGCGGCTCCGGGATCGGAGCGTCCGTACGCACCGTTGACCGGACCGAGTCGTCGGTCAGCGGCGGACCGTCGTCCACCCGCTCGCCCTTCTCGCGCAGCTGGCGCGCCGCGTCGCGCATCTTGCCGACCAGCACCGCGCGCGCCTCGTCGTCGATCAGCGCGTCCATGGTGTCGAGCCCCTGGAAGGCGTCCTTGCAGTAGAAGACGCCCGGCTCGTAGATCTCGTCGGACTCCTTGCCCTTGGGGTAGAGGATCCGCCGCCCGAAGTCGCGATTGATCGCCGCCCCGCCGACCAGCACGGGGAACTCGAGCCCGCGCTCGTGCAGCTCCTGCACGCAGGTGGGCATCTGCTTGGACGTCGAGACGAGCAGCGCGGAGAGCCCAATGGCATCGGCGTCGTGCTCGATCGCGGCGTTGATGATCGTGTCGATCGGGACCTGCTTCCCGAGGTCGATCACGGTGTAGCCGTTGTTGGTGAGGATCGTGTTGACGAGCGACTTGCCGATGTCGTGCACGTCGCCGAACACGGTGGCGATCACGACCTTGCCCTTGGTGTGGCCCTCGATCTTCTCCAGGTAGTTCTCGAGCTGCGCCACCGCCCGCTTCATCACCTCGGCCGACTGGAGCACGAACGGCAGGATCAGCTCGCCGGCGCCGAACTTGTCGCCCACCTCCTTCATGGCGGGGAGCAGCACCGTGTTCAGCGTCGGAACCGCGCCGATCTTCTCCACCGAGCGGTCGATCCAGTCCTCCACGCCCTCCTTCTTGCGTCGCAGGATGTGGAAGTGGAGCGCCTCCTCGGGCTCCATGCCCTCGGTGGGGTCGCCCGCCGCCTCCTCCTCCGACTCCCCCTTCTGCTCGAAGTGGGCGATGAAGCGCTCGAGCGCGTCCTCGCGGCGGTTGAAGACGAGGTCGTCGGTGAGCTCGCGCTCCTCCTCCGGGATCTCCGGATAGGGCGTGATGTGGTTCGGGTTGACCATCGCCAGGTCGAGCCCCGCCTCCACGCAGTGGTGGAGGAAGACCGAGTTGAGAACCGCCCGCGCCCCCGGGGAGACGCCGAACGAGACATTCGAGACGCCCAGCGATGTCTGAACGCCCGGTAGCTCGGCCTTGATCCGCCGGATGCCCTCCATCGTCTCGATGGCGGACGGCCTCCACTCCTCGTCCCCGGTTGTGAGCGTGAAGGTGAGGGCGTCGAAGATCAGCGCCTCGCGGTCGAGGCCGTGCTCTTCGCAGGCCAGCTCGACGATGCGCTTCGCGACCTCCAGCTTGCGCTCGGCGGTCTTTGCCATGCCCTGCTCGTCGATCGTCAGCGCGATCAGCGCGGCACCGTGGGCCTTGGCGAGAGGAGCGACGACGTCGAGCTTGCCGCGCCCGGCCTCGAGGTTGACCGAGTTCACGATCGCCCGCCCCGGTATCTGCTCGAGCGCGGCCTGGATGACCTCAGGCTCCGTCGAGTCGACCTGGATCGGCGCCGGCTGCGTCAGCGCGATGCGCTTGACGACCTCGCGCATCTGCTCGTCCTCGTCCTGGCGCTCGGTCAGCGCCACGCAGACGTCGAGGACGTGGGCGCCGCCCTGGACCTGGTCCTCGGCGACCTGGACGAGCCCGTCGTAGTCGCTCGCGAGCAGCAGCTCCTTGGCCTTGCGCGAGCCCTGCGAGTTCACCCGCTCGCCGACGAGCGTCGGGCGAGGCTGCTGCACGAGCGGAGTGGCGGTCATCATGCTCGACACGAGCACGGGCGCGCGCTCGGGGCGCGCGGCAACCTCGCGTCCACCCACTCGCTCCACGATCGCGCGTATGTGGTCCGGCGTGGTTCCGCAGCAACCGCCGACGACCGAGATCCCGTGGCGCTCGACGAACTCCTGGAGGACGGTCGCCAGCGGGTCGGGCTCCTCGGGGAAGATCGTCTCGCCGTTCGGGCCCTGAAGCGGTAGGCCCGCGTTGGGGATGCAGTGCACGGGGACCGGGCTGATCTCGCCCAGGTAGCGGATCGCGTCGCGCATGTCCTCGGGCCCGGTCGAGCAGTTGAGCCCGATCACGTCGACGTCGAGTGCCGTAAGCGTGCTGAGCACCGCCTGGATGTCGGTGCCGAGCAGCATCTTGCCGCCCTGCGGGAGCAGGGACACGCTCGTCTGGATCGGCAGCGCGCGCCCGGCGAGCTTGAAGGCCTCGCGGGCGCCGAACACGGCGGCCTTGACCTCGAGGATGTCCTGCGCCGTCTCGATGATGATCAGGTCGGCGCCGCCCTCGACCAGGCTGCGCGCCTGCTCGGTGAAGACCTCGACCAGCTCGCGGAAGGTGATCCTCCCGAGCGTCGGGTCGTCGCTTGCCGGCAGCTGGCCGGTGGGGCCGATCGAGCCGGCCACGAAGCGGTGCTCGCCGGCGGCGGCACGGGCAATCTCGGCGGCCCTGCGGTTGATCTCTGCCGTGTGCTCGGCCAGGCCCCACTCCTCCAGCTTCAGCCGGCTGGCCTGGAAGGTGTCCGTCTCGAGCACCTCCGCGCCGGCCTCGAGCATCGACTCGTGCACGCCCTGAATCACGTCCGGGCGGTTCAGCACGAGGGCCTCGTGGCACTTGCCCGGGAGGCCGCCGTAGTCCTCGGAGGTCAGCTCGAACTGCTCGAGCGTCGCGCCCATGCCGCCGTCGAAGACGACGACCCGGCTGCGTGCTGCTTCGATGTAGTCGCGCTCGGCCAAGAGGCCATCGTACCAACCTTGACACGATTGTGTGAAGGTTTACTGGCGAAGCGCCCGACCGGGGCGCCTGCGGCTACGCCTCGGCCTCGGCTGCGTCGCGGCGCCGCCCCGCGCGACGCAGCTCCACCGGCGCGGCGTGCAGCGCCCGCACGCGCAGGTCCTTCCAGGTCATCCCCTCGCGCACCAGCGCCGGCATGCCCAGCACCAGCGCCGTAGCGATCTCCACCGCCTGGAGGATGATCCCGTACGCGAGCGCGTCCGTCTTGCCGACGCCGTAGGCCGACAGCACGGCGACGCAGGCCGCCTGGAATACCCCGAGGTTCGAGGGCATGGCCGGCAGCGCCGCCGTGACGTTGACCGCGAACAGCACCGCGGCGGCCGCGCCGACGCCGGCGCGCTCGTCGAGTCCGAGGGCGACGAGCAGGACGTAGCAGGCGAGCCACTGGATCGCCCAAGCGGCCATCTGGTTGAGCGCCGCCCAGCCGCCGAGCCTCGGCTTGCGGAAGACCTGGAGGCCGGAGCGCACCTGGAGCATCGCCTTGCGCGCCTTCGCCGCGGCCTGCTGCACGCGCTGGAAGCGCGTCGGCTTGCCGCGACGCAGCAGCCAGGGGGTCGACACGACCAGGAGCAGGACGACCACGGGCGCGAGCGTCGCCAGGACCAGCGCGTCCTCGTTGCCCTGGAACAGGCCGACCGTGGCGAACATCACCGCGCCGAGCGCGGTCAGGGCGAGGATGTTGAGCACGGTCTGCGAGACCAGGGTGCCGAGCACGACCGGGAAGCGGTCGCGCATGCGCCCCAGCCGGCGCGCCACGATCAGGGCGCGCGAGGGCTCGCCGAGCCGCGCCGGCAGGCTCGCAGACATCAGCACCCCG
>DATDLN010000162.1:0-63421 GCA_036519295.1 Thermoleophilaceae bacterium
GCACTCTCCAGTTGAGAGTGCCAAAGGATTAGGTACTCGACGGAGGTATGCCCATGAATCTCAAGCCTCTAGGGGATCGCGTGATCGTTCAGGCGATCGAGGAAGAGGAGACCACCGCGAGCGGCATCGTCCTCCCCGACACGGCCAAGGAGAAGCCGCAACGCGGCAAAGTCCTAGCGGTCGGTGACGGGAAGTGGGACGAGGATGGCGAGAAGCGCATCCCGCTCGACGTCGCCGAGGGCGACGAAGTTCTGTATTCGAAGTACGGCGGCACCGAGGTCCAGGTCGAGGGAGATGATCTCCTCGTTCTGCGTGAGTCGGACGTGCTCGCCAAGGTCGCGGGCTAGGAGGAAGCACACACATGGCTCACAAGGAGCTCAAGTACGACGTTGACGCGCGCAAGGCGCTCGAGGACGGCGTCGACGCCGTCGCGAACGCGGTGAAGGTCACCCTCGGCCCCAAGGGCCGCTACGTGGTGATCGACAAGAAGTTCGGCGCGCCGACAATCACCAACGACGGCGTCTCGATCGCTCGTGAGATCGAGCTCGAGGAACCGTTCTCAAACCAGGGCGCCCAGCTCGTGCGTGAGGTGGCCACCGCCACCAACGACGTCGCGGGCGACGGCACCACCACCGCCACCGTGCTGGCGCAGCGCATCGTGCGCGACGGCCTCAAGAACGTGGCCGCAGGCGCGAACCCGCTCGCTCTCAAGCGCGGCATCGAGAAGGCGGTCGACCAGGTCGTCGAGAACATACAGAGTGCCTCGACGGAGATTGCGGGCAAGGAGCAGATCGCCCGCGTGGCGGCCATTTCCGCCGCCGACGACGAGATCGGCGACGTGATCGCCGACGCCATCGACAAGGTCGGCAAGGACGGCGTGGTCAACGTCGAAGAGGGCCAGACGTTCGGCATGGACCTCGAGTTCACCGAGGGCATGCAGTTCGACAAGGGCTACATCTCGCCCTACATGGTGACGGACCAGGACCGCATGGAGGCCGTCCTCGAGGATCCGTACATCCTCATCGCCAACCAGAAGATCGGCTCGGTCCGGGACATCCTGCCGGTTCTGGAGCAGGTGATCCAGTCGGGCAAGCCGATCCTGGTCATCGCCGAGGACGTGGAGGGGGAGTCCCTCGCCACGTTCGTGGTGAACAAGCTGCGCGGCACCTTCACGGGTGTGGCGGTCAAGGCGCCGGGCTTCGGCGACCGCCGCAAGCGCATGCTCGAGGACATCGCGATCCTCACCGGCGGCGAGGTCATCACCGAGGAGATGGGCCTCAAGCTCGAGAACACCCAGCTCTCGCAGCTGGGCCGGGCCCGCCGTGTCGTCGTCGCCAAGGACACGACCACGATCGTGGACGGCGCCGGCAGCAGCGATGACATCAAGGGCCGCATCAACCAGATCAAGACCGAGATCGAGAACACCGACTCGGACTTCGATCGCGAGAAGCTCCAGGAGCGGCTCGCGAAGCTGGCCGGCGGCGTGGCGGTCGTGAAGGTCGGCGCGGCCACCGAGACCGAGATGAAGGAGAAGAAGCACCGCGTGGAGGACGCGCTGCAGGCCACCCGGGCGGCCCTCGAGGAGGGCATCGTCGCGGGCGGCGGTGTCTCCCTCCTTCGCGCCCAGGACGCGATCACGCTCGACGCGTTCGAGGGCGACGAGAAGACCGGTGCCCGCATCGTGCACCGCTCGCTCGAGGAGCCCCTGCGCCAGATCGCGGACAACTCGGGGCTCGAGGGCTCGGTCGTAGTGAACGAGGTCCGCAACGCCAAGGGCAAGAACGTTGGCCTCAACGCCGAGAGCGGCGAGATCGAGGACCTGGTCAAGGCCGGCGTGATCGACCCGGCCATGGTCACCCGCTCCGCGCTCCAGAACGCGGCGTCGATCGCCAAGAACATCCTCACCACTGAGGCGATCGTGGCCGAGATGCCGGAGAAGGAGGCCGCCGGCGCAGGCATGCCGGGCGGCATGGGCGGCATGGACGGCATGATGTAGAGACGCGTCTCTTCGACGCACCGTCTTTCGAGGGCCCCGGTTCGCCGGGGCCCTCGTCGTCTAATGTGGCGCCGTGGCCGCTGGCGCGCCCAGCACCGCGCGACGAGGGAACGCGGCTCTCACGCTGGCCGCGATGACGCTGTCGAGCAGCATGATCCTCGTGGATCAGACGGCGGTGCCGCTGGCCACGCCGGAGGTGATCTCCGGTCTCGGCGGCGCGGTGGCCGAAGGGCAGTGGATCCTCACCGCGAACATCTTGCCGCTGGCCGCGCTGATGGTGTTCGGCGGGCGCCTGGGCGATCTGCTCGGATTGCGGCGTGTGTTCCTGGCGGGCGCGCTGATCTTCATGGGCGCAACCGCCGTGGCTGGGGGCGCGCAGGATATGCCGATGATGATCGCTGCCCGCGCCGTCCAGGGCACGGGGGCGGCGCTCATGATGCCCACAGCGGTCGCCATCACGAGCGCGGTCTATTCGGAGGAGCGGCGCGGCACGGCGCTGGGCATCCTGGCCGGGGCGTCCGCCTTCTTCGCCGCGCTCGGACCGGTGCTCGGCGGCCTCTTGACCAGTATCGACTGGAGGCTCGTCTTCCTGATCAACGTGCCGCTCGCGATAGTCACGGTCGTCCTGACGCTCTCAGCCACTCCGAGCCTGCGGCCCCAGGGCGACAGCCGTCCTCGCATCGACTACGCAGGCACGGTGGCCTTCGGCCTCGGCATCGCCGCGCTCGTGTTCGGATTGAGCCAGGGACAGGACGACGGCTGGGGATCGCCGGAGACCGTGGTCCCGCTCACTAGTGCGCTGGTGCTGCTCGTCGCGTTCCTCGTGATCGAGTCCCGCGTCACGGTCCCGTTACTCGACTTCGGGCTCTTCCGCCACCTGAACTTTCTCGCGGCAAACCTCAGCCAGGTGCTCGCCGGTGCGATCGAGCTCGGCCTCGGCTTCCTACTGCCGTTCTACCTCCTGATCGTGATCGGCGTGAGCCCCGCCGCCGCGGGCATCGCGCTGATTCCCGCGACGATCCCGATCGTCCTCGCCGGGCCGCTGGCCGGACGGATGTTCGACAGGGTGGGCGGCCGGGCGCCGCTCGTCGCCGGCTTCCTTGCCTTGGCGGCCTCGGGCCTTGCGCTGGCCGCAGGGGCGGGGGAGCAGACAGTCGCCGCGCTCATTCCGGGTCTCCTGCTCCAGGGGCTGGGGCTCGGCGTCGTGCTCACCGTGAACGATCCGACGGGGCTAGGTGCGGTGCCTCCCGACTCTCAGGGAGAGGCGGCGGGCACGATCAACACGACCGAGCAGCTGGGTGGAGCGCTCGGCATCGCCGCCCTCACCGCGATCGAGGTTGGTGCCGCCGAGCGCATCACCTACGAGCGCCTGGCCGATCGCGGCATCGACGTCACTCCGGAGCAAATTAACCAGTTCAAGGAATACATCCTGCAAGCGGAGCAGGCTGGTAGGTCCCAGACGGCGATCGACACCGGGGTGGTCCGGGTCGCCGTCCACGACAACGTCGTCGCCCACGTGGACTCGTTCCGGATCACCTTCCTCACCAGCGCGGGCATCGCGCTGCTCGGGGCCGTGGTGTGCTTCATCCTGGTGCGGCGCGATGACCGCTTCTACGCGGGCCCGGTCTTCGGCCGGCGCTCACGGTGGGTCTGGGCCAACGCCGGGATTACGCCGGGCGTCACCCGCCACCCAGCACGTTCGCCATCGCCAGGGGCCTGACGCCGAGCGACTCCGCGTCCGCCGTGCCCCGCGGCGTGGTCATCGGCTCCTCCATCAGCTCGGCCTCGTCCCAGGTGGCGAATACCTTCGGCCCGACGAGCCGCCGGAGCAGCCGCAGCGAACGGCGCACGATCGGAAGCGGCACGTGCAGGAGCGGACGGCGCCGGCCGGTGGGGCGCAGCGCGGCGCGGACGATCTCGTCGTAGGACAGCGTCTCGGGGCCGGCAAGCTCGAAGCTGCGCCGGCGCGCCCCCGATGCAGCAAGCGCGGCCACCACGCAGTCGGCCACGTCTTCGGCCCAGATCGGCTGGTAGAGCCCTCGACCGGAACCCGAGATCGGGATCGCGGGCAGGTACGCGAACCGCTCGAGCAGCGTGAGCCAGGGATCGCCGGGCGTGTACACGATCGAGGGCGAGAAGACCGCGGTCTCGAGGGTTGAGCCCTCCACGGCCGCGCGGGCGAGCGCCTTCGCGCGGAAGAAGCGCGTCCGCGAGTGGTGGCGGGCACCCATCGCCGAGAAGAACAGGAATCGCCGGGCGCCGGCGCGCTCCGCCGCCCGTACCAGCCGCAGCGTGGCCATGGCGTTCAGCTCCTCGATCGACGCGAGCGGCTGGTCGCGGATCGAGGCGGCCAGGTGGACGACCGTCTCGACACCGCGCAGCGCGTTGCGAAACGAGGGCGGGTTCGCGAGGTCCCCGAGCGCGATCTGGACCCGTACGCGCTGGTCACCCAGCCGGCGCGGATCGCGAACGAGGCAGCGCACGAGCGCCCCGTCCGCGGTCAGGCGCCGGAGCAGCGCGGACCCGACCGTGCCGGTCGCGCCGGTCAGGAGGATCACGAGCGGCGCCCCACCAACACCACGCGCCAGGGGGAGCGCTCGTTGCGGTGCAGCGTGACGTCGGCGAACCCCGCCTCCAGCATCCAGCCGCGGATCTCTGAGGGCTTGAAGTTGCGGCTGTGGCTCCAGGCGTAGAAGAGCAGGCTCGAGATCGCACCGTGCTCCGAGACCGGCTCGCCGGGCTCCGGACGGGCGGAATCGCCGATCACCAAAAAGCCGTCCTGCCGAAGCGCGCCGTGGGCCATCCGGCACAGCTCGCGGTCGCGCTCCTCGGGCAGGTGATGAACCAGGTTGAACATCGAGACGACATCGAGCCCCTCGCCGAGTCCGAGCTCGAACACGTCGCCTTCGCGGAACGAGACCCGGTTCTCGTACCCCTCCTCCGCCACGATCCGGCGCCCCACCGCCGCGCTCGGCGGCAGGTCGATCACGGTGGCCTCGAGCCCGGGGTGGCTGCGGCACATCGCCATCGAGAACGCCCCGTGGCCGCCCGCCACGTCAACGAGCCGGCGTGGGTTCTCCACCGGCACGAGCGCGGCGTTCGCATCGTGCTCGGCCCGCGAGATCTCGAACAGCCCGCGGATGTAGGCCTCCCAGCGATCCGCCTCGCCGTGGCGCTCCTCGTGCATCGCGTACGGGCGGCCGCTGCGCACCGCGTCCGGGAGCAGGTCAAGGACCTGCCAGTGCAGGTCGCACTGCTCGCCCACGAAGGTCGCGATCGACTCGGGCGAGGAGCGCACCAGCAGTCGCTCGCTGATCGGGGCGTTGCCGAGCCGGCCGTCGCCGTCGTCCTCGACGTACCCGAGGGTCGTCAGCGCCGTCAGAAGCGTCTCCGCCCCGAGCGGGTCGAGGCCCAGCCGCTCCGCCAGCTCGGCCGCCGACGAGCGCCGCTCGTGGAGTGCCTCGAACACGCCGAGAATCACCGCCGTGGAGACAGCTCTGGCGGCGACCAGCCCGGTGAAAGTGTCGAGGAATGGATCTGGCTCGCGTCGGTCAAGCACCCGGCGGAGCCTACGAAACGCCGCGCCTCGGACCCCCGGCGGGCTCAGGACCAACGGTACAATCCGCCCTCCTCGCGCCCAAGTGCTTGGACACGAGAAGGAGACCATGGCCTACGTCATCGCCGAACCCTGCATCGACACCAAGGACAATTCCTGCGTCGAGGTCTGCCCGGTCGACTGCATCCACCCCACGCCCGACGAGCCCGACTACGACAACGTCAACATGCTGTACATCGACCCGGAGGAGTGCATCGACTGCGACGCCTGCGTCGAGGCCTGCCCCGTGGACGCCTGCTTCGCCGAGGACCAGCTGCCCGACGAGTGGCAGAACTACATCCAGATCAACGCCGACTACTACAAGCAGGCCGGCTAACGACTACGGCGCCATCGGCAGCGCCGTGCCCGTGACCTCGGGCACCGGCGGCCCCGATGGCGCCTGCAGCACCGCGAGCTCCTGCGGCGTGGCGGCCACCACGCCACGGGCCGCGTGGAAGAGCGCCTGGGAGGCCGGGGCGTCCGGGTCCTCGAGGACGAGCGGACGCCCCTCGTCCGCGCAGATGCGGAGCTCCTCCTGGAGCGGGATCTTTCCGAGGAGCGGTACGTCGAGCTCGTCGGCGAGGAGCTGCCCGCCGCCCTCGCCGAAGATGGTGAAGCGTTCGCCCGATGGGGTCGTGAAGCCCGACATGTTCTCGATCACGCCGGCGATCTCGAGGTCGAAGCGGAGGGCGGTCTCGGCCGCCCGGGCGGCCACCTTCTGGGCCGCCGGCTGCGGAGTCGTGACGATCACGAACTTGGCCTGCGGAAGCAGCTGGGCGAGGGTCATCGACACGTCGCCGGTGCCGGGAGGCAGGTCGATGAGCAGGTAGTCGAGCTCCCCCCAGTCGACGTCCTCGAGGAACTGCCGGATCGCCTTGTGGAGCATCGGCCCGCGCCAGGTGATCGCCTGGTCGCGCTCGTTCAGGAAGAACTCGATCGAGATGGCCTTTACGCCGCCCGGACCGTCGAGCGGGAGGATCTTGCGCTCGGCCGAGACCTGCGGCCGCCCGTGCACACCGAGCATGCGGGGAATCGAGTAGCCCCACACGTCGGCGTCGAGCGCGGCCGCGAGCATGCCGTCGGCCTGGAGTGCGGAGGCGAGGTTGGCGGTGATCGTCGACTTGCCAACTCCGCCCTTGCCGGATCCGACGCAGATCACGTTCTTGACTCGGGCCAGCGCCCCCTCCGGCAGCCCTCCCTGGCGGCCGAGTCGCTGGGCCAGGCTCTGCTTCTCCTGGTCCGAGAGCACGTCGAAACCGACGTTCACCTGGCTGACCCCTTCCAGCGCGGACAGGTTCTGGGCAACCGCCTGCTGGAAGTGGTTGCGGATCGGGCAGCCGGGCGTGGTGAGAGAAACGACCACGTCCACGCGGCCCGGCTCCGGCTGGTCGACCGAGCGGACCATTCCGAGCGAGACGATGTCCTTGCGGAGCTCGGGATCGATGACGCGGCTGAGGGCGTTCTGGATCTGTTCGGCTGTAGGCATCCCAACTCATTCAAGCAAAAGGCCAACGGCACCCCGTAGGGTGCCGCTGGCGAGGGAGGAGAGATACTGCACTGCCGGCGGGAGTTATGTGGCCGGCAGCCTCACCCCGGGTCCGGTCTCTCCGGTTCCGGGCGGGGGGAAGTCTGGTGCGAGCTCGCTAGGCGATCGAGCTCACGCGCTGCACGAGGTTCTCGGCCTGGCCCTGCACCTCACGGCGCGTGGCCTTGACGGAACGCTCGAACTCGCGGCGAGCCGTCTTCGCCTGCCGCTCCGCCTCGCGGCGATTCTGCTTCACCGCGCGGAACGCGCCCTTCCGGCGCTGGCGCAGCTCGCGCTCGACGCGGGTCCGGGTGCGCTTCGCCTCGCGGACCGCGCGGTTGCGCGCGGTGGTGCCACGGCGCTCGAACTTGCGGAGGTTGGTGTTGACCCGGCGCTGGAGCTTCTCGAACTCCCGCTCCGCGCTCTCACGACTCTCTGTGTAGGGCTTCGCGGCCTCGATGACCGAATCGCGGGCCACCAGCGCGGCGCCGACCGGAATCAGAACGGCACGCTCCGCCTGCGCCTGCACAGCCTGGAACGCGTTGCGCTCGGCCTGAGCACGGGTGGCAGCGGCCCTGCGCGCGGACTGGCTGCGCCTCGCGGCGTTGCGGCGGCGTGTTGCGGCCGCCTTGCGGGCGGCGGCGGTTCGCTCGGCCTGGGTCTGCGTGGGTGTCTGGCTCTCGGTGGCCATGGATGCGCCTCTCCTTCGGTCCGACGTAGGCTTATTAACTCTAAGTTCGGTAGAAGTATATCGACGAACACACGTACGTAAACCTCCCGGCCGCAGTGGTTACACGTCGCTTCTCAGGCGGCCTTGGTGCGGCTCTTCGTGCGCTCCAGCCAGTCCGCGGGGCGCCCGAGCTCCTCGGCCGTGGGCAGCGCCTCGGGCGCCTCCCAGACGCGGTTCAGACCCTCGATGCCCACCCCACCGGCAACCGTGTCGCAGAAGCTCTTTCCGAGCTCGTACTGCTGGAGCTTTATGTTCAGGCCGAGGAGACGCTCGATCAGCCGCTCGGGTGCGGAGCGACTGCGGCGGCGGGCGTCCATCGCCGCCCTGAGGCGAGCGTGGTCGGGGATCGACTGGACGGCGATCGCGTCCATGACGTGCTCCGAGTAGCCCTCGATCACCGCCATGGCGGCCTGCATGCGGTCCATCAGGCGGCGCTGCTCGTGGGTCTGGACGAGCGCTGCCAGGCCCCCGTCGCGCCAGAGCTCGATCAGCTGCGCCGGGCTCGGCAGCGAGGGCAGCCCGCCCGCCGCGCCGTGCTCGATGCGGACCTCGACGGTCTTCAGGTACGTGCGGATCATGCCGCTAAGGTGATCCCGCAGCCACGGGACGCCCTGGAACTGATAGACGTGGGTGAGCTCGTGCGCGCAGATCCAGCGCTGGAAGGGATCCGGCTGCACGTCCATCTCGCGTACGGCCTTGCGCAGGTTCTGTGCGACGAACAGCAGCCGCGGGGGCGCGTCGCCGCCGAGCAGCGACACCTCGTACTGGCCGAGCACCCGCTGCGACACGTAGCCCATGACCAGCCCCGCCTCGGCGGCGAGCGTGGCGGAGGCGCCCATGCGCAGGACTCCCGCCAGCGGGCCGGCGAAGTCGAGCCTCGCGTCGAGCCGCTCGGCAACCGGGTCGAGCAGCCGCGAGAGCGCCTCGAGGTTGACCGCGGTCCACTCCGCGCGCGTCACCGCCTCGGGCGCCGGCGCCGGCGCGGCCAGGCTCAGGCCCGTGTAGGAGGCCACGTGCGCCTCCATCTCCGAGCAGAGCGCACGCAGGTCGGGGTCCTGGCCCGCCGGCTCGTCGGCGCCGGCGGCCAGGCGCGCCACCTGCCGGGCGAGCGACCAGTCGACCATCGTCTGAAGAAAGCTACAGAGCCGGCATATCCTGCCTCAGCTCCACCACCGGCGCGAAAAGATCGCCACGCTCCTCCACTCGTGCGAGCACGTCGTCCGCCTCGAAGACGAGCGCGTCCGGATCTCCCGCTTCGACCTCCGCCCAGGCGAGCGGCGTAGAGACGGTCGGCCGCTCGCGGGCGCGAAGGGAGTAGACGCAGACCGTGGTCTTGTGCTCGTCGTTCTGGCTCCAATCGATAAGCACCTTGCCGCGGCGAAGCTCCTTCTTCTGACTCGAGACGATCAGCTTCGGATGCTGGCCCTCGAGGTGCCGGGCGAGCGCCTTCGAAAGGGGCTTCGTGCCGCCGTCGTAGTCGACGTCGTCGACGTTCAGCGGCACGTACACCTGGATGCCCTTAGAGCCCGAGGTCTTGGCGAAGCTTTCAAGGCCGATTCGACCCAGCGCCTCGCGCAGGATCAGCGCGACCTCACAGCAATCCGCAAGGCCGGCGGGCGGCCCTGGATCGAGGTCGAACGCCATCACCGTCGGGCGCAGGATGTCGTCCACGAGTGACAGCGACGGGTGCAGCTCGAGGTCGGCCAGGTTCGCGAGCCAGACGAGCGTCGCCAGGTCGTCGCAGACGCAGAAGTTGATGCCGGAGGCCTCCTCGCTCCGCACCCAGTCGGGAGCGTGCGACGGGCAGCGCTTCTCGTAGAAGTACTGGCCTTCGACCCCGTTGGGGTAGCGCTTGAGCGTCAGCGGGCGGTCACGCAGGTGCGGCAGCAGGGCCGGCGCCACCCGCGTGTAGTAGTCGATCAGCTGCCCCTTGGTGAAGCCCACCTCGGGGTACATCACCTTGTCCAGGTTCGAGAGCGAGAGCCGCCGGCCCTCGACCTCCACCTCGACCCTGGTGGCGGCCACCTGGGTCTAACTCTTCGCGGTGGTCTTCTTCCGTGACGAGGACCCGGACCGAGACCGCGTGCTCTTCTTGCCGGCGCCGTCGCCCTTCGGGCTCTTCGCCGAGGCGATCGACGCCTCCAGCGCGGCCATCAGGTCGGGGACCTCCTTCGGCTCCTCGGGCGGAGCCTCGACCACGACGGTCTCCCCCTGCGCCTTGCGCTCGATCAGGTCGAGCACCCGCTCGCGGTACTCGTCGTGGTACTTCTCGGGCTCGAACTCCGACGACAGCGAGTCGATCAGCTGCTGTGCCATGTCGAGCTCGCGCTTGCTCGTCTTCTGGTCGCCGTCGGTCGTGGCCAGCTCCTCCAGCGAGTCCGGCGGGATCACCTCGTCGGCGAACAGCATCGTCTCCATCGTCAGCACGCCGCCGTGCGGGCGGATCGCCACCAGGTTCTCCTTCGAGCGGATCACCACGCGCGCGATGGCCACCTTGCCGGCCTCACTCATCGCATCCAGCAGCAGCCTGTAGGCCTTTCCGGCCCCGGTATCCGGGGCGAGGTAGTAGGGATGGTCATAGAAGATCGGGTCGATCTCGTCGAGCTCGACGAAGTCCTCGATGTCGATCGTCCGCGTCTTCTGCGGCTCGAGCGCTTCCAGCTCGTCCGGCGTGATCGTCACGTAGCGGTCGGGCCCGATCTCGTAGCCCTTGATGATCTGCTCGTAGGGGATTTCCTCGCCGGACTCCGGGTTGATCCGCTGCTGGCGGATGCGCTGGCCGGACTCGGCGTCCAGCTGGTGGAAGCGCACGGTCTTACGGGAGACCGCGCTGTACAGCTTTACGGGAATGTTGACCAGCCCGAAGCTGATCGCCCCGCTCCATATTGCACGTGCCATAACCCCAAAGTTACCCGTCCTGCGCGGGCGAACCTGCTTCGCGGACGCAATCTTGCGGGTCCTTGTCCGGGCGGAGGCCCTTGAATGAGGGCGCGCGCAGGGTTCCGCTCTTCGTCCACTCGCGAAACTCGACCGAGGCCACGAGGCGGGGCTTCACGAAGATCGTGCCCTTGGGCGGCTGGCGACCCTCGAACGGGCTGTCGGACCGGCGCAGCGGCTCGAGCTCGCGGCGGAGCATCGTCAGCGTGCTCTCGGTGAAGCCGGTGCCGACCTTCCCGACGTAGACGAGCCGACCGTCCTCCATGACCCCAACCGCGAGCGCGCCGAGATGGGCGCTGCGCCCGCCCTCGCCGGGCGTCCAGCCGCCGATCACAACGTCCTGGAGGTTGACGTTCTTGACCTTGATCCACCAGGAGGTGCGTCGCCCCGGCTCGTAAGGACAGTCGAGGCGCTTCGCCACCACCCCCTCGATGCCGAGCTGTCTGGTCGCGGCGAGCAGCGCGCTGCCCTCCCCGCGATGGTAGGCCGGCGTGCGCCACGCGGGGCCCTCCAGCTCGAGCGCCTCGAGGACCTGGCGGCGATCCTCGAAGGCCAGGGGCAGCGTGGAGCGGCCGTCGAGGTAGAGGAGGTCGAAGATGACGTAGGTCACCGGCGTATCGCGCATGCGGCGCTTGACCGCCGAGTCCGAGGCGAGGTGCATGCGCGCCTGCAGCCGCTCGAAGCTGGGCCGCCCCTCGTCGTCGAAGGCGACGATCTCACCGTCGAGGATCAGCCGGCGCGCGCCCAGCTCGCGTCCCAGCTCGCGCACCTCGGGGTAGCGCGGCGTGAAGTCGGTGAAGTTGCGCCCCTGGAGGTAGAGGTGCCCGTGGTCGCAGAAGAGCACGGTGCGTATGCCGTCCCACTTGACTTCGAAGCCGAACTTCTCCTCGTCGCGCGGTAGGGCGCCACTGCGCGCGAGCATCGGCGCGATCCGCTCGGGCATGGGCTCGTAGCCGGGGTCCTCGGGCGGGTCCATGCGATGGATCAGCCAGTCGTTGCCGCGCGTGTGGAACAGCGCGTAGCGGCCGTTCAGCCGCTCTCCGTGGAAGGTGGCGATTACCTCGTTCTCGCGGAACTTCTCCGGCTCGAACGTCCCCCTGTCCCAGACGCTCATCGTCCCGGCCCCGTACTCGCCCTTCGGAATCTCCCCCTCGAACTCGAGGTACTCGAGCGGATGGTCCTCGGTGTGCACGGCCAGGCGATTCTCGTCGGGGTGGGCGGGGATGCCCCGCGGGAGCGCCCACGAGACCAGCACCCCGTCGTTCTCCATGCGCAGGTCCCAGTGCAGGCGGCGCGCGTGATGCTCCTGGACCACGAAACGCCGGCCCGCGGGCTCGACCGTGCTGTCGAAGTCCCGCTTCGCCCGGTATGCGCCTAACTTGTCCGCCATGGGTCAGATCCTGACGATCGGGCACTCGACGCACGAGCTCGAGGCGTTTGTCGATCTGCTGCGCGGCCAGGGCGTGCAGGCGCTGGCGGACGTGCGTCGCTACCCGAGCTCGCGCCGGATGCCCTGGTTCGGCGCGGCGCCGCTGGCGGCCGGGCTCGGTGGGGCGGGCATCGAGTACGTGCATCTGCCCGAGCTGGGCGGGCGGCGCGACCCTATGCCCGGCTCGCCGAACGGCGGCTGGCGGGTCGGCCAGTTCCAGGGCTACGCGGACCACATGGCGAGCGACGAGTTCGCAGCCGTGCTGCGGAAGCTCGAGGCCCTCGCGCGCGAGCGCCGCACGGCCGCGATGTGCGCGGAGGCGCAGTGGTGGCGCTGCCATCGCCGCCTCCTCTCGGACGCCCTGCTCGCTCGCGGCTGGGAGGTCGTGCACGTGGACGCGCGCGGGGGCACTGAGCCGCATTCGCTCACCGAGTTCGCCGTGGTCGAGGGGGAGCGGGTGACGTACCCGCCGGCGCAGGCGGCGCTGGACGTGTGACAGGGCGCCGGCCGTCCTGTTTTGCACCGGCACTGCCGGTGTAATCCAGGACATCGCAGCTTGCGCCGCGGACTCCACCCCTGGCCCAGCCCATTCCCGCCCGGCGGTGATCGCGCGGCGCGAGCCCGGGGTGGGCCGCGCCCCTAACCCTGCGCCAGCGGCGTCTCGTCCAGCGAGCGCCGCAGCTCGTCAATCGACTCGTAGACGCACACGGCGCCTGCGTCCAGCAGCTCCTGCTCCGAGAAGCCGCCCGTCAGCACGGCGATCGTCCCGACGCCGGCCCGCTTCGCCGCCTCGCAGTCCCAGGTCGAGTCGCCGACCAGCACGGCTGGGCCGCCACCGGCCTCCGTGCGCGCCACCTCGACGAGATCGGGCTCGGGCTTGGTGGCGTCGACGTCCGCCGACGTCGTCCAGCCGTCGGCGAGCTCGCGCGCGTCGAGCAGGTCGACGTAGTGCTCCACCTCCTTGGCCTTCGCCGAGCTCGCGAGCAGCACGGCGTGACCGCGCTCCTTGAGGTCACGTATCAGCTCCCGGGCGCCGTGCAGCGGCTCGACCTCCTCGATCAGCTCGAAGTAGAGCTCCGTCTCGGCGTCGCGGATGGCATCGCCCTTCTCCTCCTCAACCCGCTCGCCGCAAAGCGCCGTGACCAGGTGATCGCCGCCCATGCCGATGTGGCGGTGAATGCGCCAGATCGGGAGCAGCTCGCCGAGCCGGCGAAACGCGCGGTACCAGGCGAGGGCATGCTGGTAGTTGGTGTCGACGAGCGTGCCGTCGACGTCGAGGAGCGCGGCCGGCGTCAATCCTCGTCCGGCGTCTCGGGACCCTTGGGGTCGGGCTGAGGTGCGTCGGGCGGCGCGGGCTCCGGCTGCACCGGGGGGCTCGGAGCGGGGACCTCGTTTCTCGGACGAGCTTTGGTCATGAGGTCCGTGTTCCCGGCGACGGCCCGGGAAAACCCCAACGAGCTCGGCTCAGAAGGTGCCCAGCAGGCGCTCGAGCAGCTCACGATCGCGCGCCGCCACCATGCGGGAGCGCATCTCCAGATCCAGCGTCTCCCCTCCGGGGAGGGCCAACGCGCCACCAACCTCGCGCACCAGGAGCTGGCCCGCCGCCACGTCGACGGACCGGACCTCGCGCAGGGTCAGCATCGCGTCGAGCTTGCCGGCGGCGACCATGCAGAGGCTCACAGCCACCGATCCGAGTACCCGCAGCCGCCGCGCCTCCACGGCCAGGATGGCACCGGCAGCGGCCGCGACGAGTCGGGGGCGGGCGGTCTCAAGGCCGAGCACCTCGAGCGGGCCGGGCTCGAGTTGCGCGAGTGCACGGCCGTCGCACCACGCTCCCTCGCCGCGCAGCGCCCACCACTCCCGCGGCCGGTCCAGCTCGACGACGTATCCGACCTCGACGTCGCTCATGCCCGGCCCGCCGGCCACCGCGATTGACACGCACGCGGAGGGCAGGCCGCGCTTTGCGTTGAGCGAGCCGTCGATCGGGTCGACCACCACCCGGACGGGCCCGCCGCCCGAGAGCTCGAGCTCGCCGCGCTCCTCGGTCACGACCGTGACCGGCACCGCCAGCGCCTCGAATTCGGCCAGAATCGCCTCCTCGGCCGCCCGGTCGATCACGAGCGAGGTGTCTCCTCCCTCGCCGCGGCCGGTTGCCCGGGAGCGTTCGGCGGTTGTCTCGAACGCGGCCACCGCCTCGCGGGCGGCACTCGCGGCGCGGCGACAGAAGCCGAGCCAATCGGCGTCGGGAAGGCCCATCCGGCGGCGTATCCTAGGCGGGGATGCCCGAGTGCTTCCCGCCGTAAGTTCCGTCGTGCCCCGCGCGCGACAATCAAGCCAGCCGAGGACACAGGGAGCGTGGCGCAGTTGAAAAGTGCGCGAGCGACCGGGGAGCACTTGGCCCTCGACGGCCTGAACCGCTCGCAGCAGGCCGCCGTTACTCACCCCGGCGGCCCGCTCCTAGTGGTCGCGGGGGCGGGCACCGGCAAGACGCGAACGCTCACCAGCCGCTTCGCGTGGCTTGTCGAGCAGGGAGTGCCCGCGGACTCCGTGCTCGCGCTCACGTTCTCCTCTCCCGCGGCCTCGGAGATGCGGGAGCGGCTCGAGGTACTCCTCGAAGACCCCTATGAGGAGCTCCACGTCTCGACTTTCCACTCCTTCTGCACGCGGCTGCTCCAGGACGAGGCGCTCGAGGCGGGCCTCGACCCGTTCCTGTCGCCGGTGACCCCGGCCGACCGCCTGGCCCTGCTGCTCGAGCGGCTCGACGACCTCACCCTGCGCCACCACGAGACAAGGGGCAATCCGGCGCCGCTGCTCGCCAGCTTCGTCTCGCGCATCGACCGCCTAAAGGACGAGATGGTGTCCGCCGAGGACTACGCCCGCTACGCGGAGCGGCTCGCTGGGGCCCCCGACGACGACGCGGCGCGGGCCCACGCCGAGCGTGAGATGGAGTTCGCCCGCCTGTACGCGGACCACGACCGGCTCCTGTCGGAGCGCGGCGCGCTCGACTTCGGCGACCTCATCGTGCGCGCGTTCCGCCTCCTGCACGAGTGCCCGCATGTGCGCGAGCGGGTGGGGCGCCGCTATCGCCACGTCCTAGTGGACGAGTATCAGGACACGAACTTCGCGCAGGGAATGCTGCTGCGGCTGCTTGTCGAGGAACACCGCAACGTGACCGTGGTGGGCGATGACGACCAGGCCATCTACCGCTTCCGCGGCGCCTCCCAGAAGAACCTGGTCGACTTCCAGCGCGAGTTCCCGGACGCCGAAGTGGTGCGCCTCGAGCGCAACTACCGGAGCGGCCGGCGAATCCTGCAGGCGGCCGGCGCGGTGGTGACGCCGTCGACCGATCGGATCGAGAAGAAGCTGGGAGGCGCGAGCGGCGGCCGCGTGCGCTTCTGGCGCTGCCGCTCCGAGCGCGCGCAGGCCCAGGGCGTGGCCGCGGAGGCGGAGCAGCTGATTGGGGGCGGAGTGGCGCCCGACGAGATCTGCGTGCTCGTGCGCTCGGTCAAGAACGAGGGCGCCGTGCTGGCGTCCGCGCTCGAGGAGCGCGCCGTGCCCGCCCGCACCCGCGGGGCGGCCGCGTACTTCCAGCGCGCCGAGGTCCGCGACGTGCTCGCCTGGCTCCGGGCCCTGGCCGATCCGGGCGACTCGGGCGCCGTGGTCCGAGCGCTCAGCCGGCCACCCGTGGAGCTGCGCTCGGTTGACGTGGCGCGTCTCACCCAGCTCGCCCGCCGACGCAAGCTCGACATGCCCTCGGCGGTGGCGGCCGCACTCGAGGGGCCGCAGCTCTCCGAGGAGGGCCGCGACCGCGCACGGGTCTTCCTGCGCCTGTACCGCTCGGCCTGCACCGCCTTCGAGGACCGCCGCCCCGACGCGTTCGTGCTGCGCCTGATCGAGCGCATCGGGCTACGTCGCCAGCAGGTGTTCGCCACCCACGCCGATACCGTCGAGCGGCTGCGGAACATCGCGAAGCTGTCCGAGCTCGCAACCGCCTACATGCACCGCGAGCCGCAGGCCACGGCGCGCGACTTCACCCGCTACCTCGCGGCCGTGGCGGAGTCGGGGCTACGCGAGGAGGAGGCGGTCGGGACACCCTCGGCGCCCGCCGTGCAGGTGATGACGATGCACGCCGCCAAGGGACTCGAGTTCGACCACGTGTTCGTGGTTGGGCTCTCGGCCGCGCGCATGCCGGGGCCGTTCCGCCCCCAGCCCGACGGGGTCCCGGACGAGCTGCTCAAGGAGAGCCTCCCCCCGGGAGGAGCGCGCGAGGCCGCCGAGGGCGAGATGCGCCGCCTGCTGCACGTGGCCATGACCCGCGCCCGAAAGGGACTGGTGCTGGCCTGGGCGGAGTCGGCGACGCCGGGCGCCACGCCGCGCCCATCGCCCTTCTACGAGGAGGCGCGGGCGGCGCTCGACATGGAGGAGGAAGTCTTCGAGGAGGAGCTCTTCGGCCCGGCCGAGGGCCTCCACTCCACCTTCCGCATCATGCGCGACGAGCTGCTCGACACGGTGGCGCAGGTGGGGGGCCGGCTCGGCGAGATGCGGCTCGACACCTACCTCGACGTCGACCAGGCCGTGTCGCGCTACCTCGAGCTGATCAAGGTGGCGGCCCTGATCGAGCGTGCCAAGGAGGGTCAGTCGGTCGACGCGGCCCTCCCCGCCGTGAACGAGATCCTGGTGCAGTGCGCCACGCCGGAGCAGCGGGAGATCCTCGAGCAGTCAGCGCTCGACTCCTGGCTTCGCGACGCCGACCGCGATCCGGCGCGACGGCCGACGACGGCTCAGAACGGCTCCGAGCCCTCGCTGGACCCCTTCATTCCCCGCCGCGGGCGCGGCCTGATGCTGTCCGCCTCCGACATCGACACGTATCGGATCTGCCCGCTCAAGTACAAGTTCGCCCGCGTCTTCCGCATCCCCCAGGAGCCCACGATCCACCAGCGCTTCGGGATCGTCCTGCACCAGGTGCTGGAGCGCTTCCACTCCCAGGGCGGCGGCCCGCTGTCCGCCCTCATGGAGCTGTTCGAGGCCTCCTGGCGGCGCTCGGGGTTCGGCGACTCCGACGACGAGCAGCAGTTCCGCGAGCGCGCGGTGGAGGCCCTCGAGCGCTACTGGCGCGAGGACCGCGAGTCGGAGGCAGAGCCCGTCTGGTTCGAGCGCAGCTTCGCCTTTCGGCTCGGCCCCCACCTGCTTCGGGGGCGCGTCGATCGCGTGGACCGACACCCCGACGGGAGCTACGAGCTGATCGACTACAAGACCGGCAAGGCGAAGACCGAGGAGGAGCTGCACGAGGACGTGCAGCTCTCGCTGTACCAGATGGGGGCGCGCGAATCGTGGCGGCTCGAGACCTCGGCCCAGAGCTATCTCTACGTGCTGACCGGCGAGAAGGTGCCCGTGGCGCACTCGGACCAGGAGCTCGAGCGGGTGAAGTCCACGGTCGCGGGGATCGCCGGCGGGATCCTCAAGCAGGACTTCGAGCCCAAGCCGTCGGCGGAGGTCTGCCGCCTCTGCGACTACCGGATCATCTGTCCTGCGGCGGAGAAGTAGGGCCGGACTCCCCCGGCCCGCGCTGGCGCAGGAAACGCTGGAAGTCGCTCGCAATCGTGTCGGCCGAGGGAAGGCTCTCCTCGGACGGCGGGTTCTCGGCCTGGACCTCGTCCATCGCCGTCTCGAGCCGCTCGACGAAGGCCTTCACCTCCGGGTCGCTGGCGACGGCTGCGCTCACCTGGCGCTCGTAGTCCTCGGCTGCCGACTCCAGCTCTCCGGCATCCACGGCCACACCGGCCGTTCCCTCGAATGCGCGCACAAGCGCGAGCGCCACCTTGGGGTTGGGCGACGCCGCCACGTAGTGCGGCACGGACGCCCACAGGCTCGCCGCGGGTAGTCCCGCCGCTGCGCAGCCGTGCTGCAGCACCCCCACGATCCCTGTCGGACCCTCGTAGCGGGTGCGCTCGAAGCCGAGCCGCTCCACCAGCGCCCGATCCGAGGCGAAGCCGCTCACCCCGACCGGCCGGCTGTGCGGAACGTCGGCGAGCAGGGCGCCGAGCGTGATCACCATGCGCACGTCGAGCTCTCGCGCGGTCGCCACCACGTTCTCCGTGAAGCGGCGCCAGCGGAGCGAGGGCTCGGTGCCCTGGAGCAGCACGAGGTCGCTCTCGGCGCCGGGCACGGCCGCCGCGGAGAGGGTGTTGCCCGGCCAGTCGATCTCCCGCAGCCGATCCTCGTTGAGACGAACCGTCGGCCGCACGGCCGTGAAGTCGTAGTACTCCTCGGGGTCGATGTTGGCCACCTCCGAGGCGTCGAAGGAGCCGCGGATGAAAGACACGGCCGCGGATGCCGCCTCGCCCGCGTCGTTCCAGCCCTTGAAGGCGCAGACCATCACGGGATGCCGCAGCTTGGGTCGCTCGGACCAGATCACATCGCTCATCGCATTCACCGTACCCAACGCGGCCCGCCGGCAATGCCGGGCAACCTCGCTGTCCGAGCTCCTGGTCACGATTGGGCGCGTGGCAAGTCTCGCGGAGCAGCGGACCGCGATCGCCGAGCTGCGCGCCGGCGACGAGGTCGAGGGGGTGTTCGCCTGCGCGCGCAAGGACCGCCTCACCGCCAAGAGCGGCTCCCCCTACCTCGCGGTCGAGCTGCGCGATCGCACGGGCGCGATCCAGGCGCGGGCGTTCCGCGACGCGGACTTCCTGGCCGGCCAGTTCGAGCGCGGCCACCTCGTGTGGGTGGCGGGACGCGTCGAGCGGTTCCGGGACGAGCTCCAGGTGGAGCTGCGCGCGATCCGGCGCGCCGACGCCGGCGGCGCCGACCCCGCCGAGTTCCTGCCCGTCGCCTATCGCGACCTCGACGAGCTCGACGGCTTCCTCGAGCACCTGGCCCGCGAGGTATACGACCCGCACCTGCGGGCGCTGCTCGACTCGTTTCTGGGCGACACGAGCTTCCGCGCCGACTTTCGCCGCGCCCCCTGCACGCGTTCGGGCCACCACGCCTACCTCGGCGGACTGCTCGAGCACACGGTTGCAGTGGCCACGCTCGCGCTCGAGGCCTGCTCCCTCCACCCGCGCCTGAACTCTGACCTGCTGCTCTGCGCCGCGATCCTCCACGACGCGGGCAAGACGCGCGAGTTCGAGCTCGGCGCCGAGATCGCGCTGAGCGAGGCGGGCGCGCTGGTGGGCCACCTAGTGCTCGGCCAGCAGCTGGTCTCGGAGCGGGCGCAACGGCTCGAGGGCTTCCCGGACGAGAAGCTCCACGCTGTCGCCCACTGCCTGCTGGCGCACCACGGGCCCGACGCGCTGCCCGTCAAGCGCTTCCGCTCCGCCGAGGCGCTGACGCTCTATCGCGTGAACGCGGTCGACGCCGCCGTCAAGGGCGCGCTGGAGCACGGCTTGACGTAACGTCAACGCCGTGTTCCCCGATCGCGGCATCCTTCCATGGCTCGAACGCCTGCGCCAGGAGGTCCCGGGCATCGAGCCAATCGACGCCCACACCCACCTCGGCTCGAACGATCCCGACGGCTACCGCTGCTCACGCCAGGAGCTGGTGGACGCGCTCGAGCATCTCGACGGCCGGGCGATCGTGTTCCCGATGCAGGAGCCGAACGGCTACCCCGCGGCGAACGACATGGTCATCGAGGAGGCGGCGGCCGCCGATGGGCGGCTCTTCCCGTTCTGCCGGCTGGACCCCCACGACAACCCGGTCGCGGAGGCCCGGCGGTGTCTCGAGCTCGGGGCCCGCGGACTCAAGCTGCACCCCCGAGCCGAGGGGTTCACGCTCGATCACCCCGCGCTGCGGGAGGTGTTCACCCTCGCGGACGAGGAGCAGCTGCCGGTGCTTTGCCACGCCGGCCGCGGCATCCCGGCTCTCGGCCGCGACGCGGTCGACGCCTGCGGGCGCCATCCCGGAATGCGGCTGATCCTGGCCCACGCCGGCATCTCCGACCTCGCCTGGATCTGGCGCGCCGCGCAGAACTACCCGAACCTCTACTTCGACACTTCCTGGTGGCTGCCCAGCGACATCCAGGCGCTGTTCGCGCTCGTGCCGCCGGGGCAGATCCTGATGGCCAGCGACGCCCCCTACACGCCCCCGGCGTTCGGAGCGACGATGGCCATGCGGCACGCTCTCCAGCTCGGGCTCGAACCCGATCAGGTGCGTGGCGTCCTGGGCGGCCAAGCCGCCCGACTGGTCGCCCGCGAGGAGCCGCTCGACCTCGGCCCGGCAACGGGCACCGAGCGGATTTCGCGCGATCCATTGCTTGAGCGCGTGCACTCCTACCTTCTGAGCGCGGTCGGCCAGATGCTGGGCGGCCTCGATGCGGCGGAGACCCTGTCGCTCGCGAAGCTCGCTTGCGAGGTGGGAAACGACGCGCCCCAGGCGCCCGTCTGCCGGATGGTCCTGGCGCTGATCGAGGAGCAGTCCCGCTACTCGCCGGACACCGACCACGACCCTCCGCGCCGCTTCACCCCGGGCGTGCAGCTGATCGTCGCGGCCGCGGGGCTCGCGCGCACCCCGGACGTGACGCTGCCCCCGGCGCCACCCGGGGCCGACGTGGCCGAACGGGTTCGCGGCGACGCGTCGGAGGAGTAGTTAGGCCACTTCCCTGAGGGCCTCGAGCTCGCGCCGCGTGGCGAGCCGCTTGAGCGCCTTCGACTCGAGCTGCCGGACGCGCTCCGCCGACAGGCCCAGCCGGCGCCCGGTCTCGCGGAGCGGCTGTGGATCGTCGCCGTTGATCCCGTAGCGCAGGCGGATCACATTGCGCTCCGGCTCGGGCAGCTCCTCGATCGTGCGGCGCAGAAGCTGCTCGCCCAGGCTCAGCTCGACCTCCTCGTCCACGGGAGGCGCGCCGCCCTCGAGCAGGTCGCCCAGGGCGGTCTCGCCCTCCTCGCCGACGGGGCGGTCGAGGCTCGTGACCGTGCGCGCGGCATCTCGCACCTCCTCCACCTGCGCCAGCGGAAGCTCCGCCAACCTCGCGATCTCCTCGTCGGTCGGGTCGCGACCGAGCTTCGCCAGCAGCTCGCGCTCGGCCCGGGCGATCTTGCGCTCACGCTGGCCGATGTGCACCGGGATCCGGATCGTGCGCGCCTTGTTAGCCAGGCCGCGCTGGATCGCCTGCCGGATCCAGAAGGTGGCGTATGTGGAGAACTTGTAGCCCTTGCGCCAATCGAACTTCTCGGCGGCGCGGATGAGCCCGAAGATGCCCTCCTGGATGAGGTCGAGCAGGGACAGCTCCTGGCCCTGGTACTTCTTCGCGATCGACACGACCAGGCGCAGATTCGAGTTGATCATGCGCTCTTTCGCCTCGAGGTCGCCCTGCTCGA
The DNA here is from genome assembly GCA_036519295.1 of Thermoleophilaceae bacterium. Lineage (GTDB taxonomy): Bacteria > Actinomycetota > Thermoleophilia > Solirubrobacterales > Thermoleophilaceae > JACVRW01. The sequence goes on from DATDLN010000162.1 coordinate 21,527, forward strand.
TCCGCTTCGCGAGCTCGACCTCCTCGGCCGCCGTCAACAGCGGGTAGCGGCGAATCTCGTTCAGGAACAGCTGGAGCGCGTCCGTGGTCGCGGCCGCCAGCTCCCCATTGCGGAAGGTGGTCGGCTCGGCGGTGGAGCGCCCGCAGTCGTCCGACAGCTCGATGGCGTGGCTCTCGAGGTAGGTCTCGAGGGCGTCGATCTCGGCGTCCGAGAGGTCGAGCGCCTGCACCAGCTCATCGAGCTCGGAAAGGTTGATGCACCCGCGCTCTTCTCCACGGGCGAGCAGGGCGGCCACCTCCGGCCGGGACGTGAGATCTACCGCGGCCATGTTCACCATGCTACGCCGCCGCGGCACCCGCCGCGGAAAGACGGTCGAGTGAGCGCCGGAGCAGTCGGGAGACGTGCATCTGGGATACGCCGACGCGCTCCGCGATCTCGGCCTGCGTCAGGTCCTCCTCGAAGCGGAGCCTCAGAATCACCCGCTCGCGCTTGGGCAGCGCCTCGAGCGTCCCGCGCAGCGTCTCGCCGATCTCAACGAGCTCGTATCCGTGGTCGTCGGCGCCCAGGGCGTCGGCGTAGGTCCAGTCCCCGTCGTCGTTCCCCGTGGCCCGCGGCGCATCGAGCGAAGCCGCCTCGTACGCCGTAGCCGCCTCCATCGCCTCCAGCACCTCCTCCAGAGGCGCTCCGACCGCCGCGGCGAGATCGCGCGGCCGAGGCGAGCGGCCGAGCCTTGCGGGGAGCGCCCCGAGGGCGTCCGTGACCTTCAGCACGAGCTCCTGCGTGGCCCGTGGGACGTGAACCGACCAGCCTTTGTCGCGGAAGTGACGTTTCAGCTCGCCGAGCATCGTCGGGACCGCGTAGCGGGTGAAGCCGCCGCCACGCAGCGGGTCGTACCGGTCCACCGCCTTCAGGAGGCCGACGCAGGCGACCTGAACCAGGTCCTCCTGGGACTCGCCCGCGTGCCGGTAGCGTGAGGCGAGCTGACGAGCAAGCGACATGAAGCGCAACACGAGTTCCTCGCGCGCACCGAGGTCCCCCTCGTGGTGATACCGCAGCAGCAGCGTTTCGTCCGTGACCTCGCGCTGCGCTGGTGTGTTGGCCGCAGTCTGCCCCTCCGCCAGAGCGGCAGTACCCATGCGGTACAGCACCTCCTCGCAGTTACCTGGGCTGCGGGAAGTCCGTTCCCCGACCGCACGGCGACCGGGCAGCGTCCCTCTACCGACCTGCCTTAAGTATCACCCTTTCAGGCGCAGATGAAACTTGTGGGTCAGCCGGGAAATCCGGGTTTATCCAGGTTCAGTCGACCGCGGAGGCGTCGTCGACCATCTCGAGCCGCTCCTCGAGCCGGGTGATCGAGAACACGCGCTGCACCGCCTCGGGGCCCCGGACGATCACCACCCGCCTGCCCTCGTCGCGCGCGCGCTCGTCCGCGGTCACCAGGCAGCGCAGACCGGTGGAGTCGAGGAACGTGAGCTTCGAGAGGTCGAGCACGACCACGGCGGGCGCGGACGCCTCCACCCGGCGCAGCTCGTCCTGGACCTTGCCGACCGTCGACAGATCGAGCTCGCCCCGGAAAGCGATGTGTATGGGCCCGTTACGGTCCTCGGTCTGGAGCTCGAGGATCTCCACCGCTCGGGACGCTAGCGCTTCGCGCGCCGCTAGGGAAGACCACACTGCGTGCCAGGCGCGCGGCGAAGTAGAGCTGCACGGCTGCGAACGAAAGCTCGAGCGTGCGCTCCGAAACGGCGTTGGCAAGGACGACGCCCGCCACGACCCCGAGGGGTGAGAGCAGGCCGATGACGAGGCCGTCACCGAGCCGAACGTTGCCGTAGCTCCACTGGCGCCAGGTCCCCACCAGTGAGACGAGCACGATCGCCAGCAGCGAGCTGGCCTCGGCGCCCAGCTGCGACTGATCGGCGAACACCACCAGCGCCGGCACGAACAGCACGGCGCCACCCACGCCGAGGAGGCCGCCGGTCACTCCGCCGGCGAAGCCCAGCGCGAGCAGCCCGATCCAGTCGACGGCGTGCATCAGAAAATGAGCACCGCCGCCGAGCCGACCAGCAGCACGACGAACGCCCCCGCGACTGCGCGCTCCGAGAGCCTCTGCTGGATCGCCGTGCCGGCCAGCACGCCCCCCATTCCAGGCAGCGCGACGAGCACGCCGTGCCAGACGTCGACGTTGCCGTACAGCGCCTGCGCCAAGGTCCCCAGGGCGCCGATCACGACGATGGCCGCCAGCGAGGTGGCCGTCGCCGTCCGCTGGTCATAGCCAAGCCAGAAGGCGAGCAACGGGACGATGATCGTCCCCCCACCGACCCCGAACAGACCGGCGAAGGCGCCCGCCGCGGTGGCGATGACACCGAGGCGAGATAGCCGGCCCGACATCGCGGGGCATACTAAGGCGCGTGTCCGCTTCCCCAACCGAAGCGCTCGCGGAGGCTTTGCGACCGCTCACGGCCGACCCGCGACGGGCTGCCGTGTTCTGCGACATCGACGGGACGCTCGCGCCGATCGTGCGCCGCGCCGAGGACGCGCACGTGCGCGTGGAGGTCTCGGTGCTGCTAGGCAGGCTGGCACGACGGTACGGCTGCGTGGCGTGCATCTCCGGCCGCTCGGCCGCCGAAGCGCGGCGGCTGGTGGGCGTGGGCGGCATCACCTACGCCGGCTCGCACGGCGCGGAGCTGCTCGAGCCCGGCTCGAGCCGGCCTCATACCGCCGCGGCGTTCCGGAGCTGGGAGCAGCGGATCCGCCGCTTCGCCCTCGACCGCGACACGCCGGAGCTGCGCCGGCTGCGCGCGCGGATCGAGGACAAGGGCGCCATCGCCGCCTTCCACTGGCGCGGCGTGCCCGACGAGGATGCCGCCCACGCCCACCTCGAGAAGATCGCTCGAGAAGCCGAGGCGGCCGGCCTCCAAACCCACTGGGGACGCAAGGTGCTCGAGATCCGCCCTCCGATTCCGATCGACAAGGGCCAGGCGGTGCGCACGCTCGTCGAGCGGGCCGGTTCGCGCGCCGCTCTCTTCGGCGGCGACGACGTAACGGACCTCGACGCCTTCGGCGCTCTGGAGGCGCTGCAGGCCGAGGGCAAGCTGGAGGCCGTGGTGCGGGTGGGAGTTCGCTCGGACGAGGGCCCGGCGGAGATCGTCGAGCGGGCCGACCTGGTGGTCGACGGCGTGGAGGGCTTCACACGAGTGCTGGCCGCGCTCGCGGCAGGGTGAGGTTTCGCGACTTCCTCCGCGTGGCCGTGCTGCTCTTCGGGGGGGCGGCCACGGCGCTCGCCGTCGTCTCGGTCGTCGGCGCCGCTCGCGAGGACACGAACACGCTCGTGTACGTCGCGGCGGGGTGGTGGGTCGCCGCCGCCGTCGCGGGCCTCTGGCTCGGCCGCAGGCCGGTCGCCACTCGGGGCATCGCCGGCCTGCTCGCCTCCGCGCGCCGCACCAACACGCTTCCGGAGCTCGAGCCCGGCACTGTGATGTTCAACCGCCTGTGGCCGCTGGCCGTGCTGGCGATCGCCTCGGGAGTGATCGGGTTTTTCATTCCGCAGGTGCCGGTGATCGCCACCGGCTACTGCCTCCTTATGGCGCTCCTGTGGCGAAATCAGCACCGCGCGGTGGCGGCGATCGAGGGCCGCGACGGCGTGGAGTTCTGGTTCGACAAGACCTCGCCGTTTGGGGGGCCCAAGCTGCTCAGGCTGCCCGGACTGCGCAAGATCGAACCGGTTGAGGCGGCGCCGGTCCGCTAGCTGGATGGGCGCCGGGTCTTGCCGAGCTGGCCCCGGTCGGCCTACGCTGCGCTCGTCCATCCGTGTGTGCGACCAGGAGGTCGGAAGATGTTTGCTCGAGTGCGGCCCCGATTGACCTATGCAAACGTGCTCGCGAGCCTGGCGCTGTTTGTCGCGCTCGGTGGCAGTCCTACGCTGCCCTGCAGCTACCGAAGGCCTCCGTAGGCACCAAGCAGCTGAAGCGCAACGCCGTCACCTCACCGAAGGTGAAGCCGGGCTCACTGCTGCTGAGCGACTTCCGTTCGTCGCAGCGCGCCCGGCTGCGCGGCCCAGCGGGGCCGGAGGGTTCCGCCGGCGCGTCAGGCGCACCTGGGCCGCAGGGTCCGGCCGGCCCGCAGGGTCCGGCCGGTCAGCAGGGTGTCCCCGGCCTGCCGGCCACACGGCTCTTCGCGCACGTGGCCCTCGCCGCGACCATGGAGCACTACGGGAGCGGCGTCACCGAGGTGGCTCGCGTAGGGGCGGGGGTGTACACGGTGAGCTTCGACCAGTCGCTTACAGGGTGCGTCGCGGTCGGAACCGTGGGATCCCCCGGATTTGCCAGCGACAACGACACTGTGCTGCACGCCGATGTCGGCGAGCCCAACTCCAACAGCGTGACAGTGAGGATCTTCCATCCCGCGCCGGTCGCGGGCGCGGACAACTCCTTCAGCCTGGCGGTGTTCTGCTAGCGCCACGGGTACATCCGCGGCATGGCTGCCCGTCCAGGCTGCCTCGGCCCGCGCGCGTAGCGATTCGGGATTAGCGATCTGACGAGCGGCCGCGCTTGCGCAGCCGCGCCAGCTCCTCCCAGGGCCGGGTGTTCGCCACCTGCGCCGCCGTCAGCCACGCGCGGCGGGCGGTGGCCACCCCGTAGCGCATGTTTCTGCGCAGCGTGTCGGCGCCGTGGGCGTCCGAGTCGATCACGATCGTCACGCCCGCTTCCGCGGCGGCCCGCGCGTAGACGTCGTTCAGATCGCGCCGGTGGGGGTTGGCGTTGATCTCGAGGAACGTGCCCGTCTCGACAGCCTTCGCTATCACCCGATCTATGTCGAGCGCGTACGGCTCGCGGCTGCCGATCATCCGGCCGGTGGGATGGCCGATCGCGTCGACGAGCGGGTGCTCCATCGCTCGCAGCATGCGCTCGGTCTGTTCCTTCTCCGACATGCGGAACGAGGTGTGCAGGCTGGCGATCACCCAATCGAGCTCCCCCAACACGTCGTCGGCGTAGTCGACCGATCCGTCCGGCAGGACGTTCGTCTCGGTTCCGGCGAGCGTCGTCAGGCCGGGCACGTCGAGCGAGCGGATGCGCTCGGCGTGGCGGCGCAGCTCGTCCGGCTGCACGTCGTTGCCGAAGCCGTGCGAAGCGGAGTGCTCGGTTATCGCGATGTAGTCGTAGCCATGGTCCCGTGCCGCCTGCGCCATCTCCTCGAGCGTGTTGCGCCCGTCCGAGAGCACCGTGTGCATGTGGAGGTCGCCGCGGATGTCCTCGACCTCGATCAGCTCTGGCAGGCGGTGCCCCCGAGACGCCTCGAGCTCGCCGCGGTTCTCCCGCAGCTCCGGCGGGATGAACTGCATGCCCAGCCGCTCGTAGACCTCGTGCTCGGTGGTGAAGGCCTCGGATTCGCCGCTCTCGTCGTCGGCGATGCCGTACTCGCTCACGTGCAGGCCGCGCCTGACCGCCTCGGTGCGGAGGGCCTCGTTGTGCTTGCCGGAGCCGGTGAAGTGCTGAAGCAGGTTCCCGAAGGCCTCCTCGGGCACGATCCGCAGGTCGACCGGTAGACCCGAGTGGGTGATCACCTTGGCGCCGGCCTCGCCCGACGCCTGCACCTCGTCGACCGCCCGTAGAGCGCAGAAGGCCTCGACCAGCGCGGCGGGGTCGCTGGATGCCGCGACGATGTCGAGGTCCTTGACGGTGTCGGTCATGCGGCGCGCGCTGCCGGCGAGCTCGACGCGGATCGCGCTCGGGTGCTCACGCAGTGCTCCGACCAGCGCGTCGCCGACCGTCAGGGCCTTCGACAGCAGCAGGCGTGCCTTGGGGCGGCCGTCCGCGCCGGCCGCGAGCGCGGTCAGCACGTTCTCCTCCGCCTTCTTGCCGAACCCCGGCACGTCCTTGAGGCGGCCCTGCGCGGCCGCCTGCCGCAGATCGTCGAGCGAGGCCACGCCGAGCTCGTCGTATAGGAGCCGGGCGCGCTTGGGGCCGAGGCCCGGGATTCGCGTGATCTCGACGAGGCCGGCGGGGATGCGCGCCTTCAGCTTGTCCGCCGAGGGAATCGAGCCGGTCTCGACCAGGGCGTCGATCTTCTCGGCGATCGTCCTCCCGACCCCAGCGAGTTCCTCGACGCGGCCCTGGCGCGCCAGCTCCTCCACCGATACGCCCGCCTCGCGGATGGCCTTCGCGGCGTTTCGATACGCCACAACGCGATAGACGACTGCGCCGTCGAGCTCGTACAGGCTCGCCAGCTCCTCGAAGGCTTCCGCGATATCGCCGTTGCGCATGGTGAGGTGACTAGCGTACGCGCCCTTGTGCCGGGCGTCTGGCTCATCCTCCCGACCTACAACGAGGCGGACAACCTCGACCAGCTCGTGCGCGCGGTGCTCCCGCAACTCGAGGGGACCGGATTGCCGCACACCATCCTCGTCGTGGACGACGGCTCCCCGGACGGCACGGGCGAGATCGCGGACCGGCTGGCCGCCGAGCTGTCACCGGTGCGGGTGCTTCACCGTGCCCGCAAGCAGGGTCTCGGCCGCGCCTACCTGGCGGGCTTCGAGATGGCCCTCGGCGCCGGCGCCAACCTCGTGATGGAGATGGACGCCGACTTCTCCCATGACCCGGCCGACGTCCCGCGGCTCATCGCCGCGGCGGGCGCGGCCGATCTCGCGCTCGGCTCGCGCTACGTGCCAGGCGGCGGCGTCGAGAACTGGGGACTCGCGCGGCGGCTGGTCAGCCGCGGCGGGTGCGCATACGCCCGGCTCGTGCTCGGGGTTCCGGTGCGCGATCTCACCGGCGGGTTCAAGTGCTTCAACCGGCGGGTGCTCGAGACACTCGACCTAAGCGGGGTGCACGCCAACGGGTACGGTTTCCAGATCGAGCTCACGTACAAGGCCGTGCGGGCCGGATGCACCGTGACCGAGGTGCCCATCGTGTTCCGTCAGAGGCGCACGGGCGTCTCGAAGATGACGCCTCCCATCGCCCTGGAGGCCGTGTGGAAGGTGCTCGCGCTTCGGCTGCGGCGGTGATGGATCGACGCCGGGCCAGTCGCTATATTTTGTATAGCGACTCGACAAGATCGGTCGCTCGGAGCCGATTGTCGAATCACAAGAGAAGGAGCAGCCGTGGCAGGCGCAATCAACGAGGTCACCGATCAGAACTTCCAGGCCGAGGTGCTCGAGGGCGAGAAGCCGGTGCTGGTGGACTTCTGGGCGCCCTGGTGCGGCCCCTGCCGGATCGTGCAGCCGCATCTGGAGGAGCTGGCGGGTGAGCGCGAGGACCTGCGCATCGTCAAGCTGAACGTCGACGACAACCCGCAGACGGCGGCGCGCTACGGCGTCATGTCGATCCCCACGCTGCTCCTCTTCAAGCAGGGCCAGGTCGCACACCAGATCATCGGCGCACTGCCGAAGAGCCGGCTGGTGCAGGAGATCGAGCCGGCGCTGGCGGCTTAGCCCACGCCCGCCGGATTGGGGCGGGTGAGGAGTGTGGTTTCGAGGCCAGGATGCAAACCTCCCGGTGCGCTGTCCTCGGTGCGAGCGCGGGAAGGTCTTGACCGGTAGACGGTGACAAGGTCCCGAGCACGCCGCCGACAGCGGCGTTTGGGACGTTACGCACGTTCGAGTCACCCGGACGGGGCACCCGGCGGACCCGACCGGCTTGAGCCGACGAGAAGCGGGGGGCCGGGCCTAGCCGCCGAGGGCGGGGCCTTCGCGGCGCCGTTCGAAGCGCGCCCGATAGGCGCCTCCGATCGCGCCGAGCCCGCCGCTCACGAGCGTGATGAAGAAGACGAGCCCGGCCTGGGGGTCGGGTATCTCCGCCTTCGGCTCGTCGTTCATGATCTCGAGCCCGAGCAGGATGAAGCTCGAGAAGACGAGGCCGGCGATCAGTCCGCGCACCAGGCCCTCGTCGGCGCCGCGATGCTCCGTCCCCGCGAGGAGGCCGCCGGCGATGCCGACCGGTCCGACGAGGATCAGGTAGACGACCTCGTTCCACGCCAGCGCGAAGCCGGTGACAAGGCCGAAGATCATCGGCACGACGATTCCGCCCGCCATCTGCAACGCCACCGGCCGGTCCTCGAAGAGCGGGATCTGCTCCACGGCGGAGCCAGACTACCGGCGCGGGGTCCGCTTCGAGGCGGTCAGGCCCGCTGCACGCCGATCTTGAGCGGGCGCCCCTCGATCTCGGCCTGATGCGCCCCGTCGGATCCCTTATAGGCGAGCGAGGTGGCGAGCGTCTCCCCGGCCACGTAGTCCTCGTGCGCACGAGCCGCCGTGAGCAGCTCCTCGTCGCCCCCGAGCGTCAGCGCGATTCGGTCCTCCACGTTCAGCCCCGCGTTCCGCCGCGCCGCCTGGACCGCGTGTACCACCTCTCGGGCGAGCGCCTCGCGGCGCAGCTCGTCGTCCAGCTCCAGGTTGAGCGCGACCGCGTGGGTCCCCGAGCGCTCGACCTGGTAGCCCTCGAGCGGCTGGAGCACGATCTGGACGTCCTCAGGACCGATCTCGTGCTCCTGGCCGTTGAAGTTGACGCCCACCCGGCCGCCCCGGCGCAGCCGGCCCGGGTCGAGCGACGCGATCGCGGCCGCCACCTGCGGCATCTGCCGGCCGAAGCGCGGTCCGAGGGTGCGGTAGTTCGGCTTCAGCTCGAAGCGCCCGAGCTCGTCCGCCTCCGACACGTACCGCAGCGACTTCACGTTCAGCTCGTCGCGCACCAGCTCATCGAAACGCCCGATCGCTGCGCGCTCCCGGTCGGCGGCCACCACCACGGCCTCGCGCAGCGGCTGGCGTACCTTCACCTTCGCCTGGGCCCGGGCGGCGCGGCCGAGCTCGACGGCGTCGCGCGCCACCTGCATCTGCCACTCGAGCTCCTCGTCCCGCTCCCCGGGCGACGGGAAGTCGCACAGGTGCACCGACGGCTCCGTCGCGTCGAGGTTCTCGTAGATCTCGTCGGCGACGAACGGGGTCAGCGGGGCGAGCAGCCTGGCGATCGTGACGAGGCACTCGTGGAGCGTCGCGAACGCGCCGGGCTCGCCGTCCCAGAAACGCCTGCGCGAGCGGCGCACGTACCAGTTGGACAGGTCGTCGACGAGCTCGGCGACGGCCCGGCCGGCGAAGGTCGTGTCGTAGTCCTCCACGCGATCGATCACGCGCTCCACCGTCGCGTTCAGCCGGGAGAGGATCCAGCGGTCGAGGTCGGTGCGCTCGCCGTCCCCGGACGGCTCGTTCACGTTCGCGTAGAGGACGTAGAACGCGTAGATGTTCCAGAGCGGCTTCAGGAACTGCCGCACGGACTCCCCGACCGTCTCGAGCGAGAAGCGGTACCCGTCCCAGGGCTGCTTCGAGGTAAAGTAGTACCAGCGGAAGGCGTCCGCACCGTGGGCCGAGATCACGTCCCAGGGCACCACCACGTTGCCGCGGGACTTGCTCATCTTCTGTCCATCGGGATCGAGGATCAGGCCCAAGCACAGGCAGGTCTCGTAGGAGGTGCGGCCGAACAGCAGAGTCGACACGGCGAGCAGCGAGTAGAACCAGCCCCGCGTCTGGTCGAGCGCCTCGCAGATGTAGTTCGCGGGAAAGCGCTCCTCGAAGATCTCCTGGTTCTCGAACGGCGAGTGCCACTGAGCGAAGGGCATGCAGCCTGAGTCCCACCAGACGTCGATCAGGTCCGGCACGCGGCGGAAGGTCTTGCCGTCGCGCTCGAAGGTCACCTCGTCGATGAAGGGACGATGCAGGTCGTCCGGCACCTCCGCGCCCAGCTCGCGCAGCTGGGCACGCGAGCCGACGCAGATCGTCTCTCCGTCGTCCGCCCGCCAGATCGGCAGCGGCGTGCCCCAGTAGCGTTCGCGCGAGAGCGCCCAGTCGACGTTGGTCTCGAGCCACTTGCCGAAGCGGCCGTGCTTGATGTGGTCGGGGTACCAGGTGATCGACTCGTTCGCCGCGAGCAGCTGATCCTTGACCTCCGTGGTGCGGGCGTACCAGTTCGTCTTGGCGTAGTAGATGAGCGGGGTGCCGCAGCGCCAGCAGTGCGGGTAGGCGTGCTCATACTCGCCGGCGCGGAACAGCCGGCCCGACTCGCGCAGCGCTTCGATGATCTTCGGGTCGGCCTCGCGCACGTGGAGGTCCGCGAAGGGACCGGCGCGCTCGTCGAAGGTGCCGTCCGGGCGCACGGGGTTGTGGATCGTGAGCCCGTTGTCCTGGGCGAGGCGAAAGTCGTCCTCGCCGCAGGCGGCGCCGGTGTGCACCACGCCGGTGCCGTCCTCGATCGACACGAAGTCGCCGGGCAGAACGGTGTGACCGCGCGGTCCGTAGTCGCGGATGTACGGGAAGGGCGGCTCGTAGCGGAGGCCCAGCAGGGCCGAGCCGGGCATTCGCTCCTCGACCACCGCCTCCTCTCCGAGCACCCGTTCGAGCAACGCCTCGGCGAGAATGAACCGCTCGTCGCCGAGCCGGGCGCGAACGTAGGTGACTTCCGGGTCCACTGCGATCGCCGCGTGCGGCACGAGCGTCCAGGGCATCGTGGTCCAGGCGAGCAGGGAGACGCTCGGGTCGTCCAGCAGCGGGAACTTCACGTACACGCTCGGGTCGACCACGTCCTCGTAGCCGAGCGCCACCTCGTGCGAGGAGAGCGCCGTGCCGCAGCGGGGGCAGTAGGGCACCACCTGGTGACCCTCGGTCAGAAGGCCCTTGTCGAAGACCTGCTTGAGGGACCACCAGACCGATTCGATGTAGTCGTTCGTGAGCGTGTAGTAGGCGTCGTCCGTGTCGAGCCAGAAGCCGATCCGCTCGGTCAGCTCGTTCCACTCGTCGATGTAGCGGAGCACCGACTCGCGGCACTTGGCATTGAACTCGGCCACGCCGTAGCGCTCGATGTCGTGCTTCGTGGTGAAGCCGAGCTCCTTCTCGATCTCGAGCTCGACCGGGAGTCCGTGGCAATCCCAGCCGCCCTTGCGGGGCACGAAGTAACCGCGCATGGTTCGGTAGCGCGGGAAGACGTCCTTGAAGACCCGGCTCAGAACGTGGTGCGAGCCGGGCCGCCCGTTGGCGGTGGGCGGACCCTCGTAGAAGACGAACGGCGGGCCGCCCTCGCGGCGACGGATCGACTCGTGGAAGACGTCGCGCTCGCGCCAGCGCTCGAGCACGCGCTCCTCGAGCGCGGGGAACGACTGGGCTGGGTCTACGGGCCGGTAGCGGGGCACGAGCCGTCGATTCTAGGTACCGAGGTGCGGCCGACTTTTGCCCGCCCGTCCGATCCCCACCCTACGATCGCCGCGGGATGTCGCCCCTCGAGCTCGGCGATCCGCTCGCCCACCGCGCGCTCCAGGCGCTCCTCCGCGCCGAGGCGGCCGTCCGGCGGCGGCTCGCGGCTGAGCTCGAGCGCGAGGGTGTCTCCGCCGCCGGCTTCTCGGCGCTGGTCGTGCTGACCACCGCGGGAGGCTCCCTCGAGCTGAAGACGCTCCGCCGCCGTCTCGGCTGGAGCAAGGCGAACGCGACGGAGGTCACCGCCACGCTGTCGGCACGGGGGCTCGTGATCCGAAGGCGGGTAGCCCACGACCGGCGCGCGGTGGCGATCGACCTCACCGCACCCGGGCGCGACGTGGTCGAGCGCCTCTTCCCGGACCACGCCGACCGCGTCACCCGGGCGTTTGGCGCGCTCGACGAGGGCGAGAAGCGCTTGCTCGCGGAGATCTGCCGGAAGCTCGCGGCGTAGTTCGACTCGGGGGGCGCCCGCCTAGTTGCGCGCGGCCAGCGAGATGCGGACGCCGTGACCCTGCCCGGGCTCGGGAACCATCACCACCTGTTCGATCCGGCCGCTGTCCACATAGGCCTTGAGACGCTCCACGGCCTCGACGGGCGTCGAGCCGAGCGAGGGGATCCCGTGATCGCCTGGGACGGCCATCGCCTCCCGATACTCGAACACCGGGGCAGCCGAGCCGACTTGGCGGACCGTGTAGACGAGGCGCCCGACGACGTCGAGCGTGGCCTCGCCACCGCAGAAGACGAAGGCGGTCGGATCGAGCGCGCGCACGGCGCGGACCACCCGCTCTGGGGGGAGGTCGAAGGCCAGGAGCAGGGTGCGGAACCCGGCGCGACGGAGGCCGAGCTCGAGCGCCTGCACGTTGAGGGACTCCAGGTCGAGCCGCGGACTCGAGTCGAACAGCAGCACTCCCTGGGGCCGGCTGGCGGGCGGAGCCACGCGGCGGGACGCGTGCAGCCAGCCGGTGGCCCATCGGAGCGCCAGCTCGCGCTCGGCCTCGCGGCTCTCGCGGCCGTCCGCGAGCTCGAGGCCGGGCAGTAGAACCTCCTCGACGGTGCGCTCCACCGAGCGCACGGCCAGGCTCTCCTCCATCACGCGGTCGGCCCCACCCTCGTCGAAGTGGTCGAAGGCGTCGACCAGCCGGCTGGGCGAGCTCGGGCCCTCGCCGCGCTGACGCGCCAGCTCGATGGCCGAGGAGATGTTGTGGGTCTCGAGCAGCGCACGGCGGAGCGCCTCGAGCTCCGTCAGGTCGTATTGCCGATGGCCGCCCTGGGTGCGCCGCGGGCGCGGATAGCCGAAGCGACGCTCCCAGCTGCGCAGGGTGTTGGGGCTCACTCCCAGCAGCTCGGCGGCTGCATTCGTCCTGATGCCGCTCACGTCTCCTCCATGTCAAGCCACGCGCAAACGAACCCCATGCAGAAGTTATCGGCAGAAGCAGCAGAATCTTGATGGAGGTTTGGGTCCCCTGCGCAAGCGCGCCGGAGCTCTTGCACTGCTTCGGGTTCGCGCCTAGCGGCGGCCGAAGTCGCTTGGCTCGACCGTGAGCAGCGCGGCTCTAGGCGGGCCGCAGGTGGCGATTCGCGCGGCCATGGTGCCCACCAACCGCGCCCGCGCGGAGACGAGGCGCACGGGTAACACCACCGGATCGCACGGACGCTGGGCGGCAGCGTTGGCGTGTCGCACGAGCTGGTCGTCGCCCATCGGGCTCGTGAGCAGATCGAGCAGCTGCGCGCCGATCAGGCCCTGCTCGCGGCCAAAGACCTTCTCGCCGGCCTCGCTGACTGCGCTCACTTCGAGCTCGTAGGTGAGGATGAGGAACGCCGCCGCCTCACCGGGGAGGGCGTCGCGCGGGCATGTCAGGACCATTCCCATGCCGCAGCGGTCGCAGACGCGCCGGCGCAGCTCCGGCCGCCCCGGAGGATCCTCCGAGGGCTGCCCGCAGCGCGAGCAGAAGCGGATGGGACGCTGCCGCCCTCGGTCGGGCGCAAGCGTCCACGTCCGGTCGATCCGGATGAGAGCGGTCACGCGCAGCGATCACAACACGGAACCCGTAGCAGCGCCCGTAGGGCACGGGGAATGCACCGGTTCGGAAACCGAAACGTCATCCGAACCTCCATTCCCCGGCCGCCGGCGGAGACGCGCACCGGCAAGGGCGGGCGGACAGGCGGCCTGCATGGGCCGCCCACACCCGCCTGCATGGCCCGCCCCACCCTGGCGGCGATAGCCTCAGTGGGGCAAGCTACGAAGGAGACGGATTGGCGCTGCAGCAGGAGCTCTGGGGGCCCGAGACGATCAAGGCGGTCGAGAACTTTCCGGTATCGGGCGAGCGGGTGCCCGCGCCGGTGGTGCATTGGCTCGGGCGCATCAAGGCCTCGGCCGCGCGGGTGAACGCCGAGCTCGGCTTGCTCGACGCCGACGTCGCCGAGCGCATCGCCCGCGCGGGCGACGAGGTGGCCGCCGGCGAGCACGACGACCAGTTTCCGATCGACGTCTTCCAGACCGGCTCGGGCACTTCCTCGAACATGAACGCCAACGAGGTAATCGCGAGTCTCGCCGGCGAGGACGTGCACCCCAACGACCAGGTGAACATGGGGCAATCCTCGAACGACGTCTTCCCGTCCGCGGTGCACCTGGCCGCGGTCGACTGCGTCCAGTCGGAGCTGCTGCCCGCGCTCGAGCGGCTCGCGGGCGCCCTGCGGCGCAAGGCGGAGCAGTTCGCCGACATCGTCAAGTCGGGCCGAACGCACATGATGGACGCGGTACCGGTCACTCTGGGCCAGGAGTTCGCCGGCTACGCCGCCCAGATGACCCTCGGTCGCGATCGTGTGCGGGACGCGCTCGGCCGCGCCTCCCAGATCCCGCTGGGCGGCACCGCGACGGGCACCGGGTTGAACACTCATCCCGAGTTCGCCGAGCGCGTGCGGGAGAGGCTGGGCCTCGGCGAGGTGCCCCGCGACCGTTTCGAGGCGCAGGCGAACCGCGACGGTCTCGTGGAGCTGCACTCGGCGCTCAAGGGAGTGGCGGTGTCGCTCACCAAGATCGCCAACGACCTGGTCCTGATGGGCTCCGGGCCCCGCACAGGCCTGGCGGAGATTCGGCTGCCCGAGCTCCAGAAGGGCTCGTCGATCATGCCCGGCAAGGTGAACCCGGTGATCCCCGAGGTCGTCCTGCAGGTGGCGGCGCAGGTGATTGGCAACGACACGGCCGTCACGGTGGCCGGCACCCAGGGCGCCTTCGAGCTGAACGTCCGCGTGCCGATGATGGCCCGGAACGTCTTCGAGTCGATCCGGATCCTGACCGCCGCCTGCCACATGTTCGCGGAGAAGTGCGTCGAGGGAATCGAGGCGAACGTGGAGGTGCTGCGCCGGCACGCCGAGTCCACCCCGGCCATCGCGACCGCCCTCAACCCCTACATCGGCTACGACAGAGCGACCGAGATCGTGAAGGAGGCGGTGGACTCCGAGCGGACGATCCGCGAGGTGGCCATCGAGAAGGGCGTGGACGAGGAGACGCTCGACAAGGCGCTCGACCTGCGCGCCATGACCCGCGGGACGAAGCAATCGGGCTGAGCCCGCGTGCGCTTTAGCGGCGGCAGAGCCGCTCGCGCGCGATCCAGGTCGACCCGACCGGCGCTCCGCCGCTCCTGCCCGCGGCCGAGCCCTCGCACTCGAGGTGCTCGTGCTCGTGGCTCGCCCCTGCCGGAGCCCGGCGCGCGGCGACCGTGGTCAGCAGCATGGGCACCGGGTCGACCGGCGTGTTGTAGCGCCTCACCTCGAAGTGCAGGTGGGGACCTGTCGAGTATCCGGTCGAGCCGACGCGACCGATCTCCGTGCCGCCCACCACGTTCTGCCCGACCTGGGTGGTGATGCTCGAGAGGTGTGCATACCAGGTCGTGTAGCCGAGCCGGTGCTGGACCACCACGAGGTTCCCGTAGCCGCCGTAGTTGTAGCCCGCGAAGATCGTGGTCCCGACGCCCGCCGCTCCCACCCGCGTGCCGTAGGCGACGGGGAAGTCGACGCCCTGGTGGCCCCTGCCGCCGGGGCGTGGAGCTCCGAAGCCGTCGCCGATCGGCCCGGCGACGGGGCGGAGAAAGCTCACCGGGCCCGTGGGGTTGCTCACCGGCTGCGTCCCGCTGCTGCTGCCGCCGCCACGCAGGCCCCGGATGGTCTGCGGCCCGGCGACTGCGTCCGTGCCGAGGCCGAGCCCGCGTTGGGCGCGGAGCACAGCGGCCTGGGTCAGCGGTCCGAAGGCGCCGTCCACGCGACCTGGCCCGTAGCCCCGTCGCAGGAGAAGGAACTGGAGGGCGGCCACGTCCCAGCCTTGGTCGCCGAGCCGCATCGCACGGCTGCCGAGCCGCGGCCGGCCGCGGCCGCCGAGGGCGCGTCTCGTCTGGGCCCCGGCGATTCCGTCCACGAGAAGGTGCTTGCGCCGCTGAAAGCGGACGACGGCCGAGCGAGTGAGCGGCCCTCTGACGCCGTCGACGAAGCCCTCGTACAGGTGCAGCGAGGACAGCGCCGCCTGGAGCGCTGCGACGTTCGCGCTGCCCGCCGCTGCCGGCGAGGGCAGAGCGAGTACGGCGGCGGCGAGAGCCAGGACGGCCCCGCCGGAAATACCCCGACCGAGAGGCACGCCCACATGCTGGTCACATCAGGCGGAGTGGCTCAACCCATGCAAGTCATCGTGCAGGACAGGGCCGCGAAAGGAGATCAGAGGTTCACGGCGATGTACTTCGTCTCCAGGAACTCCTCGAGGCCCTCCTTGCCGCCCTCGCGGCCGATGCCCGACTGCTTGACGCCGCCGAAGGGCGCGCCGGCGTTCGAGACCATGCCCTGGTTCAGCCCGACCATGCCGGTCTCGAGCCCCTCGCACACTCGGATGGCGCGCTTGATGTCGCGGGTGAAGACGTACGCCACGAGGCCGTACTCGGTGTGGTTGGCACGCGCGATTGCATCCTCCTCGGACTCGAAGGTGCCCACGGGCGCAACCGGCCCGAAGATCTCCTCCTTGTTGACGCGCGCCTCCGCGGGCACGTCGCCCAGCACGGTCGGCGGATAGAAGTAGCCGCGCCCGTCGGGAATCTCGCCGCCCACGACGCGCGTCGCGCCCTTCTCGAGCGCGTCCTGAACGAGCCCGGCGACCTTCTCGCGCGAGGGCTGGTCGATCAGCGGCCCCACCTGCACGTCCTCCTCGGTGCCGCGCCCGACCTTGAGGCCGCCCATCTTCTCGCCGAGGCGGCGCTGGAACTCCTCGCGCACGGGCTCGGCGACGTGGAAGCGGTTGGCGGACGTGCAGGCCTCGCCGATGTTGCGCATCTTCGCGAGCAGCGCGCCGTCGACGGCGGCGTCGAGATCGGCGTCCTCGAAGATCAGGAAGGGCGCATTGCCACCCAGCTCCATCGACGTCTTGAGCACGTTCTGCGCCGAAGCGGCGATCAAGCTGCGCCCCACCTCGGTCGATCCGGTGAAGCTGAGCTTGCGCAGGCGCGGGTCCTCGATGAGCGGGCCGGTCGTCTTGCTCGAGGAGGAGGTCGTGAGGATGTTGAAGACTCCGCCCGGCAGGCCGCCCTCCTCGAGAATCTGCCCGAGGGCGAGCATCGAGAGCGGCGTCTGCTGCGCCGGCTTCATGACGATCGTGCAGCCGGCCGCGATGGCGGGACCCACCTTGCGCGTGCCCATCGCCATGGGAAAGTTCCACGGGGTGATCATCAGGCTCGGCCCCACCGGCTGCTTCATCACCACCACCCGGCTGGTGCCGTTGGCGAACTGCTTGTAGTTCCCGTCGATGCGCAGGGCTTCGCCCGAGAACCAGCGGAAGAAGTCGGCCGCATAGATGATCTCGGCCTTCGACTCGGCCACGGGCTTGCCCATCTCGAGCGTCATCAGGAGCGCCAGCTCGTCGGCGCGCTCCGTGAGCGCCTCGAACGCCTTCCAAAGGATCCCGGCGCGATCGTTTGGGGGTGTAGCGGCCCACTCGCCCTGCATCTCCACGGCCGCGTCGAGCGCCGCCATGGCGTCCTCGGGCGTTCCGTCCGCCACCTCGCAGAGCGGCTCCTCTGTTGCGGGATCGAGCACCTCGAGCGTGCCGGCACCCGACGCGTCGCGCCACTCCCCGCCTATGTAGAGCCTCTTCTCGACCTTGTCTACGACCGTCTGTTCCTCGGTTGCGATAGCCATCTCTACTCCTCACGTACCCGTTCCCCTGAGACTACTCTCGGGCTTTGGGCGCATCTCGTCGGGCCGGCGGGCAAGCTCGCCGCGGACCGCGGGGTTTGGGACGTTACGCAGGTTCGAGTCACCCGGAAGGGTCACCGCAGCGCGCGGACCGGGCACCGGCGGGGCGGCGCACCTAGGTGACGACCGTCTCGGTGCCCAGCTCCGCGCTGATCGCAACGTCGAGCGAGTAGTCGATCGGGACCACGATCAGCGACGGCACGTCGAGGGTGAGCGCGTGGCGCAGGCGCTCTCCGAACTCGCCCGCCGACCCGCAGCGCCAGCCGGGGAGGCCGAAGCCCTCGGCGAGCTTGACGAAGTCCGGGTTCGTGAAGTCGGTGCCGAAGTGGCCGCCGAACTTCTTGTCCTGCTTCCAGACGATCGAGCCGTACTGGCCGTTCTCCCAGATGACGCTCACGAACGGGGTCCGCAGCCGCGCGGCGGTCTCCAACTCCTGGCAGTTCATGAGGAAGCCGCCGTCGCCGTTCACCGCCACCACGTTCCGCTCCGGGTGCACGAGCTTCGCGGCGATCGCCGCCGGCAGCGCGAAGCCCATCCCGGCGAGGCCGTTCGCGATCAGGACGGTGTTCGGCTCGTAGGCGGGGAACATGCGCGCGATCCAGAGCTTGTGCAGGCCCACATCCGAGATCAGGATGTCCTCGCTGCCAAGCGCCGCCCGGATGTCGTAGAGCACCCGCGGGGGCTGCATCGGAAAGTGATCGTCGTCCCTGGCCTGCTCGAAGCGGCCGAGCACGAGGTCGCGGAGCCTTGTCGACCCGCCTTGGTGGGGGACGTGCCGGCCCTCCTCGGCGAGGCGGGTGAGGATGTTGTAGATGTCGCCCACCAGCTCGACCTCGGGCATGAAGTAGGCGTCGGTCTCGGCAGGAAGCGAGTCGACGCAGATGACCGTCTTGTCGCGCTTCGGGTTCCAGTGCTCGGGGGAGTGCTCCACCAGGTCGTATCCGATCGCGAGCACCAGGTCGGCCTCGTCGAAGCCGGCCATCGTGTAGTCGCCCGACTGGAGACCGACCGTTCCGAGCGCCTTCGGGTTCTCGGGCGGCAGGAGGCCCTTGCCCATGAACGTCTCGGCCACGGGGATACCGGTGGCTCGCACGAACTCGCGCAACGCCGGGGCGGCGTTGCCGCGTACGACGCCGTTCCCCGCAAGCGCGACCGGGTTGATGGCGCCGCGAACGAGATCGGCGGCCCTGAGGAGCTCGCGCGCCGCCGGCTCTGGGCGCGCCTGCCGGCGCCGCCGGAGCGGTTCCCCGTCGGTCTCGGCCGCCATCACATCCTCGGGGAGCTCGATGTGGGTGGCGCCCGGCTTCTCGCCCTCGGCGACGTTGAACGCCTTACGGACGACCTCGGGGATGATCGCCGGGTCCGACAGCCGCGCGTTCCACTTGGTGATGGGGCGCATGACCCGCAGGAGATCCACGTACTGGTGCGACTCCTTGTGCATGCTCTCAAGGTCTCCCTGGCCAGTCAGCGCCACGAGCGGCGCGCGGTCGAGGAACGCGTCGGCCACCGCGGTCGTGAGGTTCAGGGCCCCCGGGCCGAGCGTGCCCAGGCAGACGCCGGCGCGGCCCGTTAGCCGCCCATACACGTCGGCCATGTAAGCGCCGCCCTGCTCGTGCCGCACAGGGATGAACTGGATCGACGAGCGCGAGAGCGACCCGTTCAGGTCGAGTGTCTCCTCGCCCGGGATGCCGAACACGTGCTTCACGCCTTCGGCCTCCAGGCACTCCACGAAGACGTCGCTCGCCTTTCTCGCCGCCACTGGTTTTTGACTGTACTGCGCCTCGGTAACGTCAGTGCCGTGCCACCCGTGGCGCGTTATGCCAAGAGCGGCGAGCTGCACATCGCCTACATCGTCGAGGGCAGCGGACCGATCGACATGGTCTGGGTGCCGCCCTGGGTGTCGCAGGTCGAGTACCTGTGGTCGGAGCGCTCGATGGCCGGCTTCCTGAGACGGCTGACCCGATTCGCGCGGGTCATCACCTTCGACCGCCGCGGCTCGGGCCTGTCCGATCCGTTCTTCGGCGCCCCCACGCTCGAGGAGCAGATGGACGACGTGCACGCCGTGATGGACGCCGCAGGCTCGCGGCGGGCAACGCTCGTCGGCACCCTCGAGGGCGGGCCGATGGCGGCGCTGTTCGCGGCCACCTATCCCGAGCGGACCGAGGCGCTCATCCTCTACGCCACCTTCGCCCGGGCCACCTGGGCGCCGGACTACGAATGGGCCTGGCCCGCCAAGGAGCGCGAGGAGCACATGGCGGAGCAGGTCGCGCACTGGGGGGAGGGACGTGTGGTGCGGGGGGTTGCCAAGAGCGAGCTGAACGACCCGGAGTTCCTGGAGTGGTCGGCGCATCTCGAGCGCCTTGCCGCCAGCCCCGGGACGATCAAGCGGATCCTGGACCTCATCGGCGAGTTCGACGTGCGGGACGTACTGCCCTCGATCCGGGTGCCGACGCTCGTGATGCACCGGCGAGACGACGACTTCATCAAGATCGAGCACTCGCGCTACATCGCCGCGCACATCCCCGGAGCACACTTCGTAGAACTCGAGGGACGCGACAACGTCTTCTCGGTCGGAAACAGCGAGGCGATTCTCGGCGAGATTGAGGAGTTCCTCACCGGCGACCGCCACGCGCACGAGCCCGACCGCATGCTCGCGACGGTGATGTTCACGGACATCGTGGACTCCACCCGCCGCGCGGCCGAGATGGGAGATACCGGCTGGCGCTTTCTGCTCGAGCGCCACGACGCTCTCTTCAGGCGGGCGCTGGAGCGCCATCGCGGCCGCGAGGTGAAACGCACCGGCGACGGCTTCATGGCCACGTTCGACGGTCCGGCCCGCGCGATCCGCTGCGCCGCCTCGGTGGCCGAGGCGATGGGCTCACTCGGTCTCGAGGTGAGGGCCGGCCTCCACACGGGCGAGCTCGAGGTGATGGACAGCGACATCGGCGGCCTCGCGGTGCACATCGCGGCGCGCGTGATGGACCGTGCCGAGCCGTGCGAGGTGCTCGTCTCGAGCACCGTGAAGGATCTCGTGGCGGGCTCTGGAATCGACTTCCAGGACCGCGGCGCGCACGAACTCAGAGGGGTGCCGGGGCAGTGGCGCCTCTATGCAGTGAACTGAAGCTCCGCTACCTTCGTCATCCAGGCGCGTTAGGGAACCGTGCGTCGAACCATCCTTCTCACCCTTCTGGCCGCGCTTGCGGCTTCTCCGACGGCAGAGGCCGCCGTGCGCCACGTCGTGCGCGGCGCCGGCTTCGGCCACGGCATCGGCATGAGCCAATACGGCGCCTACGGCTACGCGCTGGCAGGAGCCCAGTATCCGGGGATACTCGCCCACTACTACACGGGCACCGCCCTCAGCCAGGCGCCCACGCGTCCGGTGCGCGTCCTCCTCCAGCCGGTCGACCCGTACATCCGGGTGCGAGGCGCGACCGGCGTGGGCGGCACGGACCTGAGCTCGGGGACCACGTACGTCGCGCGCCGCTCGGGCTCGAGCGTCGTCGTCAGGACCGCCGGCGGCAAGCGGGTGGGGAGCTTCTCGGGGTCGGCGCGGTTCGAAGGCGCGGGTGAGCCGCTGCGGCTGCTCGGCCCGGCGCTGAACGGAATATCGAGCGGGCTGTATCGAGGCGCGATCGAGGTGCTCCCGGACGGCGGCGGGGTCACCGCCATCAACGCGATCGACCTCGATGACTACGTGCGCGGTGTGGTCGCGGGCGAGATGCCGTCCTCGTGGCCGCTCGAGGCGCTCAAGGTCCAGGCCGTGGCCGCCCGGACCTACGCGCTCGCCACGCGCAAGACGAGCGGCTCCTTCGACCAGTACCCCGACACTCGCTCGCAGGTCTACCGCGGTGTGACCGGCGAGAGCGTGCGCAGCGACGCCGCGGTGGCCCAGACCGCCGGCCGCATCCTCACCTACAACGGCGCGCCCGCCGTGACCTACTACTTCTCCACCTCGGGCGGCCACACCGAGAACATCGAGTACTCGTTCATTGGCGCGCTCAGCACGCCATGGCTCGTCGGAGTGCCCGATCCCTACGACAGCCGCTCGCCGTACCACCGCTGGCAGGCCACCTTCTCAACCGCCACTCTCACGCGGGCGCTCGGCGCGCCGGGCACCTTCAAGCGGCTGGAGGTGCTGCAACGCGGCGCCTCGCCGCGCGTGGTGCGCGCGCGAGTCGTCGGCTCCCGAGGGTCGACCACGATCACCGGCCCGTCGATTCGGGCGCGGCTCGGCCTGCGCGACTCCTGGTTGACGATCGTCTCCGTGAGCAGCTCGGCGAAGCGGGTGGGCTCGGTGCGCCCGACGAGGACCGGCGCGGCGTCGCGGCGCACCCTCGTGGGCGAATTCTGGCCGGGAGGGGCACGGCGGGCTCTGGTGGGCGAGTTCTGGCCCACCCCCCGGAAGCACAGGCTGCGCGTCGAGCGCAAGGTCGGCAAGCGCTGGCGCCTCGTGAGCTTCGTGCACACGAGCCGCCGGGGCCGCTACCGCGCCGAGCTCGAGCGCCCCGGCGTCTACCGGGTGCGCGGCGGCTCGGTGGCCGGCCCGGACGTGCGGCTACGCTGAGCACATGAAGGGCCGCGCGCTCCTTGCGCCCGCGGCCATCGCCTGTGCACTCGGCTGCACAGTCGCCGCGGCCTATGCCGAGGGCGGCTCGGAGGGTTCACCCGCCGGCGGCGGGGACCAGGGCGTCTTCCTCACGGCCGACGCCCGTGAAAGGGGCTACGTCCGGCTGCGCCTCCACTCCCCCCAGGGCTTGGCCGTGACGATCACGGAGGCCACCGCGGGCGGCAGCGAGCCCGTGGCCGCCTTCACGCCAACGCGAGCCGACACCGATCTTCCACGGGCACTCCGGTGGCGTTGCGACCGCACCCTCCGGAGCTTCACCGCCATCACGGCCGACGGGCAGAGCGCATCCGCGCAGGTGCGCACTCCCTCGTGTAGCCGCCGGCTTCGGCTCGCCTCTCCTCGGCGCGCACGCGCGGGGCGGCGGGTGCGCATCCGGATCGTCGACAAGTGGGGCATCGGTGGCCTCACGCTTACGGAATGCGTCGAGCCGCCCGGCGGGCCGCGCCACTGCCGCGGGCGGCGGCTCCGCGACGGCGCCGCTCGGCTGGTCTCGGGATTCCGGGCGCTGCGGCCGGGCGGCTGGCGCGTCAGAGTCCGCACGAGCGACCAGCGCCTTTTGCGCGGCATCCGCGTGCGCCACCCGGGCGGCCGCGTTAGCGTGCTCGCCACCGGGGACTCGATGACTCAGGTTCTCGACGGCTTCCTCGAACAGGGCCTCGATGCCCAGCGCGTGCGCGTGCGGAGCGACGCGCGTATCAGCAGCGGCATCTCGAAGCCGTCGGGGCTCGACTGGCAGGCGCACGCCCGGCACCAGGCGGTCGTCATCCGACCGGACGTGACCGTGATGTTCCTCGGAGCCAACGACGGCTTTCCGATGGCCGGCGCGGACTGCTGCGGCTCGGCGTGGGTGTCCGAGTACGCCCGCCGGGCACGGCGCATGATGGTGGCCTACGGCCGCGGAGGCCGCGGGCGCGTCTACTGGCTGCTACTGCCCGCCGCGCGCCGCGGCTTCTTCCGGCAGACCATCCCCGCGGTGAACGCCGCGCTCCGCTTGGCCGCGGCGGGCACGCGGCGTTATGTGCGGCTGATCGACCTCGAGCGGGTCTTCACCCCCGGCGGCCGTTACCGCGACACGATGCGCATCGGCGGGCGGAGGGTGCGTGTCCGCCAGCGTGACGGCGTGCACCTCTCGGTGGCCGGCGCGGCGCTGGCGGCACGGGTCGTGATCAGGACAATGCGGGCAGAGCGCATACTGCCCTGAGCGCCGGTGGTCTTTCCGTCCTACGAGTTCGCCTTCTTCTTCCCGGTGGTCCTGGCGCTCTCGTGGGCGCTCATGCCCCGCCCGCGTCTCTGGAAGCCGTTCATCCTCGCAGCGAGCTACGTCTTCTACTCCGCGGCGAGCCCGCGCTACTGCCTTCTGCTCGCCGGCATCACCGTTGCGAACCAGATCGGCGCCGTGCTGGTCCAGCGGGCACCGAGCGCGCGCCGGCGCACGCTGATCACCGCAGCGACGGTGGCCGTCGACCTGGGCGCCCTCGGGGTGTTCAAGTACTACGGATTCTTCGCCGACGAGATCGGCAGGTTCCTCGACTCGATCGGCCTGGGGATGCCGCTGCCGCTGCTCACCCTGGCCCTCCCGATCGGGCTGAGCTTCATCACCTTCCAGGCGATCTCGTACGTGGTCGACGTCAAGCGCGGGCTGATCCCGCCCGCCTCGCCGCTCGACTTCGCGCTCTATCTCAGCTTCTTTCCGCACGTCGTAGCCGGGCCGATCGTGCGGGCACGCGAGTTCATCCCCCAGCTCGCGACGCCGCGCAACCCGAAGAACGTGGCCGTGGGCGCCGGCGTGGTGCTGATCGTGCTGGGGCTAATCAAGAAGGTCGCGATCGCGGACTACCTGGCCCGCACCGTGGTGGGTCCCGTCTTCGGCGTGCCCGAGGCCTACGACGCGCCCGACGTGGCCCTGGCGGCGTATGCGTACGCGGCGCAGATCTACTGCGACTTCTCGGGCTACACCGACATCGCGATCGGCGTGGCGCTGCTCATGGGATTCGTGTTCCCCCAGAACTTCAACAGCCCCTACCGAGCCACGAGCTTCCGCGACTTCTGGCGCCGCTGGCACATGACCCTCTCGCGCTTCCTGCGGGACTTCCTCTACATCCCGCTCGGCGGCAACCGCCGCGGGAAGCTCCGGACGGCGCTCAATCTGATGATCACGATGACGCTCGGCGGGCTCTGGCACGGTGCCGCGTGGGGATTCGTGCTCTGGGGAGCGATGCACGGCGCCTGTCTCGTGGTCGAACACCAGCTGCGCGGGCGGGTCAGCGCGCCGGGCTGGCTTCGCTGGGCGATCGTCTTCAACGTGGTCGTGTTCGGGTGGATCCTGTTCCGCACCGAGAGCCTCGACCTCGCGACCGCCTTCATCTCGCGCCTCGCGGTCCCCGGCCCGGCGACGCTCTGGGCGCCCGCGGCGCTGGCCGCCATTGTCGTGGTCATCGGGTTCCAGCTGCTCCCGCCGGATCCGCTCGAGCGGTTCCGGCTGCGAGCGGCCCGGCTGCCGGCCCCCGCCCTCGGGCTCGTACTGGCCGGCGTGGTGGCCGTCGTGGGAGCGACCGTGCCAAGCCAGGGTGTGCCCCCGTTCATCTACTTCCAGTTCTGAGATGACGAGCCCACAGCCCTCCATCCCCAAGGCGCCGCGCGGACGGCGCCTGCGTTCGCGCGACGCCATCGTCGCAGTGGCGCTCGCCGCGCTCCTGCTCGTCCTATTCGAGGGCTCCTCGATCCGGCTATCGGGCGAGGAGATGCAGCCCGGCTTCGAGCGCGACGTCGTGCTCGCGATAGGCAAGCCGGCCGGCTGGATCGCTGATCGCCTGCCGTTCGACGAGTGGGGCGACGAGGCGCTCGCGTTCCTGGAGGACGAGGAGGTCGGCGGCGCGGGCGGCTTCGACGGGCGGGCGCCGGCCGCGGGCGGCGGTCGCGGCGTGCCGCCGGTACCGCCCGACTCGTTCGATCCAAGCGACCTCGGCGTCCAGCCCAAAAAGCCGCGGCCGCTCGACACGCTGCTCGTGACCGGCGATTCGCTGTCGATGCCGCTCGACGTGGAGATCGCGCGGCGCGCCGCGGACGGCGACGCCGAGGTGCTTCGCGATCCGCACATCGGGACGGGGATCTCGAAGACGGGCCTGGTCGACTGGGGCAAGCTGTCGACGCAGCAGGTGCGCGAGCACGAGCCCGACGCCGTGGTGGTGTTCATCGGCGCGAATGAGGGCTTCCGGCTGCCCGGCCCGCGCGGCCGCCAGCTCGAGTGCTGCGGACCCGAGTGGGCGGCCGAGTATGCCTACCGCGTGCGGCGGATGATGAACACCTACCGCCAGGGCGGCGAGGCCCGCGTGTACTGGCTGACCCTGCCGGCGCCGCGCGACGGCGACCGCCAGGAGATCGCGCGCGCCGTCAACGCCGCCATCTCCGTGGCCGCGGAGCCCTACCGGGCGCAGGTGCGCGTGCTCGACATGAGCGAGCTGTTCACGCCGGGCGGGGACTACCGCGACGCGATGACCGTCGACGGCCGCCGGCAGATAGTCCGCGAGGCGGACGGCGTCCATCTGAACGGCACGGGGGCCGGCATCGCGGCCGAGGTGGTGCTGGACGCCGTGCGGCGGGACTTCGGCGGCTAGTCATCCGGAGCGCTAGGTCCACTGCGTGTAGCTGTGCTTCACGACGCGGGACCCCTTCTTGCAGGTCACCTTCGAGTCGTACTGCGTGCGGATCTGGTTGAAGCGGCGTTCGCTGCAGCTGTAGCCGAGCACGCGGCGGTGGCAGCGGCCCTTTTTCCCCGGCCGACAGGCGTGAAAGGCGCGCACGACCTCATTGCCGGCGGCGCAGCTCGTTCGCCGCACGCTGAGGGCGGTCACGTACGTTGTGCCGTAGCCGCGGCCGCTGCCGACGTTGCAGCTCTTCGACGCCTGCGCAACCGGGCCCGCCGCGGCCGAACCCGTCGGAGGAGCGGTGAGGAGCACGGCGATCAGCGCGATGGCGAGGCCGAGCCGGGGCACGGCCGCATGGTAGGTCAGCGGCGGGTCAGCGCCAAGAGCCGCTCGACGAGATGGTTGGGAGCCTTCGCGCGCGAGCCGGCGTCGAACGGCGGCTGGGGGTCGTATTCGATCCCCAGCTGGATCATCTGCGCGACCTCGGGGCCCGCGATCCGGGCGGCCAGCACCAGGGCCATGTCGATGCCGGAGGACACACCGGCCGCCGTGACCACCTTCCCCTGCTCGACGACACGCCGGTTGCTCGGGCGCGCCCCGAAGCGCTTCAGGCTGTCGAGCTCGGTCCAGTGGCTCGTCGCCTCGAGCCCGTCGAGCACGCCGGCGGCGCCGAGCAGCAGGGAGCCGGTGCAGACGGACGTCGTCCACTGGGAGGTCTCGTGCGCGCGGCGGATCCAGCCGACGATGCGCTCGTCGTCGAGGAGCACCCGCGTGCCGAGCCCGCCCGGGACGAGCACGATCTCGGGATCGGGCAGGTCTTCGTAGGCGGCGTCCGCGACGAGGCCGAGCATGCCGTTGTCGGTGCGCACCGGCCCCGGGGTCGTGGCCAGCCACCGCACCTGCGCCCCCGGCAGGCGCGAGAGCACCTCGTAGGGGCCAACCGCGTCGAGCGCCGTGAAATTGTCGTATAGGGGGATGGCGATCCTCATGTGAACCGGAATGTCACCACGTCGCCGTCCTGCACCACGTAGTCGCGCCCCTCGACCCGGGTGAGGGCGCGCTCGCGGGCGGGGGCGTAGCCGCCTGCCTCAACCAGGTCGGCCCAAGGGGTCACCTCGGCCGCCACGAAGCCCCGCTCCATGTCCGTGTGCACGGCACCCGCGGCCTGCCGTGCCCGCGTGCCGCGGCGGATGGCGCGGGCGCGGGCTTCGGCGCCCTGGTGCGCCGTGAAGAACGAGATCAGGTCCAGCAGCGCAAAGGCCTCGCGGACGACGGCGGCGAGCCCGGACTCGCTCACGCCCAGCTCCTCGCGCATCTCCGCGGCCTCCTCGTTCTCGAGCTCGGCGAGCTCGGACTCGAGCCGAGCGCTGACCGCGGTGGCGCGGGCGCCGCTCGCCTCCGCATGGGCGAGCAGCTCGCCCGGCACCTGCGGGGGCGCCCCCTCCGCGACGTTGGCCACGAACAGCACCGGCTTCGAGGTGAGCGCAGACAGCCGCATCGGCGCGTCGGGAGCGTCGGCGGGCGCGGGCACCGAGCGGACGCCCCGCCCCTCGCGCAGCGCGTCGACCACCTCGCGCAGCCAGCCCTCCTCGGCGGCCGCCTCCTTCTCGAGCGACCTCGCCTGCCGCGCCACTCGCTCGAGCCTTCGCTCGGCCTGCTCCAGATCGGCGAACAGCAGCTCGGTCTCGACCGTCTCGACGTCGGCGAGGGGATCCACCCGGCCCTCGGGGTGCACCACCCGCGGGTCGTCGTGCACTCGCACCACGTGCACGATCGCGTCGGTTTCGCGGATGTTCGCGAGGAAGCGGTTGCCAAGCCCCTCGCCCCGGTGCGCGCCGCGCACGAGGCCTGCGATATCGTGGAACTCGATCGTCTCGTGGATGACCGGCGCCGAGCCGACCGTCTCGGCCACGCGGTCGAGGCGATCGTCGGGCACGCCGACAACGGCCACGTTCGGCTCGACGGTCGTGAACGGATAGCCCGCCTCCTGCGCGCCGGCCCGCGTGAGCGCGTTGAAGAGCGTGGACTTGCCCGCGTTGGGGAGGCCGACGATGCCGACCCGCATCATGTGCCCCCGCCCGAAAGATCGGTCGCGGCTCGGCGAGCGAGCTTGAGGAAGGGGGCACTCAAGGCATCAGCTCCGCGACGGCGTCGCCCAGGATCGCCCCGGCCACGACGTCCGAGGGGTAGTGGACGCCCAGGTAGGGGCGCGAGAAAGCCATTGCCACGGCGAGCGCGTAGACCGGGCAGGGGGGCAGTGCCTCGGACAGCACACGCGCCCCCGCGAACGAGGCGGTCGAGTGGGCGGAGGGGTAGGAGCGGCCCCAGAAGACCGGCCCCAGCGCCGGCAGCTCCTCGAGGGCGGGCCGTGCCCTCCGCACAGCCTGCTTGACGGCGGTGTTCACCACCATGCTCGCGAGCACGGCCCGAATCGCCCGCAGGTAGACGTCGCGCCGCTCCTCGTGGAACACCGTCCCAGAGGCCGCGAGCGCGTACCAGATCAGGCCGCTCTCGCCGCTGCGGGCGAGTGCGATCATCGCCGCCTCGACGGGAGGCGCGTGGCAGCGCGTCCGCATGGTGCGCAGCAGCCGCCGATCGAGCGAGCGCAGCGCGGTGCGCGCGCGCCGGCCCCTCACCGGATCAGAAGCCGACGCGGTGCTCTTCCGTGTCGAGCCTGACGTAGACGATCTGCGCGAGGTCGATGGCCACCTCGGAGTCCTCCGTCTTGAGCTCGAACCAGCGATCGGCCTTCTCGTTCCCGAGCGCCCGACGCAGGCCCTCGTACTCCTCGGTCTTCACGCGTACGGGCAGCACCTGCCCTCCCTGAAAGCCTATGTCGATGCGCTTCACTTTCTCTGGCATCTCGGATCAGTGGTCCTTTGCGGGCTCGACCAGCTCCATGAGCACGCCGCCGGTCGACTTCGGGTCCATGAATGCCACACGGCTTTTCCGGATCCCGGCGCGCGGCCGCTCGTCTATCAGCTCGAGCCCCGCGGCTCGAACCGATTCGAGCGCCGAGTCGATGTCATCCGTCCGGTAAGCCACGTGGTGCATGCCGGGGCCGCGCCGCTCGAGGAACCGGCCCACCCCGCTGTCCGCGTCGAACGGCGCCAGCAGCTCGACGTGGCCGTCGCCGATCCCGAGCAGCACGGCCTCGACGCCGAACTGCGCGACCGTCTCGCGGTGCAGCACCGGCATCCCCAGCCGGTCCTGGTAGAGCGCGATCGCCTCGTCGAGGTCATCGACGGCCATGGCGACGTGGTCGATCTGCCCGAACACGGGCGCGGAGTCTAGAGGGCGCGCAGAGCGCCCCCGCCGCGGAGCTATCCCACCCGCTGAAGCCGCGGGTTGGGGTTGTAGCGCCGCCCGACCTTGGCGCAGTCGCGGCCGTCGACCTTCACGACATCGGCCGTGAAGTCGTTCTCGCCGCGGAGGAGGGCGGAGCCGACCCCGTACGAGTCGACCGGACTGCCCTGCTCCTCGAAGCGGCGGATCCTCGCGGCATCGAACCCGCCCGAGGCCACGATCTTGACCGGCTGGTGTCCAGCTCCGTCGAGGGCCTCGCGAACGCGCTCAACCAGCACGGGATTCACGCCGGTGGGCTCGAAGTAGCCCATCTCGTGCCACAGCGAGCGGTCGACCAGCAGGCCCGAAGTGTCGAGGCGCACGCCCCAGAGCTTTTCCCCCAGCGCGTCGGCCACCTCGAGCGCCGTCCGCACCGAGTCGTTCTCGAAATCCACGAGAACCGTCACGTTCATCTCGCCGGCGAAGCGATCGGCGAAGTCACGCGCCGCGGCCACGGTATCGCCGCCGTACGCCGCGATCAGGCCGTGAGGGACTGTCCCGACCCCGGTCCCTCCCCACCAGCTCGCCTGGGCGTCGGTGGAGACCCCGATCGCGCCCGCCACGTGGGCCGCCCAGCCATCGCCGGTCTGCACGAGCCAGTGATCGTGGCGTGCGGGGAAGAACAGGATGGGCTTCCCGTTCGCCGCCTCCACCACCTCCCGCACGTTGCGCATGACGAGTGTGCGCCTGGCGAGACAGCCGAGATATATCGTCTCGAGGTGGGCGAAGAGCGAGTAGTCGCCCTCGATCGTCATCACCGTCTCCCAGGGCGCGACCTCGTCGCCCTCGAAGAGAGCGTGCACCTCGAGCTCGTCCCAGCCGGGCTCCCAGCCATTCGACCACCCCGGTCCGGCGCACTGCTTCAGCACCGCGATCGCCTCGTCGACCCCGCCGAGAACCGACTGGTGGCGCTGGAACACCTGCATCGTCACCCGGGGGTGGCGCCCCTTCTCCTCGAGCAGCCGTTTCGTGAAGTTGAAGTACGCGTCCGTGTAGTAGCCGTCCCGGATTCTCTCGACCGGGAGGCGAAATACGCCCGGATCGAGGCGCGTGCGCGGGCTGGCCTCGGTGGCCATGGGAAGATGGTACGTCGCTAGGAGAGTGGGCCCTCGACCCTGAGGATCTCCTCGAGCGCGGCACGGCCGACCTCGAGCTGCTCCGCGGTCGGCTCGCGGGTGCCCACCGCACGCTGGATCTCGTGGCCGGGCTTGCGCAGCAGCCGCGTGAGCCGCGAGTCGGGATTGCGCTCGCCCCACGCGAACACCTCCACGGCCACCGCCGCGCTGCCGAGGCCGACCGCCGCGTCGGCCGCGGGGCCGCGCAACCCGGCCCGGCGGGCGGCCACGTTGCCGAGCGCAGCCGCCGTGAGCATCGGCGCGACCAGGTGTGAACCGCAGCGGTCGTGCTCCTTGTCGGCGTCAGCGGCGTCGGCGCCGTTCTCGTAGGCCGCGATCGCCTTGTGCTCCACGCCGTGGTAGGCGGCAAGGTCGCCACTGCGAAGCGCGAGCAGCGCCGGAGCGACCGAGAGCAGCGCGACCGCCGCCTCGCCCGCGACGCCGGCCCCTCCGCGCGCGGGTTGGGCCGCGCCGCGGGTGCGTGCGCGGATCGCCTGGCCACCCAGAGCCGCGACGGACATGGCGCCGATCGTCCTGAAGTCCTGCATGGGGAGGCGCGCTTCCGGCAGGGCCCGCTTCACGAGCGGCACCACGGCCAACGCCTCGGCGAGCTTCGCGATCCCGCGCAGCCCCGGGACCCGCTCGGACGCCTTGCCGCCGAGGTCCGGCTTGCGCCCGGTGGCCACCCGCAGCTCGCCGTCGTCGGTCCGGACGGCCGCTGCCCAGTGGGTCGGACCGTGCACCAGCAGGCCGTTGCGGAGCGCCATGCCGCCGAGCCGCAGCTTCTCCTCGGGCACGGGAGCGGTCATCGAAGGGTCTCCACCATAAGCTCAGCGTAGAAGGTCGCCGCGAAGCCGAGGTCCTCGACCGGCACGCGCTCGTCCGCGCCATGAACGAGCGAGAAGGCCTCGAAGGCGTCCATCACGCGCCGCGGGAAGAAGCCGTAGGCCAGGCAGTCCGGGAACGCTGCGCGCCACCAGTGGGAGTCGGAGAAGCCCGGCAGCACGACCGGCGCCACGCCTGCACCGGGGTCTGCCCGCTCCACGAAGGCGCGGATGAAGTCCATGAGTGGTGTGTCGACCGGCGAGCGGTTGCCCGAGACCTCGTCCTCGAAGCGGATCTCGTAGCCGTCACTCCCCAGCGTCGCTCGGATCGCCGCGAGCGCCGCCTCCTCGCCCAGCCCGGGCGGCACGCGGCAGTCCACCTGGAGCTCCGCGCGCGAGGGGATCACGTTGATCTTCTGCGAGGCGGTGATCATCGTCGGCGCGAGCGTCACGCCGAGCATCGGCTCGATCAGGACCGCGAAACGGGGGTCCTTCGCCTCCATGGCCCGGACCGACCCTTCGAGGTCGTTGGGGTCGAGCCCGAGCTCGAGCAGCAGCGCCTCGGGCTCCGGCGAGAGCGAGTAGGCCGGCCGGCCCTCACGCAGCGCCTCCAGCAGCGGCGCCATTCTCACGAGCGCATTGTCAGCGATGCGCGGAACGGAGGCGTGGCCGGCCCGTCCGGAGGTCGTGACCGTGAAGCGGAAGGCGCCCTTCTCGGCCACGCAGACCCCGTAAAGCCGGCGCCCGTCGAACTCCAGCCTCTGGCCCGCTCCCTCGTTTACGACCATGTCGCAGCGCACCGCGTCCGGGTGCTCCTCGCAGAGCCATTCGGCGCCGACGTCGGCGCCGGTCTCCTCGTCGCAGGTGAAGACGAGCTTGAGCTCGCCGGCCTCCGGCCGCCAGCCCTCGCCGGCCAGCGCGAGCGCGGCCGCGGCCTCGGCCGCGACCTGGCCCTTCATGTCGAGCGCGCCGCGCCCCCAGACGCAGCCGTCGCGTAGATCGCCGGACCAGGGATCCACGGTCCACTCGCTCGGCTCGGCCAGCACGGTGTCCACGTGCCCGAGCAGGCCGAGTCGCGGGCCGTCGGATGAGGCGCCGAGGCGCGCCACGAGATTCGGCCGGCCCTCGACGGCGGCGAGTAGCCGGCACTCGAAGCCGGCCGCCTCGAGCAGATCGCGCAGGAACTCCTGTGCGGCCTGCTCGTTCCCCGGCGGGTTGACGGTGTCGAAGCGGATCAGCTGCCGGAGCAGCTCGGTGGCACTTCGCTCGAGTTGAGCCCGATCCGGCACGCGCCAAGTATTGCGGCGATCAGCGCGGGAACATCCTGCGCGCGCTCCACAGCCAGCGCAGGTCCCCTTGCGGACGGATGCGGCGGCGGGCCGCGAGCCTCAGGCCGTTCTCGCGGCCGCCCGCGAGGTCGGCCCAGTCCGCGTATTGGTTCGCCTCGAAGGATGAGCTGCTCCAGGAGACGCTTCTGCTCGCGGCACACGAGGAGGTGCGGCTCGAGCGGGTGGTGCTCGACCTGGCGCCGCGGAGTGCATATTCCGGCCCGCGCTCGAGCGGCTCTTCGAGGGCCTCACCGCCAAGGAGCTCGCCCGCACATGAGCACCGCCGCCGGGCTCGCATACAGGGAGGCCGGCCCGGCGGACGGCCCGGTCGCGCTGCTGCTGCACGGCTACCGGCAGTCGTCCTACATGTGGCGCCACCTGCTGCCCGAGCTCGCGGCCGCCGGCCGGCGGGCGGTGGCGCCCGACCTCGCCGGCTTCGGCGATTCCGCGTCCGACCCGCCCGGCACCTGGGAGCGCCACGTCGAGAGCGTGGAAGGTTTCCGGCGCGAGCTCCGAATCGAGCGCTGCGTACCGGTCGTGCACGCCTGGGCGGGCTGATAGGCCTCTGGTGGGCCTGTGAGCACGCGGACGCGGTCGACGCGCTCGTAATCAGCTCCACCGGCTTCTTTCCCGACGGCAATGGCACGGCATGGCCAGGGCGCTGCGCGAGCCCGGCACCGGCGAGCAGCTGCTCGAGGCCGCGGATCGCGACACGATCGCCGCCGTCCTGCGTCAGTCGAGCTCGGGCGACACGATCGCCGCCGTCCTGCGTCAGTCGAGCTCGGGGATCGACGAGGACGCCCTCGACGAATACTGGAAGGCCTACTCGGACCCGGAGCGCCGCCGCGGTCATCTCGAGCTCTACCGCTCCGGCGACTTCGCCAAGCTCGAACGCTTCGAGGGAGGCTTGCGGCGCTGAGAGTCCCCTCGCTGCTGGTCTGGGGCGCCGGCAACCCCTTTGCGCCCGTGGCCGGCGCCCACCGCTTCGCCCGCGAGCTGCCCGACACGGAGCTGGTGGTGATCGAGGATGCCGGCCACTTCGTCTGGGAGGACGCGCCCGAGCGCTCGCGGAGCCCGTGGCGGCCTTCCTCGCTGCCAGACTTTGAGCATGGAGCGGCTCTTCGAGCTGGACGATTCGGCCCCCGGGCGGACCGGCGTCAGCGCGGCCGAGCTTCCGCTCGCCGCTCGGATGCGGCCGACTTCGCTGGGCGAGTTCGTCGGCCAGGACCACCTGCTCGGCCGCGGCTCGGCCCTTCGGACCGCCGTCGAGGAGGGGCGGCCGCACTCGATGATCCTCTACGGACCGCCCGGCACCGGCAAGACGACGCTCGCCAGGCTGCTCGCGGTGAACGCGCGCGCGGCCTTCGAGGAGGCCTCGGCGGTCAATGCCGGCCGCGCCGAGGTCCGGGAGGTCCTGGAGCGCGCCGAGCACCGCCGTACCACGAGCGGCGAGCGGACGATCTTCTTCCTCGATGAGATCCACCGCTTCAACAAAGCGCAGCAGGACACCCTGCTGCCGGCCGTGGAAGAGGGACTGGTGGTGCTGGTGGGCGCCACCACCGAGAACCCCTACTTCGAGGTGAACTCGGCCCTGCTCTCCCGCTGCCGCATCTACGAGCTGCGGCCGCTGCAGGAGGAGCACGTGCTCGCGATTTTGCGCCGCTCGCTGGGGGACGAGCGCGGCATCGCGGAGGCGCCGAGGGTGGAGGACGACGCGCTGGAGTTCCTCGCGGCGCGCGCGGCGGGCGACGCGCGCATCGCGCTGTCGGCGCTCGAGCTGGCCTGCGAGACCGTCGGCACGGGTGGCGCGGTGACCGTGC
The DNA here is from genome assembly GCA_036519295.1 of Thermoleophilaceae bacterium. GTDB lineage: Bacteria > Actinomycetota > Thermoleophilia > Solirubrobacterales > Thermoleophilaceae > JACVRW01. Next base: position 55,685 of record DATDLN010000162.1, read on the forward strand.
GCGTGGCCGAGGACGCCCTCCAGCGGAGCGCGATCCTCTACGACAAGGGCGGCGACCTCCACTACGACCTGATCTCGGCCTGGATCAAGTCCACCCGCGGCTCCGACCCCGACGCCTCGCTGCTCTACCTCGCCGCGATGCTCGAGGGCGGCGAGGATCCGCGCTTCATCGCCAGGCGCATGGTCGTCTTCGCCAGCGAGGACATCGGGAACGCCGATCCGCGGGCGCTTCAGGTCGCGGTGGCCGCGGCGCACGCCGTCGAGCACGTGGGCATGCCCGAGTGCGCCCTGAATCTCTCGCAGGCCGCGATCTACCTCGCGCTCGCGCCGAAGTCGAATGCGTCGATAAAGGCGCTCGGGCGCGCACGCGCGTGGGTGCGAGAGCACGGCACGCCGGAGCCGCCGGCGTACCTTCGAAGCGCCGCCTATCCCGGCGCCCGGAAGCTCGGCCGCGGCGAGAACTACGACTATCCCCACGACCACCCCGAGGGGGTGTCGGAGCAGGAGCTGATGCCCGCCGAGCTCGAGGGCGAGCGCTTCCTCGAGCTCTCCGACCACGGCGAGGAGCTCGAGCTGCGCGAGCGCCTCGAGCACATTCGCAGGGCGCGCCGGCGGGAGGAGTAGTCACAATCACCGCCATGGAGGCAGCCGTCACGCCAGTCGAGGATCGCGCGGCGGAGCTCGAGTCCTTCGCCGCGCTCGACGGCGCCCGGCTCGGAGCGGTCCCCACCGTGACGCCCGACCAGGTGCAGTCGGTGGTCGACGACGTGGCCAGCGTCCAGCCTTTTTGGGCTCAGCTGCCCCTGATCGACCGCGCGCGCTACATGCGCCGCGCGGGCCAGGCGATCATCGACCAGCTCGACGACCTCGCCGAACTGCTGACACGCGAGCAGGGCAAGCCGCGCAACGAGTCCTACGTCATGGAGCTCGTGCCGACCGTCGACGCCCTCCGCTGGCTCGCCGAGGCCGGGCCCGGGATCCTCGAGGACGAGCGTGTGCCCCTGCCGGTGTTCATCAAGCAGAAGCGCGCTCGCTTCACGTACGAGCCCCTTGGGGTGGTTGGCGTCATCGCGCCCTGGAACTACCCCTGGTCGATCCCCTTCGGCGAGGTGGCGATCGCGCTGATGGCCGGCAACGGCGTAGTGCTGAAACCGGCGTCGCTCACGCCGCTGATCGGTCAGCGGATCCAGGAGGTCTTCGAGCGAGCGGGCCTTCCCGAGGGCCTCGTGCGCACGGTCCACGGCGGCGGCGCCGTCGGCCAGGCGCTGGTGGAGTCGAGCGCCGCCAAGATCTTCTTCACCGGCTCGGTGGAGGTGGGACGGCGCGTTGGCGAGGAGTGCGCGCGGCGCATGAAGGGATCGGTCCTGGAGCTCGGGGGCAAGGACGCGATGATCGTCTGCGCCGACGCCAACCTGCCGAACGCGATCTCAGGCTGCCTCTGGGGCGGGTTCGCGAATGCGGGCCAGACCTGCTCGGGGATCGAGCGCGTCTACGTCGCCCGCGACGTCGCGGACCGCTTCGTCCAGGGCGTGGCGGAGGGCGCGCAGAAGCTTCGCGTCGGGGACCCGATGGACTGGACGACAGAGATTGGGCCGATGGTCTCGCGCGAGCAGCTCGAGGCCGTTCGGGAGCTGGTGGACGACGCCGTGGTGAACGGCGCCACCCTCCACTGCGGGGGCGCCGACGAGCCTTTCTTCCGCCCCGCCGTCCTCACCGGCGTCACGCATGACATGCGGCTCATGCGCGAGGAGATCTTCGGGCCGGTGGTGCCGATCGTGGCGGTGGAGTCCGAGGACGAGGCGATCGCGCTCGCCAACGACTCCGAGTTCGGCCTCGGGGCGTCGGTCTGGACGATGAACCGCGCGAAGGGCGAGCGCATCGCCCGGCGGGTTCAGGCCGGCATGGTGTGGGTGAACGACCACATGTACTCCCATGGCGCGTGCTCCTGTTCGTGGGGCGGCGTGAAGAACTCCGGCCTGGGCCGCTCACACTCGAAGTTCGGCCTCTACGAGTGCGTGAACATCAAGCTCGTGACGTGGGAGCCGTCGCGCACGCGCGACTTCTGGTGGCACCCCTACGACGAGTCGCTCGGGAAGGCTATGCGCGCCTCGGCCAAGCTCCTCTACGGCCGGGACGCCGACAAGCCCGGCGCGCTGCGCCAGGGCGTCCTGCCGCTTCTCCGTGTGGGCGGCAAGTCGCTGCGCGACGTCTTCAAGCGCTGAAAACACCGAAAGGACGCTGCATGAATCTGAAGCTCGAGGTCGTGCCCATCCCCGTTTCCGATGTCGACGCCGCGAAGGCCTTCTACACCGAGCAGGTCGGCTTCAACCTCGACCACGACATTCGGCCCAACGAGACGATGCGAGTGGTGCAGATGACACCCCCGGGCTCCGCCTGCTCGGTCGTGATCGGCGAGGGCCTGCCGCTTGGCGACCCGGGTTCGGTCAAGGGCGTCCAACTCGTCGTCGAGGACATCCACGCCGTGCGTGAGGCGCTCGCCGGCCGCGGAGTGGACGTCGGCGAGGTGCAGCAGCTCGGGCCCGAGGGTTCGCCCGGGTCTCGTTTCTGCTTCTTCGAGGACCCCGATGGGAACGGGTGGGCCGTTCAAGAGCTCAGGCGCGAGTGAGGATTCTCGTCACAGGCAGCTCCGGGCATCTCGGCGAGGCGTTGTGCCGCGTGCTGGGTGCCGCGGGGCACGATGTCCTCGGGCTCGACGTGCTCGAGTCTCAGCACACGGGAGTCGTCGGCTCGATCGTGGACCGCGCGTGCGTGCGGCGCTGTGTCGAGGGCGTGGACGCGATCGTGCACGCCGCGACGCTGCACAAGCCCCACGTCGGCACCCACACGCGGCAGCAGTTCGTGGACACCAACGTCACCGGGACGCTCAACCTGCTCGAGGAGGCCGTCGCTGCCGGCGTCGGGCGCTTTCTCTTCACGAGCACGACGAGCGCCTTCGGGCGGGCGCTCACCCCGCCGGAGGGGGCGCCCGCAGCATGGATCACCGAGGACGTCGCCCCCGTCCCACGGAACATCTACGGCGTAACGAAAACGGCGGCCGAGGACCTCTGCGAGCTCGTCCACCGCGACCATGCCCTGCCCTGCCTCATCCTGCGCACGTCACGGTTCTTCCCCGAGGCCGACGATCGCGACGAACTCCGGGCCGCGTATGACGACGGCAATCTGAAGGTCAACGAGCTCCTCTATCGCAGGGTCGACCTCGAGGATGTCGTGAGCGCCCACCTGCTGGCGCTCGAGCGCGCTCCAGCAGTCGGCTTCGGGCGCTACATCGTCAGCGCCACCACGCCGTTCACGCGCGGGGACCTGGCGACTCTGCGCGCGGACGCCCCGGCGGTCGTCGGGCGGCTGTTCCCGGACTACGAGGCGATCTACGCGGAGCGCGGCTGGAGGATGCTTCCCGGCATCGACCGGGTCTACGTGAACGATCGCGCCCGAAGCGAGCTTGGCTGGGCGCCCCGCTACGACTTCCGCCACGCGCTCGATCGTCTGCGGGCGGGGGAGGATCCGCGCAGCCCGCTGGCCCTGGCCGTGGGCGCGAAGGGCTATCACGGCGTCTCGACGGGCCCGTACACGGTGCGGTAAGGAGCCCGGCGACGTGCGATAAGGCACGGCTGTGCGCGAATGCCCGATGTGCGGCTCCGGGCCTTACGCGTAGGTTCGATGGCATGACAGGAGCGCTTTCATACGCGGCCGCCCAGGAGCACACAGAGGATCTCCGACGGGTCGCCAAGGAGCGGCGCCGCGGCACCCGCACGGACCGCTCCCGGCGCCGCCGGCCGCTGATTCCGAGGCTGCGACCGCGCCACGCCTGAACCGGCCGGACCGGGCCTGGGTACCCTGGGTCCATGCCCGCCCAGTCCTACGCAGGCAAGGAATGCCTCTGCCAGCTCAGACGGGGGATCTGCGACCAGAGCTGTGTCCAGGGAATGCTGGACACGCCCTTCTACATCGCGTGCCTGAGGTTGAGCGGGAGGCGCTGCGTGGTGGTGGGCGGCGGCAACGTCGGGCTGGAGAAGGTCGAAGGACTGCTCGCCTGCGACGGCGACGTGACCCTGATCGCCCCTACCGCGATCGAGCCGCTTGCGGAGCTCGCGTCCGAGGGCTCGATCCGCTGGGAGCGCCGCGAGTACGCCGGGCCGGCCGATCTCGAGGGCGTCTTCATCGTCATAGCGTCGACCGGCGACACCGAGGTCAACATCCGCGCGTACGAGGACGCCGAGAGGCGCGCGATGCTGGTGAACGTGGTGGACGTGCCACCGCTCTGCAACTTCATCCTGCCGGCGATCATCCGCACCGGTCCGCTCGCCATTGCGATCTCCACCGCCGGCGCCTCGCCGGCGCTCGCCAAGCGCATACGCGACGAGATCGCCGACGAGTACGGACAGCCCTACGCGCGGCTCGCCGTGCTCCTGAACGAGGTGCGGGGCTGGGCGAAGGGCAACCTCCCCACCTACCAGGATCGCAAGGCGTTCTTCGAGTCGATCGTGAACGGCGAGCCCGATCCCGTCGAGCTGCTGCGGCAGGGCGACGAGCGGGCGGTGCGCGACCTGATCGAGGCCGCGCGCCGTACTCACGCCCCCGCCTGAGATGCGTTCATAGAACGGTCAGCGAACCGTTCGATTCCGGCAAGGGAGCCGCAAGATCTCACTCCTAGCGTGGTCGCGGACAACCGATCCCGACCCAAGGAGAGCAGCATGCTCGCTTCGGGACGCATACTCGCGCTGGCGCTCACCGTCGCGGCGGCGTTGGTCGCATTTGCCGCGCCGGCGGCGGCATCCGACGACTCCGGCACCGTGTACACCTCGACCAACTCGGCCGCCGGGAACGAAATCCGGGCGTTCGACCGCGCGCCGGACGGCTCGCTTTCTCCCGCCGGCACCTTCGCCACCGGCGGCGCCGGCACGGGCGCGGGGCTCGGCAGCCAAGGAGCCGTCCAGCTGGACGACCACGGCAAGCGCCTGTTTACGGTGAACGCGGGCAGCAACGGCATCACGTCGTTCAAGATCACGCCGCGCGGTCTCCGCCTCCGCGACGTCGAGCCCTCGAACGGCAATCGGCCCATCAGCCTCACGGTCCACGGTGACCTGCTCTACGTCCTCAACGCCGGCAGCGACCAGATCAGCGGGTTCCGTATCCGCGGAAGCGGCGACCTGCAGCCGCTGGCGGGTTCAACTCGCGGCCTCAGCGGCGCCGGGAGCGATCCGGCGCAGGTCGAGTTCAGCCCCTCCGGCGACGTGCTGGCCGTCACGGAGAAGGCGACCAACCGGATCGACACCTTCCGGATCGGCGGCGACGGCCGACCGGGTGAGCTGCGATCGGGGCCCTCGGCCGGCCAAACTCCGTTCGGCTTCGCCTTCGACAGGCGCGAGAACCTGATCGTCTCCGAGGCCTTCGGAGGCGCCCCCAGCGCCAGCGCGCTGTCCTCGTACGACGTAGCGGCGGACGGGGAAATCGCCCCCATCAGCCCCGTCGTGCTCACCGGGCAGACATCGGCGTGCTGGGTGATCGTCACCGAGAACGGTCGGTTCGCCTACTCCGCGAACACGGGCAGCGGCAACATCTCCAGCTACAAGGTCGACCGCGACGGCTCGATTGCGCTGCTGGAGAGCATTGCCGCGGACACCGGGGGCGGCAGCGCACCCGCCGACCTGGCGCTCGACGCCGGCCGCCACTTGTTCGTTCTGAACTCGGGCGCGGGAACTGTGGGCGCCTACCGCGTGCGTGGGGACGGCGGCCTGGTGCCCGTCGACGTCGTCGGCGGACTGCCGGCGGGCTCCGCGGGGCTGGCCGCGCGCTGACCCGTCGGCGGGGCCTTCGTCCACCGGCGGCCCCGCTCACCGCCGCCAGCCACTAGTACATCGAACGGCCCGAGGTACTCTCGCCTGGTGAGCGAGCTCTCCCACCTCGACGACGCGGGCCGCGCCCGCATGGTCGACGTGGGCGCCAAGGAGGTCACAGACCGGCGAGCCGTGGCCCGCGCCGTGGTGCGCATGTCGGCGGAGACCGCCGCGGCCGTTCGCCGTGGCGACGCGCCCAAGGGCGACGTCGTCGGCACCGCCCGAATCGCCGGCATTCAGGCTGCGAAGCGCGCCGCGGAGCTGATCCCGCTCTGCCACCCGCTCCCGCTCTCGTTCGTCGACGTGCGGATGGAGGTCGGCCACGACAGCGTCGAGATCGAATCCGAGGCCCGGACGAGCGCCCAGACCGGGGTCGAGATGGAGGCGCTCACCGCCGCGTCGGTCGCGGCGCTTACGGTCTACGACATGGTCAAGGGCCTCGAGCGGGGGGTCGAGATCGCCGAGGTCGCCCTGGTCGAGAAGTCCGGCGGCCGGCACGACTGGCGCCGCAGCTCGGCGTGAGAGCGGCCGTGCTCACCATCTCCACGTCGCTCGCGCGCGGCGAGGGCGAGGACGTCTCCGGCCCGGCCCTGGTGGCGCTCTGCGAGCGCGCCGGGCTCGAGGTGAGCCACGAGGTGGTGGCGGACGAGCGCGAGGCCATCGTCGGGGCGCTCAAGCGCCTGGCCGACCACGAGGGCGTGCGCTTCGTCTTCACTACCGGCGGCACGGGGCTGACGATCGACGACATCACCCCCGAGGCCACTCGCGACGTGATCGATCGCGAGGCGCCCGGCTACGCGGAGGCGATACGGACCGACGCCCGCGAGCACACCCCCCTTGGGATCCTCACGCGAGGCGTGTCCGGGGTGCGTGGACGCACGCTGATCGTGAACTTCCCGGGCAATCCGAAGGCCATCGAGCAGTCCTGGCCGATAGTCGAGCCGACGCTCGAGCACGCGGCGGCCACACTCGAGCGGGCCTAGAACGTCCCTTCGCCCAGCGACATGCCGATGGGCTGCTCGCCGGCCGGTTGCGGACTCGCCGTGGCCTTGGGGTTTTCGTAGGTCCCGATGATCGCGCGGCGGTCGTTGATGCCGAAGGCGAAGGTTCTGGGAGCGCCGGGGGTTAGTCGATCGGGGTGAACCGGCCCTCGACGCCGTTGTCCAGCAGGAACCCGCGCCCCCCGTCAGGTCGACATCCAGGAGCGTGACACCCACGATCTGGCCGCGGTTGTTGATGTCCATGGGGAGGGTGAACGGCACGCGGGGCGCGTCGAAGGTGGTGAAGCGGCCCCGCTTCAGCAGAACCCGTGGATGGATCCGCTGGTGCGATCGCCATGGACGCCGACGACCTCGCCGCGGTCGTTGATGCCGGTCAGCGAAGTCGCCGGGGCGCCCGGGACGTCGATCGTCTTGAACCGGCCCTTGCGCCATAGGAAGCCGTGGAAGTTCCCGTTGGCGTCGAGGTTCTCGCCACCACCTGCCCGCGATTGTCAATGTCCACCGCCTGGGTCTGGAGCGCCCCGGGAACGTCGATCCGGATCAGCTTGCGCCCGTCGAGCAGAAAGCCGCGGAACTTCGCGCCGGGCCCTCGTATCGGGGCGGACTGGTAGTAGCGGCCCACGATTTGGCCGCCGTTGTGGATGCCGCCGGGCGCGGTCGCCACGGCGCGGGCAGGTCGACGTCCGTGAATCTGCCCCGCCTGTCGCGGAGATAGCCGTGGTAGACGCCGTCGGCGTCGACGTAGCTGCCCGTGATCTGCCCGTGGTCGTTGATACCGGTGGGCGCGGTCTCGAGGCGGGCGCCCGGCGCGTCGAATGCGGTGTAGCGGCCGCGGGCGACCAGGAACGCGGGGATCGGGGTCCGAGGGCTGGTGGTGTCGTC
>DATDLN010000163.1:0-3306 GCA_036519295.1 Thermoleophilaceae bacterium
GGGCCGCTGGAGCGCGCGCTCGAGCACCTCCTTGGCCTCGAGCGTCGCCGCACCCTCGCACGGCACGCCCGTGTAGCGATCCCACAGCGCCCACGGCGTGAGGTTCATCAGCGCGTCGGCGAAGAGCGCCGCGACGTCGAGCTCGTCGGGATGCGCGCGATACACGTCACGCATCGCCTCGGCGTAGTCAGCGTTCCACGCGACGAGATCGGCCGACGGGTCGTTGGCCTGGTAGCGGCTCCCGAGCGCCTCGACGAGCGCCCGCTCGACCGGCGCGGCGCGGTCCGCGCACGCGCGCGCCGCCGCGACCTCGTCGCACGCCTTCTCGAGCGACGCCGCGAGGTCGACCGGGTCGAACGCCTCCCACTGCTTGTTGTAGTTCGGCCCGCTCGCGTAGGCGATACCCCAGTGGGCCAGCGCGAAGCCGGGATCGTGCTCGACCGCGCGCTCGAAGCACCGGATCGCCTCCTCGTGGTGGAACGCGTACGACCACACGAGTCCGCGGTCGAACCACGTCTGGGCGCTCGTCGAGGCCGTCGACGTCCCGCGCGTGTATATGCCGAGATCGAAGTAGGGCTCCATCGCTGCCGCTCCCGTGCGACTCTCTTACGTTCTACAGCCTCTGGCCCCGACTTCCAGCGAGGCGGTGGCCACCAGGGCGCGCAGGTCGCCGGGCCCGCAGGCGATGGTCCACCCGCTGGCGCCGCTCCCGCGACATCGCGATGCCCATCGACGCGTTTCGTCGCTCATCCCCAGCGTGCGCACCCGGCACGTTACGCCCGTCTGCGGTCGCCAAGTCGTAGCCAGGTATGTACGCGAAGCCGCACCCGGCGGGCGCCCGCGACATGAGAGCCTGCCCGCTCCCGGGGTCGTCGGGCTTGCCGGCCTTTACACCCGCCGCCGGGTGAGGGCGACTCGTCGTGTCAAAACCCGCTCACTCCCGGCAAGCGCCTGACAAGCCCGGCCCCCTTCTCCGGACGCACGGCTCAGTTCGAGGACGCGCGGCCTGCTGAGACAGGCAGCGGCCGGGAATGTTCGGCACGGCCTTATCAGGCCCGCTCTTGGCGCACGCGAGCGTCTCCGCGGCACGCCGCGGCCTCGTGCAGGGGCGACCCCGCGGGAACCCCGTCAGCAGCCACTGCGCTGCTGCTTCTTCGGCTCGAAGCAGGAGAGCGGAGCGACCCAACGCAGCGGTTCGCGGCAAGCGGCCTGTCTGGGTCGAAGCCGGCGGACCGCGTTGGATTTGGGACTCGAGCGGTCGGTGGCCCGGTTTTCGACGCTATTTCCAAGCCGCAGTTTGCACCCTCGAGCGGCAGACCGGCCGAGACGGGCCATAGAAACGGTCTTCTACGGCCCGACTTCAGCGTGCACGCCGATCTGCGTCATCCCGGGCGACCCGGCTCCAAAGTACCTCCCGCCGCGCATGGCTAGGTGCCCGGCGTCAGCCCTGGTTTTCCACAGAAGCAGCTCTGCGCGAACAGGATTTCGGACCCACGAGACGGCCGCAGGTCGTCGAGGCTGTCGCATAAAGGGGGTCCGTCCGGATCGGTTAATGGAATGCCGGCATGCCGCGGAACTTCATCGAAGGCCGTCGTGAGCAGGGCTTTTTGTTGCCGCCTGATGTGCGCGAGTGGCTGCCGGCGGACCATCTGGCGTGGTTTGTGATCGGGGCGGTGGCGGAGATGGATCTGTCGGCGTTCTACGTGGCTTATCGGGCCGACGGCCACGGTCGCGCGGCGTATGAGCCGTCGCTGATGGTGGCGCTCGTCTTGTACGCCTTCGCGACCAAGGTGCGTTCGTCGCGGGCGATCGAGCGTCACTGTCGCCGGGACGTCGCCTACCGCGTGATCTCCGGCAACCTGGTCCCCGATCACGCGACGATGGCGCGCTTTATCTGCCGCCACGAGCGGGCCTTGGCCGACCTGTTCGGCGAGGTGCTGAAGCTCTGTGATCGGGCCGGGTTGGTGGAGCCCGGGGTGGTCTCGATCGACGGCACGCGCATCGCGGGTAACGCCGGCCCGGAGGTCAACCACGAGTTCGACCGGATCGCCAGCGAGATCGTGGCCGAGACGCGGGCGACCGACGACGCCGAGGACGAGCTCTACGGCGAGGCGCGCGGCGACGAGCTGCCCGAGCAGCTGCGCAGCGCCGACGGCCGGCGCGAGTTCTTCCGCCAGGCCCGCCAAGAGCCGCGGCGCGAGCACGAGAACCGCGAGCTGGCCGAGGAGCCCGAGGCGCAGGCAGCCGAGGGGGTGCCGCTCGAGCTCGACGCGAACGAGATCGTCGGACGCGGGCGCCAGGGGCGAGATGCCTGGTTGCGTGAGAGCACGCGCCGGCTCGAGCGGCACCGCTGGGAGAACCCGGATCCGATCCCCCGCCCGCGCGACGAGCGGCTTTTGTTGGCGGCCGAGCGGCTGGAGGCCGAGCTCGACGTCGAGCGGCGCGCCAACGAGGCCTACGAGCACTACCGCGCGACGGCGCGCGACAGGCTCGGCAGGCGGCCGGGCGGCCGGGCGGAGCCGCATCGGCCGCCGGATGTGCCGGCCGGCAAGGTGAACACCACCGATCTCGACTCGCGTCCGATTCCGATCGGGTTCGGGTTCGTGCAGGGCTACAACGCGCAGGCGGCGGTCAACGAGCAGCAGATCGTGCTCGCGGCCGAGATCACCAACAGCTCGACCGACTTCTCACAGCTCGACCCGATGGTCACCGCCACGCTTGCGGAGCTCGAACGGGTCGGGGTCAGCGAGCGGCCCGAGGCAGTGGCGGCCGATGCCGGCTACTGGAACGAGCAGCAGATGGACGAGGTGGTAGCCCGCAAACACATCCCGGTGCTGGTCGCGCCCGACAAAGGCACCCGCGGCACCCCCAAACGCTGGTTGAGGAGCGGGCGCGCCTCATGGATGCGCAGCGTGCTCGCGACCGAGCACGGCCAGCAGCGCTACCGAAAACGCAAACAGACGGTCGAGCCCTTATTCGGCGACACCAAACACAACAGCGGCTTCTACCGCTTCCACAGGCGAGGCAGGATCAAGGTTCGCCTCGAGTGGCGATTACTGATGACGACCCACAACCTCACCAAGCTCCACCGCCACCGCCTCGCCGCCGCGGGGGCCTGAGAACGGCCCTCGGGGCGCTCACACCGCCACCCACCGCGGGCGCGCTCCTAACGACCCACCCACCGTCCGCCGCCGCGAGCTAACCCGCCTGAGCCTTTGAGCGACAGCCTCCGTCCGCTGCATCAGTGCGCCCGAGGGCCGGCGGCGCTGCTCCAACCTCTGGCGAAGCGGGCGTGTCGTCGATGTC
>DATDLN010000164.1:0-7928 GCA_036519295.1 Thermoleophilaceae bacterium
GCAAGGACGCAGGGAGGGTGCAATGCCTGAAAATGGATTGCCCCGACCGAGGACGCCGCATGGCGGCCGTCCGGAGCCGCCGAAGCGGGTTCGGGCTCGCCGGAGGCGGCGCTATGGAGGCGCCGCTGCGTACTCCAGGACTCCGCGCAGGCGGGTGCGAAGCAGCGCTCTGGCGCGGCTCGAGTCGAGCGCGCAGTTGGCCGGCCGCACCAGGTCCGAACCTGCAAGCCGGCTCCTGAGAATGCGGTCTCCGGGCAGGCCGTGTGCCTGCGCCAGCAGGAAGGCGAACTCGTAGCGGCTCACGGTGTCGGCCCCGGCCACGTGCAGGATTCCTTCATCGTCGCGGGCCGCGAGCTTGATAAGGGCGGCCGCCAGGTCTCCGAGCAGCACCGGCGAGCGCAGCTCGTCCTCGAAGAAGGTCATGCCGCCGCGGCCCTCGGCGGCCTCGCAGGCCAGGCGCTCGTGACGGCTCGGCTCGCGTCCGCCGTAGATGAGCGACGTGCGCACCACGAGCGCCCCGGGGTGAGCCGCCCGCACGGCACCCTCGGCCTCGGCCTTGGCCCGCCCATAGTCGGTGATCGGGCTGGGGGGATCGTCCTCCGTGTACGGCGCGGGCTTCGTCCCGTCGAAGATGACGTCGCTCGAAACGTGCACGAGCCGAGCTCCCACCGCCGCAGCGGCCTCCGCGACCGCGACCGCGCCCCCGAGCGTCGTCGCGCGATCGTCCTGCCGGTAGGCGGTGTGGATCACAGCCTCGGGACGCAGGCGATCCAATGCCCGCCCCACGGCCCCCGCGTCGCGCACGTCGAGCCGCACCCACTCGCCGGCGCCCCTCGGCTTCCGGGTGTGCCAGCCGCCGACGGCGGAAGCCCGGCGCAGCAGTTCGCCGCCGAGATAGCCCGTCCCGCCCGTGACGAGCAGCCGGGTCGTCACACCGCGTCGAGCGCGCGCTCCACGTCGGCGACGAGGTCCGCCGTCCCCTCGCAGCCGGCCGAGAGGCGGATGAACCCCTCGCTCACGTCGTCACCGTGCCAGCGCCCGCGCCGCTCGGCGGTGGTCTGGACGCCGCCGAAGCTCGAGGCCTCGGTGACGAGCTCCGCGGTCCCGAGGAAGCGCCCCGCGCGCTCCCGGCCGCCTACGTCGAAGACCACGATCGTGCCGAAACCCTTCATCTGGTGACGGGCGATCTCGTGGCCCGGGTCGGCGGGGAGCCCCGGGTAGCGGACGCCGGTCACGTCGTCACGGCCCGCGACGGCCTCGGCCAGCGCGAGCGCGTTCGCGCTGGCGCGCTCGAGCCGCAGGGCGAGCGTGGGCAGCGAGCGGTGCGCGAGCCAGACCTCGAACGGGCCCGGTACGGAGCCGGCCCTCGTGCGCCATTCCCGTAGCGCCTGGGCGCGCTCGGCGTCGCGCGTGGCCACGTATCCGAGCATCAGGTCCGCGTGCCCCGAGAGGTGCTTGGTTGCGCTGGTCAGGGCATAGTCGGCGCCGAGGTCAAGCGCCTTCTGGTAGAGCGGCCCGGCCGTCGTGTTGTCCACCACGGTCACGGCGCCCTCGGCCCGGGCGGCCTCCGCCAGCGCGGCCAGGTCGTAGACCTGGAGCTTCGGGTTCGAGGGCGACTCGAGCCAGAGCATCTGGGCGCCCCGCACCGCGCCCGCGAGCTCGGCCGGCCCGGCCAATCGCAGCTCCACGCCGCGCGGCTTCAGGTAGGCCTCGGCCAGCCCTCGGACCCCGAGGTAGCAGCTCTGGTCCATGGCGACTGCCGAGCCCGGCGAGAGACCGGTGAGCAGGAGGGCCGCCGCGCCGGCCATGCCGGTCGAGAAGATCACCACATCGCCGCCCTCCAGCTCAGACAGCGCCGCCTCGTAGCGCGCGAAGGTGGGATTCCCGTAGCGCGTGTAGCTCCATTCCGAGGTGGCGACCTCGCCCTGAAGGTGGAACGGGCCCGCGAACACGGGGCCGGGCAGAAACGGCGCGCCCTGTTCCGGCTCGGGCAGGCCGGCGCGGATCAGGCGCGTGCCATCGCTCATGCCGTTCACGGCTCGAGTATCGCGCGAGCGAAGTCGTCGGGGTCGAACGGGCGGAGGTCCTCGAGCGACTCGCCGATCCCGATCAGCTTCACCGGCACTCCCAGCTCCTGTGCGATCGCCAGCGCGATGCCGCCCTTGGCCGTGCCGTCGAGCTTCGTGAGCGCGATGCCGGTCACGTCGACCGCCTCGCGGAAGAGCAGAGCCTGGCGAAGGCCGTTCTGGCCGGTGGTCGCGTCGATCGTGAGGAGGGTCTCGTGGGGCGCGCCCGGAACCTGGCCCGAGATCACTCTGCGCACCTTGCGAAGCTCGTCCATCAGGTGCTGCTGGGTGTGGAGGCGGCCGGCCGTGTCGCAGATTACGACGTCGTGGCCGCGGCTCCTCGCGGCCTCGATCGCATCGAAGATCACCGCCCCGGGATCCGAGCCGGGCTTGCCGCGCACGATCTCGCAGCCGGCGCGCTCGGCCCAGAGGGAGAGCTGCTCGGCGGCGGCTGCCCGGAAGGTGTCGCCTGCGGCGATCAGCACCGAGCGGCCGAGCTCCTGCTGCAGGTGCCAGGCGATCTTGCCGATCGTGGTGGTCTTGCCGCTCCCGTTCACCCCGACCACGAGGATCACCGTGGGGCGCTCGGTGAGCGGGATCGTGTCGCCGTTCACCCGCGCGGTGTCGGCCAGCAGTTCGCGCAAGCGGCGGGAGAGATCCTCCCCGCCCTGGAGATCGCCGGTCTCGGCCTCGTTCTCGAGGCGCTCGACGATCTTGGCCGTCGTCGGCGCGCCCACGTCGGCATAGATGAGCGTCTCCTCCAGGCGCTCGAATGCCTCGTCGTCGAGCGACTGGAACACGGTGGCCTGGAGCTCCGCGCCGAGGGCCTGGCGGGTCTTCGCCATGTTGTCCCGCAGGCGCCGGAAGAACCCCCGCCGCTGCGGCGCCTCCTCAGGGTCGGGCTCCGGCGTCGGTGCGTCGTCGCCCGTGACGAACAGCTCTTGCCAGGTGCGGGCCATGGGCCCGGCAGCTTATGTCGCAGCGCGGAACGAGTGCCTAGGGAACGGGGATCGGAAGCGAGCGCGTGTATGCGTTCTGGTCGTTCGCGACGTTCGCGTTCGGCGCCGATGCGGTGCAGAGGCTGGGTGGCAGCGTCACCTCCCCGGCCGAGTCGCGGCACACGAGCAGGTTCGGGTCACGCGTGTCCATCCAGATCGGGTGGGCGTTGTCCTCGGCGCTGAGGCCGGAGTAGTCGCCGAAGAAGCCGCCCGAGAACTGGGTGGCCGGCGGCATCGAAGCCGTAGTCACTCGACGCGTGGCGAAGTCCTCGCCGTTCCGGCTGCCGGACAGGCTGACGTCGGAGAAGCCCGTCGTCTCATCGTCGCCGTAGGCCCGGTCGTAGTAGGAGACTGCGAGCCGGCCCCTCGGATCGAACGCCGCCCACTGCCAGAACTGGTCCGCGCGCGGGTCGCCCGCCCGTACCGCTGGCAGGCTGCGGACGTCGGTCGTCCCGCCTGTGAACGTCTGGCCTCGGTCGGTGGACCGGCTGACCAGGATGTCGTTGTTGCAGGCGCCGGGCGTCTTCACGCCCGTGTAGAGCGGCAGGCGCGTGTCCGGGTTGTACCCCTGCGGCACGCAGCCGTTGTCCTCGTTCGAGTGCCGGTTGATGTATGAGCCCAGGGTGACGTCGATCTCGCGCGGGTTGCGCGGATTCACCGAACCGGATGGGTAGTTGCCGGAGCGGAAGATGGAGTTCTGGGTCTCGCCCTTCTCGGGTACGCACACCACGCCCGCGCCGGCGTTCTGGTAGGTGACGCAATCGGGCAGCTCGTAGAAGTTGGCGACCCTCACCGGCGCGGAGAAGCTGTTGCCGCCGTCGGTCGACCTCGCTAACAGGACCTGGTTGCGGTTGTCCTGGTCTCCCGGGGCCGTGAGGTTGAAGTTGTTCCACACCACGTAGAGGTTGCCGTCGGGACCGGTGAACGGCTGCGAGAACTGGTTGGTGTTGCAGGAGCCTTGCGGCGTCGGCACGCCCAGCGCGTTCGAGCACAGCGCGCTGCCCGAGCTGACGAGCCTGGGCGAGCTGAACGACTCGCCGTAGTCGCGCGAGTAGGCGCCGTAGATGTAGGACGTGCCGTCCGGCGCGAACGTCGTCCACGTCACGTAGATGCGGTCCTGGAACGGGCTGCCGCGATGGGTGTCTATGGTCATGTACTGCTTGTCGAGCATCGTCGTTCCGTCGCCCGCCGGGTCGTTGAACTCGGCGACTGGCCGGCCGGGGAAGTTCCAGGACGCGCCGTCCGTGCCGGTCGAGCGGAAGACGTAGAACGCGCTCGACGCGTCCGTGTTCTGAGTCACGGCCGTGCCGCGGTTGAAGGTGAGGCAGGCCACATACGCGTTGCCCTTTGTGTCCCAGGCGACCGACGGGTCGCCGCTCGCCTCCCAGTACTGTCGCGGGGTGTTCCCGAAGGCGGTGCCCCGCGTGAAGCCGTTCGGTACACCGGAGTCCTGCCAGGTTCGTCCGCCGTTGCGCGAGTAGTAGGCCAAGCAGCTGCTGTCGCCGCGCCTGTAGTCGTTGCTGGCGGCGACGAAGTGTGAGGGCTGGTTCGGGTCCTGCGCGATCGCGGTCTCGTTCTGCGCCTGGCTACGACCCTGCAGGTCGGGATCGGCCTGGTTCACGCAGTCCTGGTTCACGCGGATGTTCGACCCGCGGTCGACCGGACAGCCGTTAATGCCGGCGCGCTGCTGCTCCGTTCCAGGCTGCGCCTGGATCCTCGGAGTGCGGTCGACTCGCTCCTCGAGCACGCTCCGAGCGAAGCCCGACAGCAGACGCTGCTGCATCGGGGTGAGCGCGGCAAGGCCCTGGGCCTCTGCGGGCTCGGAGTTCCGGCCAAAGCCGACCCCCGCCAACGCCGCCGCCACAGCAAGCAACGCTGCCGCTATTGCCGCGAAGACCAATCGACGCATGATCCCTCCCGGGTCGTGGGACACGCTGCGCCCTGCGCCTTACCCGGAACGGGATATTCCAAGCGACCTTTGCTCGGTCGACGTTGATGTCGTCGAGCGGACTTGACATCGGGGTCGTCGCTGGGAGAGGGTCGCCTTGATCGCTGTCGATTCACGGAGGCGTCAGGTGCGCAGAGTCACACTGACCTTGGGTGCGGTACTGCTTGTGGGGGTGCCCGTCACCCTCGCTGGCGCACAGACATCCGTTCCGACGGTGGCGGTTACCGCCGCCAACGGGAACATCACGCTGGAGCCCTCCGGACCGATCGCGGCGGGCCCGACGCGCTTCACCTTCAGCGGCAGAGGCGAGTTGACGCTGGCCACGCTGCGCGCGGGTGTGACCGTCGAGCAGTTGCGCCAGACCGTTTCGCGCAACCAGGAGGCGGCGCTCCGCCAGGTCTTCCTCGAGGCGGCGGTCCTGCCGGACCGGCCCGTCACGGTTGACCTGCGGCCGAACACGACCTACGTGGCCGCCGGGATCGCGGGCAGGTCCCAGGCCATCACCACCTTTACGACCGGCGCCCCAAGCGGAGCGCGAGCACCCGCGCCCGACGCGCGCATCCGGATGGTCGACTACGGGTTCAGAGGCCCCAGGACGCTGCCCCGCAACGGCCGCATTCGCGTCCAGAACGACGGTACGACCTTCCACTTCGCGCTGGCGTTCCCGCTACGTCCCGGCGTGAGCGGCAGGCAGGTTCGGCGCGCCTTCCGTGCCTCCAACGAGAAAGCGATCGGGCGCATCGTCGCCGGCGAGCCCGTCGACGTGCAGGGCCTGATCAGTCAGGGTTCCACGAGCGACAACGAGGTCAGGTTCGCGCGCCGGGGCCGCTATGCGATGGTCTGCTTCTTCGGCGAGCACAACCGGCTCGGCATGTACCGCGTTTACCGTGTCCGGTGACGCCTAGGCAGCAGCCTCGTCGACCGGCTGACCGCCGAGCCTGCGCGAGAGGACGCGCGAGACCCCGTCGCCGCCCATGCTCACCCCGTAGAGGGTGTCGGCGGCGTCCATCGTCCGCTTCTGGTGGGTGACGACGATGAACTGCGCCCGGGCGGAGTAGCGCTTCACGAGCTCGAGGAAGCGGTCGATGTTGATGTCGTCGAGCGCGGCCTCCACCTCGTCGAGGATGTAGAAGGGGCACGGACGGGCGAGGAAGACGGCGAACATGAACGCCAGCGCCACGAGGGACTTCTCGCCGCCGGAGAGCAGCGACAGGCGCTTGGTCGACTTGCCCGGCGGGGTCACCTCGATCTCCACCCCCGTCTCCGGCTCCTCGTCCTCGGGCGATTCTGCGGGCTCTGGCTCGCCGCCTATCACCGGCCTCGGCGCCTGGTCGGCCCGCACCAGCCGGAGGCGGCCGCGGCCGCCCGGGAAAAGGTGCTCCACGACGTCTTCGAAGTTCCTGGCTGCGGCGGCGAAGGTCTCTTCGAAGGCCTCGCGTATCCGGCGGTCGGTCTCCTTGATCAGGCCCTCGAGCTCTGCGAGCGCGGCTTCGAGGTCGTGCCGCTGCGCCTCGAGCTCCTCGACGTGCTCAACGGCCTCCTCGTACTCCCGCTTCGCGAGCGGGTTCACAGGGCCGAGCTGCTCGCGACGGCGCTCGAGCCGCTCCACCCTAGCCTCGAGCGACTGGCGCTCCTCGCTGGAGAGCGGCTCGGCTGCGAGATCGGGGTCCAGGCCCAGTCGGCGCGCGATCGCGTCCAGCTCGCGCTCGACCTCGGCCGCGGCGTCGCGCGCCTGCTGGGCGCCGACCTCGGCGCCGGTCACCGCCTCACTCGTCCGCTTCAGCCGCCCTTGGAGCTCGGCCTCCTCGTGCGCGCACGCGCGCAGCGTTGCGGCGGTCTCCTCTCCGGCCTGCGCACCGGCCTCGAGCTCCGCTTGAAGCGCGTCGCGGCGGCCCGCAACGGCGTCCCGGGCAGTGTCGAGCGCTCGGGCGGCCCCGTCGGCCTCGGCGCCGACCCGCAGGTCGCGCTCGGCGCCGCTCCGGAGCGCGTCGAGAGCGCGAGCCCGGTCCGCGCGCTCGCGTTCGATGCGCTCGGCGAGGCGGTGCTCCGCTCGCAGATCGCCGAGGAGCTCGGCCCGCCGCACCGCCTCCGGCCCGTCTTCGGGCGCCTCGCGGCGGCGCGCGACGACCCACTCGCGGCGGCCGACGTCCTCATCGGCCTCGGCGGCCTCTCGGAGCGTTGCACGCAGCGAGCTCTCGGCCGTCTCGCGGGCGGCGTCCGCGTCGGTGACCTGCGCGGTCGCGCGCCCTACCGCCTCGCCCGCGCGGGCCTCGTCCTCGGCGGCCCGCTGCGACGCGGCCACGAGCTCGTCTCGCCGCCCGATCTCCTCGAGCAGCCGGTCGGAGCCCCCCATGGGGGCCTGCGACAGCTCTCCGGCGCGGAGGTCGAGGAGACGCCCGGAGCGGGTGACCGCGACGCCGTCGAAGCCCGCGGCAAAAGCATCTAGTGATTCGACGATCCAGACGTTGCGCAGCAGCCTCTCGGCGAGCCTGGCCCCTTCTGGTCGCGGACGCAGCCGGTCGAGCAGGGGCTCGGCGCCGTCCGCCGGCGGCCGGTCGCGCCAGTCCGGGGACGCCGACCCCCGAGCGCCGATGCCGTCGATCAGCGCGCTCCCACCGTCGCGTCCCGCGCGGTCGAGCAGCCGCTCGCCCGCGACGAGGTCGGACACGATCCCCGCCGTGAGCCGTGGCCCCAGCGCTGCGGCCAGGGCCAGCTCGTAGCCGGGCTCGACGTGAAGCGCCTCCGCCAGGGGCCGGGCGTCGTCCGAGGGTCCGGCGACGCCGCGGACGAACCGGTTTGCCGCCGCCAGCTCGGCGCCCGCCTCGGCGGCTCGCGTGCGGGCGCCCTCGGCCGCGCGCTCGGCCTCCCGGCGCGCCGCGCGGGCTTTGTCGGCGGCTTGTTCGGCGGCGTCGAGCT
>DATDLN010000165.1:0-23850 GCA_036519295.1 Thermoleophilaceae bacterium
CCTCCAAGGCCGCCGCCGGTATGGCAGCCGCGGCGATCGTCACCGCCGGCGCCGTGGAGGTGAAGCACGCCGCCAGCGAGCCTCACCCCGTCGCCACCCCCGAAACCCAGGTCGCGGTCACGTCGCCTCCGGTCGCTCCGGCGCCGGCCCCGGCAAGTCCGGCCAGGCCGGTCCGACCCATCCAGCCGGCGAAGCCGGAGCCACCCGCCAAGGCCACGGCCAAGCCCGCCAAGGTGAAGCCCGCCGCCGTGGCTCCGGAGCCTGTTGCGCCGGCGCCCCCGGCGAACCCGCCCGAATCCGTGCCACCGGCGACCCAGGAGGAGCGCTCCACGGTCACCCTGCCGCCGCACTTGGCGGAGGCGCCCGTCACGGCCCCGCCCGGCGAGCCGATCCAGCCGATCACCCCGCCCGCGACGGGCGTCACGACCCCGGCGCCGCCTCCACCGCCCCCGCCCGCGCCGCCGGCGGGGGAGCCCGTCGCAACAACGCCGGCGCCGCCGCCTCCCCCACCGCCGCCACCGGGCTTCTAGGCTCCGAGCGGTCGAGGGTTCGAGACCGGAGCGTGGCAGACGGCCGCCTGCGCGGTAGCCTGCCGCCGCCATGGAAGAGGCCAGCTTCGACGACTTCCAGAAGATCGACATGCGCGTGGGCCGCGTGAGTCGCGTCGAGGAGTTCCCCGAGGCGCGCAAGCCGGCCTGGAAGATCTGGATCGACTTCGGACCGGAGGTCGGCGAGAAGCGCTCGTCGGCCCAGATCACCAACTACTCGCGGGACGAGCTGGAGGGACGGCTGGTCGTGGCCGTGGTGAACTTCCCGCCGCGCCAGATCGGTCCGTTCGTCTCGGAGGTGCTCCTACTGGGTACGCCCGACGAGGAGGGTCGAGTGATCCTGCTGCACCCCGACGCCGACGTGCCCCTCGGCGGGCGGATCTTCTAGTGGCGGGCGGCGCGGTCGACGAGGTAACGGCGATCCGGTGAAGGGGCTGATCAGGCGACCGGCGCCAGGCCGATCACCTTGAGCCGGCGCTCGAGGCACTTCATCGCGAAGGCGCGCGTCTCGTCCGGCGTGGCGCCGCCGAACAGCTCCGTCTCACCCTCCACGTACCACTTGGGGGTGAGCACACCGTCCGCGGCGGGCCCGCATTCCACGAGGGTCCGCTGGATCGCGTCCCCGTACTTGGAGTCCCGCTCGGCCATCTCCCGCAGGAAGCGGGCGCCGAAGGCCACGTGGCGGTGCTCGTCGCGGGCGATGTTGTTGAAGCCCTCGACGAAGCCGGGCAGCGTGCCCTGCTCCTCGTTGTACTCGATGATGAAGTGCTGGCCGGTCAGGGCGAGCATGCCCTCGATGATCATGTGGTAGAGGGTGATCGCCTCCACCAACACCTCGAGGTCCTCGGGGTGGCGCGCGAGGCGGTCGACGCGGCTCGAGAGCATCTCGTCGAACAGCACGCCGAACTGCGGATTGAGATGCTCGCTCGTCTCGGCCAGGCGGTCCTGAAGGTTGGTCGACTCGAGCACGCCTACCTCGTCGTAGAAGCGGTTGAAGAAACGCACGTGGCGTGCCTCGTCGGCAATCTGCGTGCAGAGAAAGATGCGCATTTCCTCTCTCGGCGCGGCGCGCATCATCGGCCCGAGCTCCTCCGCGACCCGCTGCTCCCCGATGAAGAACGAGCTGAGCCCGTACATGCGCTGGAAGCGCTCCTCCGCCGGGATGCGCTCGTGCCAGTCGATCCGGTCCTGTGTGAAGTCGACGTCCTGGGTCGCCCACTGCTGGCGTTCCCAGAGGTTGTAGAGCTGCTCGTAGCTCAGGAGATGCACCTCGCCACGGTCAGCGGACTCGAGCACAGCCGGATCGCTGGTGGCCTGAAAGTCCTCGCGCTCGGTCCGCTGGATGACGTGGTCGCTCACGGCAGCTCTCTCCTCTCGCGTCTGTGAGTCAGGGCGATCAGCGGCGCCAGCCTAACCGATGGCTGGCTGGCCAGCCAAGACCGGTTCGTTTCGCCCGCGGTTCTGCAACCACCGACGAGAGGCGATCAGTGGCGCGAGATCGCCGTCAGCGGAACGGTCGAGGCCGCTCCCCGCTTGAGCCAGCGCACGGTGGCCGTGCCGGCCTTCGGATCTATCGACTGGACGCGGCCGATCTCGCCCGTTCCCTTCTTGCGGACGTGACCCTCGGGGAGTTGAGTCGAGGTCGTCCGCGGTTCGCGCGCCGGCGTCGACGCGGGTGCGCGCGAGCGCCCCTCGTCTGTCTTGGCGCGTCGCGGCGCGGCCTTCCGAGGACGGGGTTCCGGCTTCGCCTGCACCTTCTCCAGCGGCACCATGTTCGCCCCGGTGCCCTTCGTCTCCGTGTCCAGTACCCAAACCTTTCCCATAACGATCCGTTATCGACTATAGAGGCGGCTCGTCAGGGAATGTCGCGCGGAATGTCCGGATCGGGCGCGGGCTCGTCGGTATGCACGCCGTGCTCCAGGTGCGGGGGCTCCGGCTCGGGACCCTCGAACTCGTTCGGAGGCTCCGGTACCTGCGGCGGGGTCGCCGGCGCGTCGGGGTTGGCGCGGCGCCGGCGCAGGAGGCTCCAGCAGCGATCGAGCTCGCCCCGGATCGCCTCCAGCCTGCGGTGGCCCTCCTCATCGAGCTGACCCCGCTCCGAGGAGGCCCAGAGGCGATGCTCCTCGTCCACGAGGGCGTCGATTCGGTCGAGGATCGGGCTCTCAGCCACGGTGCTCGTATCGCTCCTGCTCCTGCGCGGTCCGCTCCGCCCACGGGATCGCCTCGAGCCGCGCATCGGGGATCGGCTCGCCGCTCTCGACGGAGAGTCCATAGGTGCCCTGCTCGACTCGCTGCTCCGCGCGTTCGATCGCCGCGAGCTCCTCGCGGAGCCGGTCGGCGAGCCCCTCGTCGAGCTCGTCGTCGTAGAGGTTCGTGGCCTCGTCTGCGGGGTGCTGGTCGAGGTGGGAGAGCTCATCGTCGTCGTCATTCCTCGCCAGCTCCGCCAGCGAGCGCTCGATGCGCCCGCGGTGAAACGAGAGAAGCTCGCGTGCTCGCGCCTGATCCATAACGGGAAAGGGTTGCACTTCACGGGGCAGCGCCTCGGGCCGCCCCACGATCAAGGGCCCGGCTCGGCAGTGGCCTCGATCCGAACCCCCGTGCCGGCTCCCAGCGGCTTCCCCGTGATCGCGCGGCCCGGGCGCAGCCCGTCGATCGTGCTCGAGGCCGAGCCGAGCGCGCCGCTCACCTTGATGCTGACGCGGCTCGTCTCGGTGGCGAAAAGGAGGCCGTACTCCCGCCCGTCGGCCGAGCGCAGCTCCACCCTGGTCGAGATGAAGGCCGGCACGCGCACCACGCGGGGCATGATTCGCCCGCCCTCCCCGGTGAACATCGCGAGCGTCCGGGCCGGCTCCTCGTCACCGGCGCCGCCCGGCTGATCCTCGGGCGACGTGCTGGGTGCGGTCTCGGCGCCGGTCTCCGTCTCGGTCTCGGTCTCAGGCTCTCTGGGGACCGTCTCCGGAGCGGTCTCTTCGGTCGCAGTGGTCTCCGTGGGTGTCGTGGTAGGCGAGGTCGCGGTCGTCTCGGCCCTCTCCTCGTCGTCGTCACCGCACGCGGCGAGCGCGAGCACGAGCGCAAGCAGGCACGCTCCGAGAGGCGGATGCATCGGGGCACGGGGCACGGACACACGCTACCCCGTGGTCCGTGCCCGGTACCGGTGGAGCGTCAGCGGGATCGCCACGGCCGGCACGGCTGGCCCGGGTGCTCGACGGCATCGAGCTCGAGATCGAGCGTCGCCGCGGCGGCGCCTAGGGCGAAAAGGTCGCCCCCGGCTGAAGGATCTCGACGGTCGTCGACACCCGGCCTTCGCCGGCCGTGCGCGACTCGACGTCGGACTTGAACGCCGGCGCGTCGGTCTCGATCAGCGGGAACGTGTCGTAGTGACAGGGGATCACTGTCCCCGCGCCGACCAGTTCCGCGGCTATGACGCCGTCGTGGCGGTCCATCGTGTAGTGGCCGCCGATGCACATCAGCGCCACGTCGAGCCGGTCGCGCTCGCCAACCAGGCGCAGATCCGAGAAGAGCGCCGTGTCGCCGAGGTGGTAGACGGTCCTGCCTCCCAGGTTGATCACCAGGCCGGCGGGAGTGTTGACGGTGCCGCCGGGCGTTGTGGAGGTGTGCCAGGCGGGCACGAGCCGGACCCAGCCGCCGTCGAACTCGACCGTGCCGCCGAGGTTCGGGTCCGTCGTCTTCTCTACACCGTGGTCCCCCAGCTCGCTGCTGAGCTCGGCGATCGCAACGCACTGGGCGCCGGTGCGCTTGGCGATGTCAACCACGTCGCCCCAGTGGTCGGCGTGGCCGTGCGTGAGGAAGATGTGCGTCGGCTCGACCTCGGAGGCCGCCACGGCGGCCTTGGGGTTGCCGCTGAGGAAGGGGTCGACGAGCACGCGCGTGTCGCCCTCCGTCAGCTCGAAGCAAGAATGGCCCAGGAAACGGATCTCCACGGTTAGGTCCCTCCGGATTCGGGTTCTGTGTCTTCAAGCTCACGCGCGAGCTCCCAGCCGACCGCCACTCCGATCAGCATCCCCATGCGAGTCTCCTCGGCGATCAGGGTGTCGATGCGGGAGACGCGTTGGGCCTCGTCGGGCTCGGCGGCGGCGGCGCGCACCTGCGAGCGGTGGGCCTCGCCGAACCAGCCGCCCTCCTGCAGAGCGTGGGCGAGGACCCGCTGGAGCTGTGGCGCCAGTACCGTGAGGCGCCGTTCGGCGCCGGCGAAGCGCTCCGGGTCGGACAGCGCCCGGACCGCGGCCTCAACCTGCTCGTCCGTGAACACTTAGTGGTCTCCGTCGTAATTTCGCTCCCGGTTTGGCGAGCGAAAGCCGAGACTGGCGAGGACGCAGCCAGGCGAAGGCTTGCAGCCGCCAAACGGGATCGTAATTGCGGCGGAGACCACTAGAGAATTAGTAGCGGCTCTTGCGCGTGAACAGCGGCAGCGCCAGGCCGAGCAGCGCTCCCACGACCGCGCCGCCGGCGGCGGCCGCGATGTTCGCCTCCTCGGTGGTCAGCGAGAGTCCCACCAGCACGGCCGCGATCACGTAGACGCCAATCAGGTCGTTCTCACGGTCCTCGCCGCGGCGTGCGGCCATCCGGTCGTCGACCAGCCAGGCGCAGAGGAGCCCCAGCGCCGCTCCGTTGGCGCCGAAGACCAGATAGAAGGGCCTGTCGTCGAACAGCGGGGGAACCTCGAGCGCCACGGCAAGCGCGGCGCCCGCAGCGCCCGCCAGCACGAACGTCGCGATCACAGGGAGCGGCCCGAAGCGGCGCTCAAGCATCGTGCCGAAGATCCCCACCGCCACCAGCGCCACCAAGGCGTAGCCGAGCTCGCCGGCGTGGAAGAAGGGAGTGGTGAAGAGGCGCCATACCTCTTCTCCGAAGGGAACCCCCACCTGGCCGAGGTCGAGACTGTCATCAGCCGCCCAGACGAGGCTTACACCGATGCAGGCGAAGATCAGGGCGAACGTCGCGTACGGGCGGATGTCCGGCGCGATCCCCGCGATCTCCTCTGCCCGCAACCGCGGCAGCTTCGCCCGGCGCCGGCGCTTCGGCGGGGCCGCTCCCCCGCCCCGGTCGATCTTCGGTGCGCGCTTGCGTACCCGCTGCCCGCAGTACGGGCACTCGGTCACGTACGGGCTGACCTCCGACCCGCAGTTCTTGCAAACGACGAAAAGGTCCGGCTGCGACACGGCTCCCTCAGAGTACTCGGCGGCGCATCCCAGACAAACCGCCTAGTCGCCCGGCGTCTCGGCGGGTTCGGGCACCGTCGCGTTGAGTACCTCTCGCACAACCTCCCTCAGGTCGTGGTTGGCCTCGTAGACCACGAGCTGGCGGGAGGCGCCGGTGCCGTTCTCGAGGATGTCCTCGAGCCCCTCGAACTCGGCGGCCGAGCCGAGCTCCTCGGCGTGGGGGCGCAGGCGCTTCATCAGGCGTCGGGCGAGGTCAACCACGGGCACCCTTGCGGTCTTGGGGAGGTCCACGAGCTGCCCGTCGAGCCCGTGGCGGGCGGCCAGCCACTTGTTCTCGTCCAGCATCTCGTAGGGGTAGCGGGAAAGCCGCTTGCGTGCCCCGTAGTGCTCGGCCAGCTCCTTGACCATCGCCTGGACCAGCGCGGCGAGTGCGAGCGTGTGCTCTACGGGGGTCTGGGAGTCCATCACGCGAATCTCAACAGTCCCGAAGTTGGGGTGGGGGCGGACGTCGTACCACAAGTAGGTGTAGTCGCCGATCGCCTTGGCGCTCACCATGAACTTGATCCGCTTCCGCCAGTCCTCGAAGTTGTCGTAGCGGGGCGGAATCCCGACCCTCGGGAAGGTGCGGAAAATCGGCGTGCGCGTGGAGTCGAGCCCGGTGGCGTCGCCGCGCCAGAACGGGGAGTTGGCGGAGAGGGCGAGGAGGAGCGGGAGGTGCACCCGCATGCCGTTCGTCACGTGGATCGCCTTGTCCGGATCGTCGAGCCCCACGTGCACGTGGATGCCGAAGATGATCTCCTGCCGGGCGACGAACTGGAGCCCCGACACGAGGTCTCGGTAACGGGGTCGCGCCACGATCCGCTGGTCCTCCCACATCGCGAACGGGTGCGTACCGGCCGAACCGATCGCCAGGCCGCGCTGCGCCGCCACCTGCTGGACCTGGCGTCGCAGGGCCCTCAGCTGAGCGCCGGCCTCGGCCGCGTTGGCGGTCGGAGTGGTGGCGATTTCGCACACCGACTCCATCAGCTCGGGCTTCACCTCGCCCTCCATGGGGACCTCGCTCAGGTCGTCCAGCAGACCCTCGATCGAGTTCGCGAGATCGAGGGTCTGGTCGTCCACGATCATCAGCTCCTCCTCGATCCCGAGTGTGTAGGAGGGGCCCCTGAACCGGTGCTCCACGGTTGGGATCGTATCCGGAGGGGTCGGCGCGAAAGGGGTATAAAGCGAGGTGCCCGCAACAAGGAGAACGGATGGCACTCGGCTACGACGGCAAGCTCTACATCCTCGCTTTCGACCATCGTGGGTCGTTTCAGAAGAAGATGTTCGGGATCCAGGGCGACCCCACGCCGGAGCAGACGGACACGATTGCGGACGCCAAGCACCTGATCTTCGAGGGCCTGCTGAAGGCATCGGACGAGGGCGCCGAGCCCGGGGTGACGGGTTGTCTCGTCGACGAGCAGTTCGGGGCTCCCAGGGACATTCCCAACCAGGCGAAGGAGCGCGGGCTGATTCTCGCGATGCCCGTCGAGAAATCGGGGCAGGACGAGTTCGACTTCGAGTACGGCGACGACTTCGGCGCGCACATCGAGCAGTTCGATCCCGACTTCTCGAAGGTGCTGGTGCGCTACAACCCCGAAGGCGACCCGGACATGAACGCGCGCCAGACCGAGCGCCTGAAGCGGCTCGCCGACTGGCTCCACGAGCACGACCGCAAGTTCCTGTTCGAGCTCCTCGTACCCGCTGAGGAAGCGCAGCTCGAGAGCGTGGGCGGCGACTCCGACCGTTACGACGCGGAGCTCCGCCCCGAGCTGATGCGACGCACCATCGTCGAGCTCCAGGACGCCGGCGTCGAGGCCGACGTCTGGAAGATCGAGGGGATCGACTCGCAGGAGGACTGCGAGCGGATCGCCCAGATCTGCCGCCGCGGTGGACGCGACGGCGTGATCTGCGTCGTGCTCGGACGGGGCGCCGACGACCAGAAGGTCGAACATTGGCTGCGCCAGGGGGCCCCGGTGGAGGGCTACGCCGGTTTCGCCATCGGCCGAACGATCTGGTGGGATGCCCTCAAGGGCTATAACGAGGGCGATCTGGAGCGCGAGGACGCCGCCCGCCAGATCGCCGACAACTACCTCCGGTTCGTGCGGGTATACGGCGAGGCGGCGCGTGAGCCTGCGGCCGCGTAGGCGCTTCCTCCTGCCGCATAACGCTGGTAGCCTTCCGCCCGCCATGCGGATGCGGCAGTCACTTGCCCAGTTCGAAGAGGCCTTCCGTCAGGAGGCCGCCCAGTCGATTGCGCGGCGCGAGAAGCTGCGCAAGCACGCCGTCCAGCGGTCACGTTTCCGGCGGGTCGAGCGCCGGCGCAAGCTCGGCAGGCTGCGCTTCGCCTTCCTCGCGCTGTCGATCGTGGCCACGGCCGTGATCGTCACGATCGTCATGTTCCAGACGCTCGCCATGATCGCCGGCTAGCGAGCGCCGGCTACCGACGCGCCGACACGTCGCGCAGGTCCTCCTTCTCCAGGTAGACCTCCTTGCGGAGGACCGGAACGGAGCGCGGTGCCTCGATCCCGATCCTCACCTTGTCACCGGTGATCGCGAGCACCGACACCTCGATGTCGTCGCCGATCATGATGCTCTGACTCGACTTGCGCGTGAGAACCAACACGCTCGGCCTCCCCTGCCAAGGACGGACTTGTGATCCACTAAAGCACCCTTTCCCCATCGGTGCAACGGGTTTGGCTATTGGTAGTCTCCGGCGCCCCTTGGCACGGAGATCGCTGAAGCCGCAGCTGAACCAGATCCGGACCTGGGTCCGGCAGGGCCGCACCGACGCGTGGATCGCCCATCAGCTCGAGGTGTCGGTGGGTGACATCCGCGCCTTCAAGCGCGAGCACGAGCTCGCCCCGGCGGACGCCGCCGGCGACGGCGACGGCGAACCCTTCGGCGCCGGCGACGGCGAGGAGCAGGACCTGCGCGCAGAGGATGACGCGCTCGTGGCCGCGGCGCTCGAGGCGGAGCTCGCGGAGGAGGAAGAGGACGAAGAGGCCGAGGAGGACGAGGCCGAAGGCGAGGGAGGAGAAGAAAGACCGCGCCGCCGGCGCCGCGGACGCCGCGGCGGCCGGGGCCGGCGGCGCCGGCCGAAGGGGCTCGAGGGCACGTTCGACCACGGCGAGGAGGGCTACGGGCTCTGGCTCGACCCCGCCGTCCAGGACGATCCGGTCTACGCCGAGCACTGGGCCGGCCACCGCCCGGTCATGGTGACCGTGGAGCCAGACCGCATCGTGATCAGCCGCGCCGGCGAGGACGCCGACGACGAAGAGGACGACGACTAACGCCTACGGGCGCTCGTGGCGCTCTCTGGCAACGCCGCCCGCGTAGTTCCTGGACTCGCGCGCGTAGCGGTTGAAGGCCGCATCGACCACGGTGGCGGCATCGCTGCCGGCCTGGTGCCGGCGGGCGAGCTCGATGGCCCAGTCGGTGTCCTCGGCGTAGAAGTCGGCAAGCTCGTCGAGCACGAAGCTCGAGCCGAGCCGGCGGCGCAGCTCCTCGACGACGGCGTCGGTGGCGCCGTCCAGATCGGAGCGGGCCGGCTCGGGGGTGGCGGCGACGCGGCGCTCCCCCTCGCGCCACTGGTAGAGGGCGTTCTCGACGGCGTAGGCCATGCGGATCAGAGAGGCTAGCGCCGGAAGCGGGACTTACGGGAGGTTCTCTATGACGTAGGCCCGTTCGCCCTGTCGCACCATGCCGAGCCGGCGTGCCTCGCGTTCGAGCGCGCCGGAATCGCGGAGCGCGCGCACCCGCCGCTTCAGCTCCTTGTTCTCGTCGACGAGCGTGCGGAGCTCGTCCTGCTGGGCGCCCGCCGTGCGCGACTGCTGGATCCAGTGCTTGGCGGGCGAGAGGTAGAGCAGCAGGATCACCATGAGGGTGGTGAGGAGCGCGCAGCGGCCGACGCGGTCCCAGCGGATTCCCGAGCGGCGGCGGCGCGGCATCCAGCGTGCCTTCGCCGCACGGCGCCGGCCTCCTGCTACGAGGCCCGGAAGGCCTCCCGGCCCGGATACGACGCGTCCGTGCCCAGCGCCTCCTCGATCCGCAGGAGCTGGTTGTACTTGGCCACGCGGTCCGAGCGCGAGGGCGCCCCCGTCTTGATCTGGCCGCAGCCCGTGGCCACGGCGAGATCGGCGATCGTCGTGTCCTCGGTCTCCCCCGAGCGGTGCGACATGACGGCCGTGTAGCCGGCCTCCTGGGCCATGCGCACCGCGTCGAGCGCCTCGGTGAGCGTTCCGATCTGATTTACCTTCACGAGGATCGAGTTGGCAACGCCGGAGTCGATGCCGCGGCGGAGCCGCTCGGTGTTCGTCACGAACAGGTCGTCGCCGACGAGCTGCACGCGGTCGCCGATTCGCTCCGTGAGTGCGCGCCAGCCGTCCCAGTCCTCCTCGTCCATTCCGTCTTCGATCGATAGCACGGGGTAACGAGAGGAGACGTCGACCCAGTACTCGGCGAGCTCGGTGGAGGAGAGGGTGCGGCCCTCGTGCTCGAGGACGTACGAGCCTTCCTCCTGGATCTCGCTGGTGGCCGGGTCGAGCGCAATCGCCACGTCCTCGCCGGGGCGATAGCCGGCGGCCTCGATGCCGTCGATCAGCGCCCCGAGGGCGGCCTCGTTCGATTCGAGGTCGGGCGCGAACCCGCCCTCGTCGCCAACGGCGGTCGCGAGCCCGCGCTCGTGGAGGATCCGCTTCAGGGCGTGGAAGACCTCGGCGCCCATCCGCAGCGCCTCGGAGTAGGAGCCGGCGCCAACGGGCACGACCATGAACTCCTGGAAGTCGACCTTGTTGTCGGCGTGGACGCCGCCGTTCACCACGTTCATCATCGGCACCGGCAACACGTGGGCGGCCTCGCCGCCCAGGTAACGCCACAGCGGCAGGCCCGCCTCGGCGGCGGCGGCCTTGGCGGCCGCCAGGGACACGCCGAGGATCGCGTTTGCGCCGAGCCGACCCTTGTTGGGGCTGCCGTCAAGCTCGATCATCGTGCGGTCGAGCCGCTCCTGGTCCGCCGCGTCGACGCCGCGCACGGCCTCGGCGAGCTCGCCGTTCACGTTGCGCACGGCATTCCAGACCCCCTTGCCGGCCCAGGCGTCTCCCCCGTCGCGCAACTCGACCGCCTCGAACTCGCCCGTGGACGCGCCCGAGGGAACCGCCGCGCGCCCGGCGGCGCCGGACCGAAGCGCCAGGTCGACCTCCACGGTCGGATTGCCGCGGCTGTCGAGGATCTGTCGCGCGTGGACCCGCTCGATCTCGCTCAAACTTCCTCCTCCACCCGTTCCCGGAAACGGTCCGCCGCGCGCCGCAGCGCAAGCTCGGGGTCCACCCCGGCATCGATCGCCTCGCGAACGGCGGCAAACAGGCGCTCGCCGTGATCATCCGCGCCTGGATTCCAGCGGAAACCGGCGCTGTCCGCCCGCTTCAGCACCTTCTTCGCATACAGGGTCGAAGGCAGCGTCTCGGGGATCTGGCCGAAGATCTCTCCGCCGCGCTCGTCCTCGCGCTTGATCTCGTTCCAGTTGCGGACCACGTCGCCGGCGGTCTCGGCAGCACGTTCGCCGAACACGTGCGGGTGGCGTCGAATCAGCTTCGCCCGGCAGTGTTCTGCCACCGCCGCCAGGTCGCCCTGACCCCGCTCCTCGAGCAGCAGCGCCAGGAAGTAGACCTGGAACAGCACATCGCCCAGCTCGTCGAGCAGCTTGGCGTCGTCGCCGGAATGCGCCGCATCCGCCAGCTCATAGGCCTCCTCCACTGTGTGCGGCACGATCGAGCGCTCGTCCTGCTCGCGGTCCCAGGGGCACTCCCGCCGTAGCCGTCGTGTGATCTCGTCGAGCCGCAGGAGCGCGGCCGAGAGATCGCTCACTACGGCTGCTGTGGGTTCTGCTGCGAGGGAGTCTCCGGCTGCGGCTGCGCCGGCTGCTGCGGCTGCTGCGGCTGCGACTGGCCGCCCGGCGCGTTGCCCGACGCGGGGCCGGTCTCGGTCGATTCCTTCGGAGCGTTCTTGCACTCCGCGACGCGGTAGTCGTCCGCGCACTCGGTGTCGTCCTTGTAGTTCTCGCGGAAGTCCTTGATGAAGGAGTCGAGGGCCTTCTGCTGACCCTGCGAGCGAAGGAGGTTCCTGATGGTCTCCTTGGACTCCTCGAGCGACTGCTGCGAGGCGGGAGTGACCTTCCGGACCTCGAAGACGTACCAACCGAACTGCGTCTTCACCGGACCCTCGATCTCTCCCTTACGGGCGCCGAAGATGGCCTCGTCGAGCGCCTTCTCGTTCTGACCCTTCGAGACCGCGGGCAGCTTCCCGCCCTGGGCCTTCGAGGCCTCGTCGATCGAGTACCGCTTCACCACCTGCTTCCAGCTCTGGCCGTCCTCAAGCGCCTTCTTGGCCTGGTCGGCCTTGGCTTTCGTCTTGGTCAGGACGACGAGCAGATCGCGCCGCTCCGGCTGGGCGAAGCGCTTCTTGTTCTTGTCGTAGTACTCCGACACGTCCTGGTCCGAGACCTTCTTGGCGTCCTCAGTGACCTTCTGGGTCAGCTTCTGCTGGAGCTGGTCGAGCCGGACGCGGAAGAGGATGTCCGCCTCGGTCATGCCGGAGCTCTTGAGGAACTGCTCGTACGCCTTGTCGTTCGGGAAGGCCTGCTTCTTCTGGTCCTCGAATGAGCGCTTGATCTCCTTCTCCGTGACCTTCACGCCCTGCGCCTCGGCCTCCTGCTGGACCCACTCGGCCTGGATCAGGAACTGCATGACCTCGGTCTTCAGCTGGTCGAACTGCTGCTCGCACTGCTTCTTCAGCTGCGCGTCGCTCGGTTTGTCCTGACCCTTGGGCACCGGCTGCTTCTGCTTCGCCGCGACGCACTTCTTGAAGTCGGGCGGGTCCGGGGCGGCGGGGGCGTCCCCGCCCTGAGCCTGGCCGGCCGAGGCCGTCTTCAGCCACTTGTTGAACTCGTCCTGGGTGATGACCGAGTCGCCGACCGTGGCGACGGCGTTGGGTGGGACGTCGTTGCCGCACCCGGCGACGACGGCCGCGCCGAGGCCGGCGACGGCGAGGGCGCAGAACATCTTGATCGAGGCGTGTCTCATCAAAGCCATGTCTAGGAGCTGTTCGTAAAGCTGCGGTAAGGCGGCGCGGACGTGAGTCGGGACGGGGCCGGCGCGGTGGCGAAGGGTAGCGAAAGAGATTTGGCCGCTGTTACGGCTCGGTGGCGAGCTCCAGAATCGCCTCCGCGGCGGCCACGACGGCGCGGAAGCGCTCCGACGGGTCGTCGGGCAGGCGCACCCGAACCGTCGAGCGGCCCGACTCGTAGAGCGCCTCTGGAATCCGCTCGCGCAGGGCCTTGGAGCCTCGAGAGTCGAGCTCGATCGGCGCGACCGACATCACGTACCCTGCGCGGCCGGCCGAGCCGGCCGCTTCGGGCCTCTGACCGCCGCGAAAGTCAACGGAGCGCGCCCCGGCACGGCCGAGCTTGATGCGGGCGTCCTGGAGGCGGATCAGGTTGTCGAGCGGATCGGGAATCGGCCCGAAGCGGTCGACCAGCTCCTCCCGCAGCATGATCAGCTGCGCAACCTCCCTGGCGCCCGCGACGCGGCGGTGGACCTCGATCTTGGCGGCCTCGTACGGGACGTAGTCGGCGGGGACGTAGGCATCCACGGGCAGATCCATCCGCACCGGCTCGGTGGCCTCGTCGGCGGAGTCGCCCGAGAGCAGGCGCACCGCCTCGTCGAGCATCGACACGTAGAGCTCGAAGCCAACCGCCGCCACATGGCCGGACTGCTCGTCCCCGAGCAGGTTCCCCGCGCCGCGGATCTCGAGGTCGCGCATCGCGATCCTGAACCCGGAGCCGAGCTCCGTGTAGTCCGAGAGCGTGGCGAGCCGCTTGCTCGCCTCCTCGGAGAGGGCGGCCGCGGATGGATAGAGCAGATAGGCGAAGGCGCGCTCGCGCGAGCGCCCGACCCGCCCGCGGATCTGGTAGAGCTGCGCCAGCCCCAGCTCGTCCGCGCGCTCCACGATCAGCGTGTTTGCGCTCGGGATGTCGAGCCCGGACTCGACGATCGTCGTGCACACGAGCAAGTCGGCCTCGCCGCGGAGGAAGTCGAGCATCACGGCCTCGAGGCGGCCCTCTGCCATCTGACCGTGTGCGACGGCCACCCGAGCCTCGGGCGCCAAGGCGCGCACGCGCTCGGCAGTCTCGTCGATGGTCTCCACCCGGTTGTGCAGGAAGAACGCCTGGCCGCCGCGGGCCAGCTCGCGGGCGATCGCCCCCCGCACGAGCTCCTCGTCGTACTCGCCCACGTACGTCTTCACAGGGCGGCGGCCCTCGGGAGGGGTCTCTATGACCGAGATGTCGCGCAGCCCGGCGAGCGACATCTGGAGCGTCCGGGGGATCGGGGTGGCAGACAGCGAGAGCACGTCCACCCTCAGGCGCAGCTGGCGCAGCAGCTCCTTCTGCTTCACGCCGAATCGCTGCTCCTCGTCCACGATCAGGAGACCCAGGTCCTTCGGGCGCACGTCGCGCGAGAGCATCCGGTGCGTGCCGATGAGGATGTCGACCTTGCCCCCGGTGAAGTCGGCGAGCGTCTCACGCACCTCCTTCGGCGAGCGGAAGCGCGAGGCCATCTCGATCCGCAGCGGGTAGTCGCGCATCCGCTCAGTGAAGGTGCCGTAGTGCTGCTGGGCCAGCACGGTGGTGGGGACCAGGAACATCACCTGCTTCCCGTCGACCGCCGCCTTGAAGGCCGCACGCAGAGCCACCTCGGTCTTTCCGTAGCCCACGTCGCCACAGATCAGGCGGTCCATCGGCCGCGCCTCCTCCATGTCGGCGCGCACGGCCTCGATGGTCTCGAGCTGATCCGGCGTCTCGCGGTAGGCGAAGCGCTCCTCGAACTCGAGCTGCCAGTCGCTGTCGTGGGGGAACGCGTGCCCCGCCCGGCGACGGCGCTCCGCGTAGAGGTTGATCAGCTCGCCGGCGAGGGCCTGGGCGGCCCTCCGGGCGCGCATCTTCATCTGCTCCCACTGCTTGCCGCCGAGCTTCGACAGCGGCGGGTCGCCGGCATCGGCGCCGACGTAGCGGCTGATCTTGTGCAGCTGGTCGCTCGGCACGAAGACGCGGTCGCCGTCCCTGAACTCGAGCTCGAGGTAGTCGCGCGTGACCCCCGCCACGGTCTTGGTCTCGAAGCCGGCGAACCGTGCGATGCCATGGTCCTCGTGAACCACCGGCGCGCCGGCGCGCAGCTCGGTGAATGAGGCGATCGCGCCCGGGCTCGGGCCGGCGGGACGTTCGGCGCGCCGCCGGCGCAGCAGGCGGTGCTCCGGCAGCACCGCCAGCTTCAGGGACGGCGCGACGAAGCCGTCGCGCAGGCTCGCGTGCGCAAAGATCACTCCCGCCTCGGTCGGTGCCCGGCGGCCGTCGAGGAACCCGGCCTGCACCCGGGCCAGGTTGAGGCGGGCGCGCTCGGCCTCGCCGCGCCGCGCCCAGGCCACGAAGGTGCGGTAGCCGGAGCGAACCAGCTTCTCCAGCTCGGGCTCCGCGTCGCGGAGCGAGCGAGCGGCGCTGTCGGCGGACTGGGCGCGAAACTCGTACGGCTGGTCCTGCGAAATGCTCGACAACCGCAG
Organism: Thermoleophilaceae bacterium; assembly: GCA_036519295.1. GTDB lineage: Bacteria > Actinomycetota > Thermoleophilia > Solirubrobacterales > Thermoleophilaceae > JACVRW01. The sequence continues at coordinate 15,374 of DATDLN010000165.1, forward strand.
CGCGGCGCGCTCGTTCAACGCCGCGTCGAGCTCCCGCGGCTTCACGTAGAGGTGATGTGCGTCCTCGTCGTGGAAGCTCACCGTCACGTCCTCCCAGTAGTCGCGCAGCGCCGGCGCGAGCTCCTCTTCCGCGGCCACGGCCACCAGCGCCTCGGGCGGAACCAGCTCGAGCAGTTCGCGGAACCGGTCGACCGGCAGGACATCCGCGACGTCGGGACGCTCCGACTCGTCGCTGGACGCGGCGATCTCTGCGAGCTCTCGGTGCTCGGGCGCCAGCTCGGCGGCCGGGGCGATCTCCACCCGCTCCGCCTCCTCGAGCGAGCGCTGGGTGAAGGTGGAGAACCAGGTGAGGCGCTCGACCTCGATGTCGAACAGCTCGCAGCGCACGGCCCGCTCCTCCGTGGCCGGATAGACGTCGAGGATGTCCCCCCGGATCGCGAACTGACCCCGCTCCTCGACCTGGTCGACGCGTTCGTAGCCGCAGGCGACGAGGCGCTCCGCCACCTCGTCGAGGTCAAGCAGCCCGCCCTTCTCGATCTCGAATCCGTGCGGCCGCAGGTCGGGGTCGGGCACCTTCTCGGCGAGGGCGACCGCGGACGTGACGAGCACGGCGGCCTGCCCGCGCAGCAGCGCGTCGAGCGCCGCGATCCGCAGACCCACGAGGTGGGGCGGCGGCGCGAGATGCGATGCGTACCGCATGCCGCGGGCGGGGTAGAAGCGAACGGCGCGCGGCGCGAGAAACGCCTTGAGGTCGGCGGCGAGGTCGCGGGCGGCGCGATCGTCCCCGGCCACCACGAGCGCCGGCCGCTCCGGCTCGGCGTCGATCAGCGAGGCGAGCAGGTAGGGGCGCAGGCTGGCGGAGACGAACGCGCGCTGCGGCCCGCCGCGCGCCGCTTCCGCAAGCGCGGTGACCGAGCGGTCCTCCTGGGCGTATGTGAGCAGTTGGCGGAGCATGCGCAGCGGCCGCCCGGGGCGGCGCGCGGCCTGTCGTCCCAGTCTAGGCGTCGTCCTCGTCGGGTAGAAACCCGCCCGTGGCGACGATCGAGGTCCGCTCGCTCCGGAAGCGCTTCGGCGCCGTGACTGCCGTGGACGGCGTGAGCTTCGACGTCGAGCCGGGGATGGTCACCGGATTCCTGGGACCGAACGGCGCCGGCAAGACCACCACGCTGCGGATGATTCTCGGCCTCGCGCACCCGACGAGCGGCACCGCCACGATCGATGGGAGTCCCTACCTCGGGCTCGCGGACCCCGCCCGCACCGTCGGCGCGGTGCTCGAACGCTCGGGCTTCCATCCCGGCCGCCGTGCGCGCGACCACCTCCGGGCGGTGGCGCGAGCCGCCCGGGTTCCCGAGTCGCGCGCCGACGAGACTCTCGAGATCGTCGCGCTCCAGGGCGCCGCACACCGCCGCGCCGGCCAGTACTCGCTCGGCATGCGCCAGCGGCTGGCGCTGGCGACCGCCCTGCTCGGCGACCCCCGGATCCTGATCCTCGACGAGCCCGCCAACGGGCTCGATCCGCAGGGAATCCGCTGGCTCCGCGACTTCCTCCGCTGGTACGCCTCGCAGGGCCGCACCGTTCTCGTGTCGAGTCACGTGCTGGCAGAGATGGCGCAAACCGCCGACGCGGTCATCGTGATCGCCCGTGGCCGGGTGGTGGCGCAGGGCCCGATCGCCGAGTTGATCGCCGGGCGCGGCGGCGCGGTCGAGGTGCGGAGCCCCGGCGCCGAGCGACTCGGGGCCGCGCTGCGCTCTCACGGCTTCGGCGTGGAGCAGAGCGACGACCACACGCTGGTGGTAAGCGGCGCCGACATCGCCGCCGTCGGCGACCTGGCGCTGAGCGAGGGCGTCGCCATCCACGGCCTGTGGGAGCGCTCGGCCTCGCTCGAGGAGGTCTTCTTCGAGCTCACCGGCGAGGAGTCGGCGCCGTCATGAGCTCGCTGGTCAGCGCCGAGTTCTTGAAGCTGCGCACCACCAGGACCGCCTACGGCTTCCTCGCCGCGATCGTCCTGCTGACGCTTGCCGTGGTGGCGGCCAACTCCGCCAACGTCGACCTTCGCACGAAGGAAGACCTCGAGGAGGCGTTGTCGGGCGCGGGCATCGCCGCGGCCTTGCTGCTGGTGCTCGGCATCGTCGCGACGACCGGCGAGCATCGGCACGGCACGATCACCTCCTCGCTGCTCGCGTCACCCGACCGCCGGCGCCTCATCGGCGCGAAGGTGCTCGCCTACCTCGTCACGGGCGCGCTGCTGGGCTTGGCCGCGGTGCTCGCAACGCTGGCGGTCGCCGTGCCGTGGCTATCGGCGCGGGACGCACCGCTCGACCTGCTCGATGCCGCCGACTACCTCGGGCTGTTCGTGAAGGGCGTCGCGGTGTCGGCGCTATCCGGGGCGATCGGTGTGGGAATCGGGGCGATCGTCCGCAACCAGGTTGCCGCGGTCGTCGGCACGCTCATCTACCTGTTCGCGCTCGAGCCGGTGATCGGAGTGATCTCGTCGGGGGTGGCGGCTTACACGATCGGGGGAAGCCAGAGTGCGCTGACCGCCGCGCCGGTCGAGGATGCGCTCGGACCGCTCCTGGCCGGGCTCGTTCTGGCCGCCTGGGCGTTGGCGCTCGCCCTCGTCGGCGCCGAGCTGGAGGAGCGCAGGGACGTCGTCTAAGGCCCTAGGAATCCCCCGTCACCAGCCGGTCCAACGCGTCCGCAGCGCGCTCGATGAGCGCGCGCACCTCGTCGCGCGGCTCGCTGAAGCGACCGAGCACGTGGGAGGAGACGATCTCGGGGTCGGTCGTGTCCGGGCGGCCCACTCCCACGCGCACCCGGCGGAAGTCGGCGCTTCCCAGCCCAGCCTTAAGCGACTTCAGGCCGTTGTGGCCCGCGAGCCCGCCCCCGAGGCGGACCTCGATTCGCCCGAACGGCAGATCGATCTCGTCGTGGACCGCCACCACGCGGTCGAGCGGGACGCCGAGCGCACCGCGAGCCGGCCCCACGGAGCTCCCGGACTCGTTCATGTAGGTCTGCGGAAGGAGGACTGCGACGCGCGGGCCTCCCGGGCCGGCCCGGCCGGAGGTGTATAGGCCGCCGTACTTCTTCTTCGCGCGCGGCAGGCCCCACCGCTCCGCCGCTAGCGCGGCCACCTCGAAGCCCACGTTGTGGCGCGTGCGGGCGTAGCGGTTGCCGGGATTTCCCAGCCCGACGACGAGCCAATCGACCTTGCCGCCGCCGTCGCCGGAGCGGCGGCGGAAGAGGCTCAGGACTCCTCGCCCTCCTCGGCGGGTTCGCCCTCGGCCGGCGCCTCGCCTTCCTCGGCCGGCGCCTCCTCGCCCTCGGGCACCTCCTCGCCGACCAGCTCGGTCTCCTCCTCGATCTCCTCGGGCTCCTCGATCTCGGTGGGCACGACGATCGTCGCGATGATCGTCTCGTCGGGATCGTCGAGGAAGGTAACGCCCGGCGGAATCGGGACCTCGGACAGGTGCATGGTCGCGGCGATCTCCATGCCGGACATGTCGACGACGATCGCCTCTGGGATGTCGGTCGGAAGGGCCTCGATGTTGAGCTGATGGGTCACCTGCTCGAGGACGCCGCCCTCCTTGACGCCGGGCGACTCCTCCACGCCCTCCACGTGCACCGCGACCGGCGCCTCGATCTTCTCGTCGAGACGGACCTCGAGCAGATCGATGTGAAGGGGCTGCTCGCGGACGGGATGAACCTGCTGGTCCTTGACGATCACGGGGCGCACGTTGCCGCCGTCGATCTTGAGATCGATGAGCGCGGAGCCGTCGACGAGCACCTGGCGCAGCACCCGGGCGTCGACCTTGAACGAGGTGCTCTCGCCGTCCGTGCCGCCGTAGACCACCCCAGGCACGAACCCCTGCCGGCGCAGGCGCTTGGTGGCGCGCGTCCCGCGTTCGGGCCGCTCTTCGACGGCGAGAGTGGGTCGCTTGCTGTCCGCCATGACGGCTGGCCAGTGTAGCGAGGCATGCCAAGCCGCAAGCACCCGGCTCGGCCGGGTGCGCGCGGATTGTTTCAGTGCAAGCAGCCGGCTCGGCCGGGTGCGCGCGGATTGTTTCAGTGCAAGCACGCGGCTCGGCCGGGTGCGCGCGGATCCGCATTATCCTGGCCGGTGGGTGGCGCGAAACAGCGACAGCTCGATCCCTACCGGAAGGATCCGCCGAACGGCGCAGGTGGGCACGGTCGTCGGGACCCAGGGCGCCCGCTACGCCGGGACGCGCGCGGCGAACATCGCCCGCTCGCCCGAGGAGGCGGCGGAGGCGCTCGAGCGCCGCCACTTCGAGGCGGCGGAGCAGATGGTGGACACGCTCGGGCGCATGAAGGGAGCGGCGCTCAAGATCGGCCAGCTCGCCTCCTTCATCGACACCGAGTTCCTTCCGCCCGAGTACCGCGAGCTCTATCAGGAGCGGCTCGCCACGCTGCGCACCACCGCTCCGCCGATGCCGTGGGAGAAGGTGCGCTCCGTGCTCGACGAGGAGTGGGAGGAGCCGGTCGAGGAGCTGTTCGAGGACTTCGAGCACGACGCGGCCGCCGCCGCCTCGATCGGACAGGTGCACCGCGCGGTGCTTTGCGACGGCCGCGGGGTCGCGGTGAAGGTGCAGTACCCCGGGGTTGCGAAGGCCATCGCCGCCGACATGCAGAACGCCGGGCTGATCCTCCGTATGGCCAAGGCGCTCGCGCCGGGCCTCGACGCGAAGGCCGCCGCGGAAGAGCTGAAGGAGCGGGTGATGGAGGAGCTCGACTACGAGCTCGAGGCTCAGAACCAGCGGGCCTTCTCCCGCGGCTACCGGGGCCATCCGTTCATCCGCGTGCCCGATGTGGTCACGCGGCTCTCCACGAGCCGCGTGCTCGTGAGCGAGTGGGTGGACGGCGCCGGCTTCGAGGAGGTGAAGCAGCTCCCCCAGGCCGAGCGCGATCGGTTCGGCGAGATTGTCTTCCGCTTCTGCTTCGGCTCGATCTACCACCTCCAGCACTTCAACGCCGACGCCCATCCGGGCAACTACCTGCTGATGCAGGACGGGACCGTCGCGTTCCTCGACTTCGGAATGACCAAGCACCTCGACAAGGAGCAGATCGAGCTGGAGATAGCGGCGCTCGAGGCCGTGTTCGACGAGGACCCCGAGGAGCTGCGCGTGGCTCTCCACGACCTGGGCTTCCTCAACAACCCCCAGAAGGTCGACGCCGAGCTCCTGATGGACCACGTCCGTGCGATCGGCGGCTGGTACATGGAGGATCGCGACGTGACCGTCGACTCCGCTCGCGTGATCGAGGCGATAGCGGCCGTATCCGATCCGCGCTCGTCGTTCTACCGTCTGATGCGGCGCGAGAACCTGCCGGCGAACGAGCTGATGGGCCGGCGGATGGAGTCCGGCGTGCTGGCGGTGCTGGGCCAGCTGGAGGCCACCCGCAACTGGTACCGGATCGGGCGCGAGTGGTGGTTCGCCGATCCGCCGGCGACGCCACTGGGCGAACAGGAGCGAGCCTACTTCGAGTCGCGGGGCGAGAAGCGGGCGCGCAGCTTTGCAGCGCGCGAGACCTGAGCTCCCTTCGAAGCCTCCGGAAGTCGGACGCTCAGCCGCTGCGCGCGAACGCTGGCAGGGGGCTCGCGTGCCTCGGTTCGTACAGGCCGATCTCGCCGGCGCCCGGGATCTTGAACTGGGCGATCCGGCCCCAGCCCTCGTCCTCGATCGGCGCGACGAACTCGACCCCCTTGCCCTTGAGCTCCTCGACGGTCCGATCGATGTCATGGCACATGAAGAACAGGGCGTGATGCCCCGGGCCGCGGTCCCACCCCGGGCCTGGATGGACCGCGAGCTCGCCCGGTGGCAGCGCGAAGATCAGCCAGCCGTCACCCGCATCCACTCCCTCGAACCCCAGCACGTCGCGGAGGAACACCCGGGCTCTCTCGGCGTCCTCGGCGAAGATGATGGTGTGTGCCCCGGCGATCATGCCGCGGATCGTAGTCCCGGCCGGGACGCGCGCGCAGCGCGCCGATCGAGCCTCGATCCCGCTCGCAGTGCGGCGGGCGCTAGAACAGCTGGTTCTCGCCGGCGAAGATCTCGGAGACCGAGTCGTCCGTGAAGATTCGGCGGATCGAGTCCTCGAGGATGTCCGCACAGGTCAGCTGGCGGATCAGATCCGGGGCTCCATCGCGCAGCGGGATGGTGTCGGTGACCACGATCCCCGAGAGCGGCCCCTCGCTGAGGTCCTCGTAGGCGTGCCCCGAGAAGAGTCCGTGGGTGGCGACGGCGAACACCTTCGTGGCCCCCTCGTCGAGGACCGTCTGCGCGGCGGCGTTGAGCGTGCCGCCGGTGGCGATGATGTCGTCGACGATCACGGCGGCCTTGCCCTTCACGTCGCCGATCACACGTCCGATCTCCGCCACCCCCTGGGCCGGGCGCTCCTTCTCCATCAGGGCATACGGGGCGCCGACCTTGCGAGCGAAGTTGCGCACGAGCTTCACGCGGCCGGCGTCGGGAGCGATGATCACGAGGTCCTCCCCGGCGAGGCGGTCCTGGACGAACTGGGTGAGGATCGGCATCGCGGTCATGTGGTCGACCGTCTTCGAGAAGAAGCCCTGCACCTGCCCGGCGTGCAGGTCCATCGTCACGAGCCGGTCGATGCCGGCCACCTCGAGCAGCTCCGCGACCAGGCGGGCGGAGATCGGCTCGCGGGGGGCGGACTTCTTGTCCTGCCGCGAATAGCCGTACCACGGGGTCACCGCGATGATCCGGTGGGCTGACGCATGCTTCGCCGCATGCACCATGACCAGGAGCTCCATGAGCGCGTCGTTTACGGTCAGCCCCTCGCGCTCGGAGCCGCAGATCGACTGGACGATAAAGAGGTCCGCGCCGCGGATCGACTCCGCGTAGCGGCAGTACACCTCCCCGTCGGGGAACGTCTTGAGACCCGCCTCGGTGAGCTCGAGGCCGAGCCGATCGGCGATCTTGGCGCCGAGCTGTCGGCTCGCACGGCCGGACGTCACCATGAGCCGCTTCTCATAGCCCGCCAGGATGCTGGTCCCGAGAGCCGGCGCCGTGGCGGTATCAAGAGGCTTGCTCACTTCGAGTCCTCCTCCACGCGGTCCGCGTAACCCTCTACGTTCTTCTGCTTCGCCCGCCCGATCCCGAGGGCGCCCTCGGGGACGTCTTCGATGATCGTCGAACCGGCTCCAGTGTACGCTCGATCCCCGACGTCGATCGGGGCCACGAGGGACGTGTGGATGCCGGTCTTCACGCTCTTTCCGAGCTTGGTGCGGTGCTTCTTTCGGCCGTCGTAGTTGGCGGTGATGGTGCTCGCGCCGAGATTGGCCTTCTCGCCGACCTCAGTGTCCCCGAGGTAGGAGAGGTGGGGCACTTTCGCGCCCGCGCCGATGTCGGAGTTCTTCACTTCCACGAACGTGCCGACCTTGGCGCCCTCGCGGACAACGGTGCCCGGGCGCAGGTACGCGAAGGGGCCGACCAGCACGTCCTGACCCAGCTCCGCCTCGACGAGATACGAGTGGATCACTCGCGCCCCGTCGGCGACCCGCGTGTCGCGCATCGTGGTTTGTGGGCCGATCTCGCAGCCGGCGCCGATCGCCGTGGCGCCCAGCAGGCTCGTGCCCGGGGCGACGATCGTGTCCTGGCCGATCGTCACGTCCGCCTCGACGCGCGTCGTCTCGGGCTGCAGAAAGGTCACACCCTCCACCGCGTGGCGCTCGAGGATCCGCCGCTGCGCGAGCTCCTCCGCCGCCATCAGCCCCGCCCGGTCGTTGACGCCGAGCGCGATGTCGGCATCGGGTGTGAGCTGCGTCACGACCTTTCCGCCGCGGGCTGCGATCACCGGGAACGCCCAGGTCAGGTAGCGCTCACCATTGTCGAGGCCCACCTCGTCGAGCGCGGGGTAGAGCGCGCTCGCCTCGAAGACGTAGGTGCCGAGATTCACCTCGCGGATCGCGAGCTCCGCCGCCGGGACGCCCTCTGGGTACTTGGTCTCGACGATCCGCGCGACCGAGCCGTTCTCCTCCCGGACGATCCGCCCGTAGCCGGTCGGGTCGAGCTGGTCGGTGGTGAGGATCGTGGCGGTCGCGCCCTGCGCCTCGTGTTCGGCGAGCAGCTCGGCGAGGTGGGTCGGGGTGACGAGCGGATGATCTCCGGAAAGGATCACCACCGGGCCGTCGGCGAGGGTCGAGCGAGCGGCGAGCACCGCCGCGCCCGTCCCCTCCCCCTCATGCTGCTCGGCGACCTCGACCCCCTCAGAGAGCCCTTCCGCCACGCCGTCGCCCGGCCTGACGATGCATACGACCCGCGCGGCCCCAGCCTGGCGCGCGGCGTCGACGACCCACTCGACCATGGGCCTGCCGCAGACCGGGTGAAGCACCTTGGGAGTGCTCGACCGCATCCGCGTACCCTGGCCGGCGGCCATGATGAGGGCCGTGAAGGGCGGGGGCATGGGGCTTGGAGCGTAGCGCCCGCGATGCCCCAGCCGGA
>DATDLN010000166.1:0-16799 GCA_036519295.1 Thermoleophilaceae bacterium
CCGACCGGCAGTTGGCCGAGCGTCACCACCGCGATCAGGACCGCGATTGCGTCGAAGAAGGAGGCGTCGACGCCGACCGCGTGCAGCAGCATCCAGTTGCGGAAGATCTATGAGAAGACGGCCACCAGCACGAAGCCGATCACGCGGCCTCCGTGGCCCAGGTTGTGCAGCACCGCCAGGCCTCTCCAGACGTCGCGGCCCTTCCGCAGAGCGAGTTGCCGCAGGCCGGCGCTGAGCGCCCCGATCACGGCAAACGCGATGATCGGCAGCCACCACGGCAGCCCGAGCGGCGCCACCAGCGTAAACGAAGCCAGTGCGGCCAGCATCGCCTCGACGGCGAGGATCGGAAACTCGGCGGTGATCAGCGTCGGCACCTGCGGGGTGACCTCTGGGGATGACCGTCGCAGCGCCGCGATCGGCGCGGCCACTCCGAGCTGCCCGTTGATCACGCTGCCCAACACCTGCATGCTCGACGCGCGATCGAGAACGCGGCGGTCGACGTTCCCGCCGGCCGCGTCGATCGTCAGATGCCATGCCTCGCTACGCGCAACCAGCGCAACGATCTGCAGCAGCGCGGTCACGGCCAACACCCACGCTGCGGCGGCGGACAGCGCCGCCGCGAACTCGTGGCGGCGCCCGGCAAGCACGAACAGCAGCACCGCCGCGCTGGCCAGCGAGCCGACCACGGCGATCGGCCCACGTCGGCGCCGACCAAAGCCGCGAATCTCCGCGCTCAGCTTGCCGAGACCACTCGCGCCACCGCGGTCCGCCCATGGACCTTTTGGCCCGCGAGCAGCCGCCGGAAGCCCTGGCACGGCTCGTTGTCCCGCGGCCACTACCCCAGGCCTGGCGCGGCCTTCGCCGTCGCGAGCTCGGCCTCGGGGGTCGCTTCGTCACGACCCTCGAGCGGGTCGGACTCGCCTGTGGGGTGATCCGGATCAGCCATCGCGGCGAGGTTGGTGACCTGGTGGGCAACCCCGGTGGCCGCCGGCAGGGGCAGCTGCGGCGCGCCCCTCGGTGCCAACGGTGAGGAGGTCGCCAGGGGTCGTCCGCGGCTCGCGCTTCGCCTGCGTGCACCCCGCCGCTCTGTCTGTCGCGATTGCCGGGGTTGGCGGGGCCACTACATGGCTCTCATTGGGGCGGGTGCGAGGTAGAAGATGAGGATGGCGAGGTCGGGGTCGTGGTGTTGAGCGGTGAGGTAGGCGCTGACCTGCCTTTCGGTGAGCTCTTCGACGATCGCGGTGGCTGCGGCGCGCAGCCCCTGATGCAGCACGCCACGTGTGTGCACGACGAGGTCTGCGTGGCCGGCGGCGGCGAGTTGTCTCTCGCCCGGGGTGAGGCAGTCGGCGAGCGTGATCACCACGAGGTCGGAGGAGATGCTGGTCTTTGCCTTCGTGGGACCTCTGCCGGTGCGATTGCGCAGGAGGCCGACTACCCGGGTGCTGATCGCGCCTGCGGTGTCTCCGCCCGGGTCCTTCTCGGCGGGCCAGTCCGAACGCAAGGGGGCGCTACCGAGCGGCATCGCCTCGGGCCTCAGGTCGCCGCCGATATCGGCACCCCGACGACCGGGGCTGGCACTATTCGAGCCTCGCGCCGGGCGAGCGAGACGGTTATCGGGAGAGGTTCGGGGAGGCAAGGCGGCGCCTTTCGGTCGCGGGACGATGCGATTCGAAAGTCAGCCGGTGCTGCCCCAACCAAATGGCTGGAACCCCTCCTTACTGCCCTTCGGGCAGACAGTGATACCACCCTGTCTACCCAGGCGTCAACCCTAGGCTGCGGGCTCGAGCAAGAAGAGCTCGAGCTCCAGGTCCGGCCCGACGTGGTGGGTCGAAATGAACCGCGCAACCCGCCTCGCAGTGATCCGCTCGACCTCGTCGATGAAGCGTCGTTCCATCGCCTGCTGAAACTCGCTCCGGGTCTCATGCACCACCGCTTCGCGCTGGAGCTCGATCATCGTCTTCTCGACGTCGGTGTACATATCGCCGAATAGGCAGGCAAGCATGTCGTCGCCCATCATCTGCGTACGTGCGGAGGCAGGTCTGCGGCCGTGGTAGCGCTCGTGAAGCGCCACCAGTGCGTCGGTCACCGCTTCCAGCATCTCGTCCCCTACGGGGGGTCCATCTACGAGGTCCGCCATCGCGAACCGCCTCTCGACCGTCCTCAGCAGAAGACCGCACGAAAGGCAGAGGACAGCAAAGGACCCGCCGGGCGGTGGTGATTCACAGGGTAGCGCGGGGGTACATGACGACCATGGAGGACTCGCTGCGCGCCACTGCTCACGGCCGTGCAAGTCAAGCCCTAGCCGATTCGAGCGGGGATACCCGCACCGCCATCTCTGACGGGATCGTGGCTCTGCTCAAGGAGTACTACGGGCGCGGCCCCGACAGAACCAAGACCTACGTAAACGGCGATCTGGTCGTATGCCTGCTGCGGGGCGGTTTCACCCGCGTCGAGCAGACCCTGCGCGAGGGTGGCCACGGCGACGACGTGATCCGCCAGCGAATGGCCTTCCAGGACGTCATGCGAGAGCGCTTCACGCGCGTCGTCGAAGACGCCACCGGCCGCAAGGTGATCGGGTTCATGTCCGGCAATCAACAGGACCCCGACATGATCTGCGAAGTCTTCGTCCTCGCACAAAACACCCTCCTCGACTGACGTCGGTCGCCGCGCAAGGTCAGATACGCCCGGAGCGTCTGTCGACCCGAGCGCGAGAGCCAAGATCCGGAAACCCGCTGCGGCCAGCTGTCGCCGACATGCTAGGTAGGGGCTGGTGTTCCGTGGGCCGCTGAACTCGTATCGCCGCACCGGGGCGGACCCCCCGTTCAGCGATCCGGCACGAGCGCACGGCACGGCGATGGAGGGCTATTACTGGCGTGTCGTCGACGTCAAGACCGGATCCGTGATTGTGTTGCTCTGCGGTATTTGCCGGGAAGCAGGTGGTTCCTGGGCTGCCGTGGCTCTGGCGGCCCACCCTGGCGGCTTCGTGCGCCACGCGGTGGTGGCGCCGGCAGCTGCCGAGGCGAGCTCCTTTGGCGCTCGGGCCGCGGGCATCTTGCGCGGATCGGCCGACGGCCTGAGCATCCGTCTCGGCGAGGACGCCTGGGTCGAGCTGCGGTTCCGATCCGCGCTTCTGTGGCCGGGTCGGGTCTTCGGCGCGCTCGGCCCAGCCCACCTCCTGCCCGGCCTCCCGCAGTACTGGCATCCGGTGGTGCTCGCCGCCAGGGCGGACGGCGAGGCGTCCCTCGGAGGGGTACGCCTGCGTTTGGACGGCGCGACGGCGTATGCCGAGAAGAACTGGGGCCCGGGCTTTGCAGGGCATTGGTGGTGGGGTCACGCCGACGCCTTTCCAGGCGGCGACGCGACGGTGGCGTTCGCCGGCGGGCGCGTCGGCCTCGCGGGGCGGGTATTCTCGCCAACCGCAGTGGTCGTGCGTCTCGGTCGCCGAGTTCTGCGCTTCGCGCCGCCCCTTGCGAGTGCACGTGCGGCAGTCACGCCTGGCGGCTGGCGGATCCGGGCGCGGTCGGCGCGCCACGCCGTCGAGATCGAGGGCGAACCCTCTGACAACGCGCCGCACCTCCTTCCGGTGCCTGACGTGGCAGCTCGGCGCGTGAACATGCGTTCCAGGCAGTACCTGGCAGGAATCGTGCGTCTACGCCTGCGTCGCGGTCGCCGCACGCTGTTCGAAGGTGACTCGCCGCTCGCCGGGTTGGAGATAGGCGCCCCCGCGCGCGTGGTCAGCGCCTCTCCGCGCAGCGGACCGCGAGCGTGAGACCCTCCGCGCCGATCAGGTGGTCGAAGGGACCCACGACCATCCAGAGCGCCCGCAGGCGTCGCGCTGCGATCCGATCCACCGCTTTCACTCGCGCCTCCGACACGACCTCTGCTTGCCCATTCCTGAGCGTTTGCGCCCAGTGCGCGAGCAGCACGCGCACCGTGCCCGGCTGCTCCCAGTCGCGGAAGTCGGCCGCCTCCTCCAGGCGCGGATAGTCACGAGCGAGTGTCCAGATCCGCCCGCACAAGCCGGACACGAGCAAATGCTCTCCCTCCTCGAGGACCGTGAACGGGTAGCTGCGCAATATATGTTCGAAAGTGGAATCGGCACCGGTGCCCGGGATTCGCCAGCGCACGAGATGCCCGAGCGTCCGGGTGTCGGCAAGCCTGACGGCGCGTGCACAGGTCCACAGCCGGTCCGGCGTGGCGGCGGCAGCTCGCCGGTGGTGGGTACGAATGGTCGCGTCGGGTAGCCAGGCGTCGAGAAGGTTGGAGTTCATCGAGCGATGAGGTTCGTCCAGCACAAAAGGGAGGCCTACTGGTTCTATCGCGTGCTGTCACCGCTGTACGACCGCTGGATCAACCCGCTCTTCTGGACGCCGGCGATGCGTTCGGCCGCCCTCGACCTCGCGCGGCTGGACGACCGCGGGTTGCGCACACTCGACGTCGGCGCGGGCACTGGGTTCTCCAGTGAGGGCATCGTCGAGCACGTCGAACCGGCCTCGGTGACGCTGCTCGACCAGAGTCCGGACCAGCTCCGCCGTGCCGCCCGGAAGCCGGGCCTGGCCGCCTGCAGGGTGGTGCTGGGCGACGCCGAGCGGCTGCCATTCGAAGCGGAGGCGTTCGACCGGTACGTCTCGTGCGGCAGCATCGAGTACTGGCCCGACCCCCAGCGCGCGATCGGCGAGGCCTATCGGGTGCTGCGGCGGGGTGGCATTGCGCTGGTGGTGGGGCCGCTCCCACCGGGAGGGCGTCTCGCCCGACGGCTTGCCGAGGCCTGGATGCTCTTCCCGACGAAGGCCCAGTACACGGACTGGTTCATGCAGGCCGGGTTCCGAGCCCTTGAGACGGCCTACGTGGATGCTCCGTGGCAACGGGACGGTGGGGCGCCCTACGGGCTGGCGATCGCGGGTCGCAAGCCCTCGTCGGGAGGGGCCGCCCCTGTCCAACAGCCGCCGGCCGAGGACCTTCGCGAACCCATGACAGTAGGCCGACGCGCGCGCTTCGTCGTACGCGTCGTTCTCGGCTCGCTCGCCGGCGCGGCATTCGTTCCGATCGGTGTGGCGCTCAATTTGCGTGCGCGGCTTGCCCGCCGGAGGACCTGACGTGGGCGCCGCCGCCCGTAGTTTCGCCGTGCGCGCCGCCCGCCCACCCCTGGCCGCCGCGTCCGTGCTGTGGCGCTTCTCACGCCCGCACACGCTGGTCGGCACGACGGTGAGCATCCTGGGCATCTATGCGATAGCGGCCGCAGAGCTGCCCGCGGTCGCCCTCGGCGACGGGCTTGTCGACCTCGCGCTCACGCTGCTCGCCGGCGCGCTGGTCAACGTCTACATCGTCGGCCTCAACCAGATCGAAGACGTCGACATCGACCGAATCAACAAACCGCACCTCCCGATCGCTGCCGGCGATCTGAGCCTCCGGGAGGCCCGTCGAATCGTCGCGGTCAGCGGGGTGCTCGTGGTCGTCCTCGCCTGGACGCAGGGCTGGGTAGAGCTCTTGGCGGTCGGTGTCGCCATGGCGATCGGCACGGCCTACTCTTCGCCGCCGCTGCGCCTCAAGCGCTTCCCCGCAGTTGCCGCCGCGAGCATTTCCATCGTGCGCGCCGTGGTTGTGAACGTCGGCGTATACGAGCACTTCGCCGCCTCGCTCGGTGGTCGCCCGGAACTGAGCGCCGTTCCGCCCCCCATCATCGCCCTGACGTTGTTCGTGCTGCCGTTCTCGTTCGCGATCGCCGTACTCAAGGACATGCCCGACGCGGAGGGCGACCGGCGCTTCCACATCGCAACCTTCACCGTTCGACTCGGTGCCCGGAGTGCCCTATGGATGGGGCTCGCGGCCCTCACTGCGGGATACCTCGGCATGGCGGTGCTGGCTCCCCTCGCGCTGCCCACTGCCCAGCCATGGGTGCTCTCCGGCGGCCATCTGGTGGCGCTCGCGTTCCTGTGGCGCTGGGCGCTCGGAACCGAGCTGAGCGACCAGGACGCCCTCACGCGCTTCTACATGCGCGTCTGGGTCCTCTTCTTCCTCGAGTACGCGTTGGTGCCCGCCGCGGTTCTGGCCGGCTAGCGCCAGAAGCGCAGCGCGGAGGCGGCCAAAGCCGACAAGCCGGGCGGCCGGCCGGCGCTTGTAGGCCGGCCGGCGCGCTCTGAGGTCAGGTGGTCGTGCCGGCTTGCCGGCGGGTCTCCTGCGCCTTCTGCTGTGCGCTCTCCTTGAGGCCCTCGGCGTGTTCTTGGCCGGCCTGCTGCGCGGTCTCCTTGGCGCTTTGTGCCGCCTGCTGGGCGACCTCCCTGCCGCGCTCGACGGCCTCCTGGCCGGTCTCCTTGGCCCTGTCCTTGAGCTGGTCGGCCATCGGGCCGAGCTTCTCGTCCTCCACGCGGGTGGAGGGGATGAGCAGGCCCCCTACGAAGCCCACCGCCACGGCGCCGAGCGCGAGGCCCAGCGGGTTCTCCTGCGCGATGCCCGCGGCCTTGCGGGCACCCTGCTTCACGTCGCCGCCGTCCGGAGTGGACTCTGAGATCGTCGAGCCAACGCCGGAGACCCTTTCCTTGACGGAGTCGACGCGGTCGGAGATCGCCTCCTTGGCCCGGCCGGTCACGTCGGTCTTGTGGCCCAAAGCTTCCACGGTGTCACCCATGCGCTCGCGGGTCTGCTCTATGTCCTGCCTGATTTCGCGCGGGTCTTGGCCCATTGCACGTCCTCCTTCACGCTTTCGGTTGTCTGCTCTGGCACCGGCGGTCCGGCCTCCCGAACCTTGTCGCGCCCCCGCAACGCGAGCACCCCCGCCACCGCCGCGTAGACGACGGCGGGAATCAGCGCGGCCAGCCACAGCGACACGGCCTCGTCGAGGGCGGCGATGGCGCAGGTCGTGAGCGCCGCGAAAGCGCCGAGACCGAACACGCCGGCACCGCCGAACAGGCCGGCGCCAAGGCCCGCCGTCTTGCCCTTCTCGCCGAGCTCGGCCTTTGCCAGCTCGATCTCCTGGCGTACCAGCATCGTCGTCTGATTCGAGAGCTCCTTGAGCAAATCGCCGGTCGGGCGATCGCGCAACTCGTTGTTCTCTGGCGCTGTCATGCCTACTCCCGAAACCCCGGCGAAGTCCCCGCGGCCGCGGGCTCGTCGGCCGGGCCGGAGCCCGGCACATCGCCGCCGGTCAACGGGGATTCGCGCGTGAAGCGTCCGGCGCCAGCGCCGAGGCCCTGGGATGAGGACCCAGCATCGGATCCGTGGAGCGAGCTGCGGTAGCGGTCTGCGCTCGACGCCTTCAGCAGCCGCGCGGCCGCGACGCCGAGCGCCAGGCCCCCAAGGACGACGGCCCAGGTGTTGCGCCGGGCGAAATCCTCGACGTCGTTCAGAAGACGGTCGCCGTCGCTATCGCGTAGATAGCCGCCAAGCCGCTCCGCCCGGTCCGCGGCCTGCTCGACGTACCGCGCCGGCGTCTCCTTGCCTTGATTGTGCAGCGCTTCGGCCACCGAACGCGCGTCGCTCGCACTGGAGCCGACCCGCTCGCCCAGCTGTGTGGAGCGCTGGTCGACCTGGTCTCGTACCCGGCCGCGCGCCTGGCCGGCCGCCTCGCGCGCCTTCTCCTGAGACTGAGACGCCACCTCTTTGGCCTTGTCCTGTGCCTTCTCGGCGGCCCCATTGCCGCCTTCGCTCTTGGTGGTGTGAGGGGTGTCGGGCATGCTTGCCTCCGTAGAAAAAGGGCATCGCCCCGGGGCAGCCCGACCGCGGAGCAAAGGTCCACGGCCGGGCTGGCTATCGGCGGGGCGACGTCGTTAGTGGACTCCGTTCCGGTCGTCCCGGTTGCCGCGATCACCACGGTCGCCCGGGTCGCCGGTGTACGGCTCGTGGCTCCCTGACTTGGCAAGCCCGCGAGAGATGAAATAGCCCGCGCCCAGAATTGAGACGTAGAGCCAGGCCTGGCGAGCGATGAACTCATCCGTTCCGTTGTCGCCGCCGTTGATCACAGCGGCGCTGATGAGGATCGCGACGACCAGGCCAACCATCGCCCAAAACTCCGTCGTCTTGAACGCCTGCTTGGTCTCCGTGGTCAGCCGACGGACAGCGCGGCCGATGCCCGGCCGCGAGGTGGCGAGATCGCCACCGGTGGCACCTGTGGTTGCCATTGAAGAACCTCCCGGGTCCTTGAATTGATTGTCGGAAGTACGGGACGGACGCTGCTCGACAGCGCCCGCGTCAGCGCTTCGCGTAAGGCAGGTCCGGGGAGACGTCGCGAGTCCGCTCCGCTTCCGCCCGACCGTGTCCTCTTGCCCGCGAGCACGACGTGCAAACAGACAGATCTGTCTCACGAGAACACGGCAAGCCCGAGGGCCGCCACCCGCAGCGCAACCTTGCTACGCGGCCGGAGGTTGGCCTCGTTCTCGTAGCGCCGCGTATTCGGTTGCTCGCGCGGGTACCTAGGGCGAGCGGGCCCCGCGTCCGCCTCTCCCCATGTTCCTTCCAGAGCCACCGTGAACGTGCGATTGCTGTCGTGGAATGTCGCGCGCCGAGTCACTCGGCTTGCGGATCAAGCCGCAGTGCTGGCGGAGCGGACGCCGGACGTTCTCGCCCTCCAGGAAGTCACAGCACGAACGGCTCCTTTGTGGCGCGCGGCCTGTGACGCCGTCGGCCTCTGCCATGTCATCGCGTCCCTCGACCACGCAGATCCGGCACGCGAGCCGCCCTCCCGAAGGCGAACCGGCGTCCTGGTCGCAGCCCGCACGCCGCTGCGGGCCGTCTCGCGGCTGTTCGCCCCGTGGCCTGAAACCGTTGTTGGAGTTCTCGTCGAGACTCGGGATGCCCCGGTCGAAGTGCACTGCGTCCATGTGCCGAACGCCAGCAACGGCTGGGTCAAGGTCCAAACGCTCGAATCGATCAGAGCCGGCCTGACAGCCGCTCCTGCCGGACCCCGTCTGCTGTGCGGCGACCTCAACACCCCGCGGCGCGAGCTGCCTGACGGGACGGTCCTCTCGTTCGCGCGGGACTCGCGCGGAAACCTTCGTCCCGAGCGTGGCGTGCGGTGGGACGCAGGCGAGCTCGGCGTCGTGCCGGGTCTCCGCGAACTGGGCTACCGCGACGCATTTCGCACGCTTCACGGCTACGCCCGGCGCGAACCGAGCTGGACCTGGCGCCAACGCGCCGGCCACACAGGCGGCTGGCGCCTCGACCACCTCTTCGCCTCGGCCGAGCTACGCCCCGTCCGCTGCGTCTACCACCACGCTTGGCGCGACCAGGGCTTGAGCGACCACTCCGCCATCGAAGCCGATCTCGAGCTCGTCGGGGGTGCTAGACGCCGCGCGCCTCGTCCTCGGCGAGCTTGAGGCTGCTTTCCCGCACGCCGTCGAAGTGCCCGCGCTGGATCTCGACCGCCCAATCGGCAAGCTGCGTGACCTCGTCCTCCCCGACGGTTCTGCTCATCGTCTGCACGATCTCCCAGTGACCGACCTCACCGGCCTCCGCCATCGTCAGGAACTCGAAGCCGTCCAGCGCCTCCTCCTCGTCCGCGAGGTAGGTCCGGAGCATCTCCTCGGCCTCCGTCTTCGTCTCCTGCGCGAGCTCACGGATGGCGGTCTTGCGACCCTGGAGCGAGTCGATGAGCGCGTCCGTTCTGCGTTCGGTCTCCTCCGCCTGGTCCCTCATGCGGTCGAGTTGATCGCGGAAGTGTTCGCCGGCGTCCATCCCGGCGACATGGGCCGTCGCTGTCTGCGCGGCCCCAGCCAGACCGAGAACTTCCCCGAGCTTCTCGTCCAATGGGGTCAGCTCCGCCATCGATTCACTCCATTGGTTTGCGACAGGACTGGCAGGCCCGTACCCGCCGTCACACCCCGCAATCCCTACGCGGCTCGCGGACGGGGGAGGCCTGCCATACGGGTGCTGGGCGAGTAAACGCGGCGTCGGGTTTATGCCGCTGCGACGGCTGCCTCGAGCCGGCCTAGTGCGCGGCGCAGCAGCCGCGAGACGTGCATTTGCGAATAGCTGATCCGCTCGCCGATCTCGCTCTGGCTGAGGTCGTACTTGAGGCGTAGCTCGAGCACCTCGCGCTCGGGGTCGGGCAGCGCCTGCCAGCTGCTCGCGACTGCGTCGCGGTCCTCCACGAGCTCGTAGCCGGAGTCCTCGCCACCCATCATGTCCACAAGCGAGGCCGCCTCGTCGTCGCCCCGGGCCGTTGGTGCGTCGAGCGAGGCGGCCGCAAGGCTGGCTCCGGCCTCCCGCGCTTCGAGCACCTCGTCGACAGAGCATCCGAGCGCCTGGGCGACCTCGCGCGGCTTCGGCGAGCGGCCAAGCTGCTTCGACAGAGCATCCGTCTCGCGGGTCGCCGCGAGCGTACGCTCCTGGAGGTCGCGCGGCACGCGGAGCGCCCAGCCCTTGTCGCGGAAGTGGCGCTTCAGCTCGCCGAGGATGGTCGGCGCCGCGTAGCTCGTGAATTTCGTGCCGCGATGGGGGTCGAAGCGGTCGATCGCCATGATCAAGCCCACGCTCGCCACCTGCAGTAGGTCGTCGAAGGGCTCATCCCCATGGCTGTAGCGCAGCGCAAGACCGC
Source organism: Thermoleophilaceae bacterium (assembly GCA_036519295.1). Taxonomy (GTDB): domain Bacteria; phylum Actinomycetota; class Thermoleophilia; order Solirubrobacterales; family Thermoleophilaceae; genus JACVRW01. The sequence continues at coordinate 10,529 of DATDLN010000166.1, forward strand.
GCGCGAGGGGCAGGAACCGCTCCACAAGCTCCTCCCGTGCCGCCGGGTCGCGCTCACGGTGATAGCGGATCAAAAGCCGTCGCTCAATTTGCTGTGCTGCAACCCGGTCGCAGCGATGGGCATGGGAAATACGGGGTCGCCTGGGCGGTGCCAGGGCCACTGCACTCATCTGAACCTCCGTCGGTCTCTTACCTGACGCAAGGTCCGAGTCGCGACCGATCCGACCATGGCGGCCGCACGCCGTCCCCTGACAATCCTTAGGACGTCACGCCGAGTGGCAGGGGTGCCCCCCGTCGCGCCTTCTAGACAGACCTGTTTGTCTCCGTTCGACTCACTTTCTAAACCCGTGAACCGACAGAACTCCTCTCCTCATGTATACAGACAAGTCTGTTGACGCTAGGCTCGGAGCCATGCCCGCCGCTGCCGAAGTCATCGCGGACGTGAAGCCAGGGGCGCGCGAGCGCATTCTCGAGACCGCCTACGAGCTGTTCGCCCGCCGCGGAATACGGGATGTAGGCGTAGACGAAGTGATCGAGCGCGCTGGCGTGGCCAAGGCAACCCTCTATCGACACTTCCCCTCGAAGGATGACCTGGTGATCGCCTTCCTCAAGCTCCGCGAGCAGCGCTGGACGGTGGCGTGGGTCGAGGCGGAGGCGAGGCGACGTGCCTCCACACCAGAGCAGCAGCTACTCGCGATCTTTGGGCTGTTCGACGAGTGGTTCCACCGCGACGACTACGAGGCCTGCTCCTTCATCAACGTGCTGCTCGAGATGGGCCCCGCGCATCCCGCCGGCAAGGCCAGTGTCCAGCACCTCGCGAACATCCGCACGGTCGTGCGTGGACTCGCGGAGGAAGCCGCCCTGCGTGACCCAGACTCCTTCGCCCGCTCCTGGCACATCCTCATGAAGGGCTCGATCGTCTCCGCCACCGAAGGCGACACCGAGGCGGCGCAGAGGGCCAGATCGATGGCGCGCCGGCTGATAGAGCAACACCGCTAGCGGGCGAGCACGTCCAGCCTCCAGTCCCCGATCAGCGCCAGGATGGACGCCTGCGCGCTGACACTTCCTCGTCTGAGCGATGACGAACATTGCGCTCCAACTGCGCCGGGCTGGCCGGCACCTCGCGGCCTCGGTGGTGTACGACGCGAACGACCTGGCGCATGCCGCCGCAGGGGCAGGGGCGCACGGATGCGCGCCCGTTGGCGATGACCGATTCGGTCCGTGCGCCGCACCGTTGGCAGAGGATCTCAGCAACGGCCGGCACCAGCATCCTGCCTCTGATTCTCATGTTCCCCCAAGGGCCGCAGACTCCAGGCATACGGAATGGGCACAGGACCATGCGGCTGCCCGGGGCCAGACGTGTGAAACGCGCGCTCCCGCTCCGGTCGTCAGAAACGGCCGCTCGTAGCGAGAAGTTGCTGCTCGAAGCGCTATAACCGGTGTCGGGCCCGTCTGCACGGGGGCTACGGGGGCCCCGGGCTAGGGCACGGACGGGATCTGGCTCCACCCCGGTTGGGGTGGTGGGGTCATTGGACGATGCCCCGACGCCGACGAAGACCGCCTTCGACATAGATCCCGCCCGGGGTCAACGAGCGAGACCGGTGCGCAGGCCAACGACGACGATGACGACACCCTCCTATCAGAGCGTCAAGTCCGGAGCACGCGCGCACGATCGCGACAGCTTGGTGAGCCTCGGTCCCTACGGGGCGAGACTCAGTACCCCCTCCCGCGCAATGGGAGCGGGCCGGTGGTGATCACCCGCGAGCCGTCCTGGCAGGCGCGGGCGCCGACGGCGCGCGCGCTGCCGGAGACCCTGCCGACGATGCGGTCGCCGGGGTCGGCGAGGATGCGCTTGCGCCCGGCGCCGCGGCAGACGACGGTGTCGCCGGGGCGCCCGTCGCGGACCACGACGAGGTCGTTTCCGCGCCCGGTGTAGATGGTGGCGCTGCCGAAGAGGTCGATGATCTGGTCGTTGCCGGGACCGCCCGCGGCGATGTCGGGCCCGCGGTAGCCGTCGATGTTGTCGTTGCCCGGCCCACCGTAGATCCGGTCGTTCCCCTGCGCGCCCTGGAGCAGTACGTCGTCGCCACGGCGGCCGAACAGCGTATCGTCCCCGCGTGCGCCGAAGAGATAGTCGTCGCGGCGGCCGCCAACCAGGCGCTCGTCGCGCCGCTTCCCGGTCCTCGTCAAACCGCGCGAGCGCTGCAGCCTTCGCACGAGCGCCGAAAGGCGCCTGAACGCCGGGTCGGTCTGAGCCGCTTCCACCCGGCTCGTCCGAGCTGTGTTGCCCCGCTTCAGGAGGTCGAAATCCGGCCCCTGGTTGAGCAGCACGTTGCTGAACACCACGCCGACCCGCATCCGCGCCTGGTCGGCCGCCGAGAACAGCGACGGATTGATCCAGGACTGATCGACGTCCCCGAAGCCGTTGAAGAACCCGGCCCCGTTGCTCCACACGAACCAGTTGCCGTTGTTCATCGCATCGTTGCGCTGGAGGTAGCGGCCGATCAGGTTGGCGATGGCCGGTGCGGCGATCATGAGTCCCGCCACCACCGCGACGCCGACGGCGATGGCGCAGGGGACGGCGGCGATGGGGCTGCCGAGAAGTGCGCCGAGGCAGGCCGCGCCGCCTCCCAAAAGGAAGTCGCCACCGAGGACCGCAATGCCCACGGTCTGCACCGTCTGCCAGGCGTCGGAGCTGGCGGTCACGTCCTTCCAGGACAGGGCGTTGCCGCCGGGGCCCTTGAACGCCGGGTAGTCCTTGGTGCTCAGCGCCGGCCTCCAGCGCAGCGACTCCTGGCCGCCCTGCAGCATGTGGGCCGGGGCGCCGCCGCTGCCGCCCAGGATGAGCCGCCAGATGGCGTCGTCGGCCAGGAGCGTGCCGAACGGCATCGGATAGACGGGGCTGCACAGCAGAGCGATCGCGCGCGGGATGTCGTTCGCCTGAAGCGCCGGCTGGCGGCGCGCGACCAAGCCCCCCGAAGACTGAATCCCCTGAACGGCGCAGGGATCGGCCACCGGCTTGCCGAACACCGGCGTGAAGAACGACTGGTAGGCGGACGCTTCGCCGGCGGTCACACCCGAGCCCACCAGCGCACACGCCGCCGCGGCCAGCGCGAGCATCAGTCGTCTGCGGGCACCTTGCATCGCAACCGCTCCTTGTGCGTGGTCGAGTCCGACCTACGGCGTCCTGGGCGGAGCGTATCGCGCCAAACGCGCTCCGGTCCAGGCGAATCTGCGTGCTCTCGCACCGATGCGGCGCGACCTGGAAGCGGTCAAGCCGACGACCGGCCAGCGGCTGCTCCCGATCCACCAGTGGGGCGTTCCTCCGTAACCCCCACCACCACGCTGCCGCCGATCACGTCCTGCAGGCCGCGCCGACGTTCGTTCAGGAGGATCGGGACGAAGCCGAGGAACAGCGGCAGAGCGGCCAGCGTCAGGCCGAAGAGTCGCAGCAGTGCCCGCCACGGCCGCAGCGTGGCGCCGTCCTTCGCGCGTACGACCTGGATCTGCATGATGCGGTTGCCGGGCGTTTGGCCGGTGGAGGACCAGAACACCACGAAGTAGCCGGCACTCCAAAGCAGGAACAGCCAGGCTCCTAAGCCGACGAGCGCCGTGTCCAGGCTGTCGGGCAGTGAGAGCGCCGACGCGATGAGAGCGGTGGCGGCCGCCACGACGACCGCGACGAGGTTGACCACGGCGGCGTCGATGACGAACGCGATGCCACGGGTCACCAGACCCTGGTACTCGAGCCGAGGCTGCGCCGGCTCCCCGTGGACCCGCGTGGCTACGACCTGAGCGTGCCCCGCAGCGCGGGCGGCGGCCGGCGGACGATCGGCCATGGAGCTCACGGCGGGGTGATCCGAGGGGCCGCGGGCTCGTCAGGAGCGTCCTCGGCCGCGCCGCGGCGGAGTGCACGACGCGCCGCTCGCTCCAGCCAGAGGTCCGCGCGCCTGGAGCCCGCGCGCACGCCGCCCGCCACCTGGTCCGCGAATCCCATGCTCTGTCGGGTGATCGCCTCGGTCACGGCGGGGCTGCGCGCGATCTCCTCGACCAGGAGCCAGAGCTCCTCGCTCTCCAGCAGCCGGCGCACCGCCTCGTCGAGCAGGCGGCTCTCGATCACCCGTCCGACGAGTCGCTCAGCCGCCGCGCTGTCGAGGGCCGTCTCGATTGCCCGTTCGAGCTCGGGCCCCTCGAGGACGCGCGCGGTGGTCTGCTCGACGATGCCGTCGGCAAGCATCCGATCGACCACGCGCCGCGGCACTTCGGCGGCGTCCACCCGCTCGAGCACGGATTCGAGCGCGTCGCCTTCCAGAATCGTCTCCGCAACGCGGTCGAGCACCGCGTACCGGACCACGTCTCTGCTGATCGCCTCGACGAGCGGCCCAGCCAGGGCTCGACTCACCGCTCGCTCGAAGAGCGGGCTGTCGGCCAGGCGGTCGACGACCTCCCCTGCAGCCCTGGAGTTCAGCACGAGGTCGGCGCCCGCGAGCGTCACGGCGTCGACCGCATGCACGGCCGCCCGCCCCCCGAGCCGCACCGCCCCGGCCGCTGGGCGCAGGACCACCGCGCCGATCGCGGCGAGCCCCGAGGGGCGCGGAGGGGCCGAGCGAGGCGCGGCTTCCCTGTAGAGATCCGGGGCCATGGCGTCAGTGTGGCGCGACCACCGCACGGGGGCAACTGGTTATGGTCACCTCGTGGCGATCCGCGTGGTGGTTGCCGAGGACAGCCTGATCGTGCGCGAGGGGCTGGAGCAGCTCCTTGCGGCGTCGCCGAGCGTGGACGTGGTCGGCGCCTACGGCGACGTCGGAGCGGTGCTCGACGCGCTGGAGCGGGATAAGCCGGACGTGGTACTGACCGACATCCGAATGCCTCCTTCGAACACCGACGAGGGCATCCGCCTCGCGGACCAGCTGCGGGAGAGCCGCCCCTCGACGGGGGTGGTTGTTCTGAGCCAGTACGCCGAGCCCCCGTACGTCCTGGCGCTGCTCGAGCACGGCTCGGATGGCCGTGGCTACCTGTTGAAGGAGCGGATCCACGACCGCGGCCAGCTGGTATCCGCGATCGACGCCGTCGCGCGCGGCGGATCGGTGATCGACCCGAAGGTCGTGGAGCTGCTCGTGGAGGCGAAGGACCGGGCAGACCGCTCGCCGCTCGGCGAGCTCACTCCGCGGGAGCGCGCCGTACTCGCCGAGATGGCCGAAGGCAAGAGCAACGCGGCGATCGCCGAATCACTCGTGCTCACCAAGCGGGCGGTCGAGAAGCACATCAACTCGATCTTCAACAAGCTCGGGCTCGCGACGTCCGGGGAAGTCTCGAAACGGGTGAAGGCAACCCTGATGTTCCTGGCCGACGGTTCACCCTGAACGGATGATGCGGGCCATCCGTGAGCGATTACAATCGCGGCGCTCCGACGGAGTACGACTCGCACGCCGACCACGGAGGTATTGAATGGAAGCGCACGAGGAACTCGGCCCCATAGACATCGTGGTGATCGCCTATCCGGCCGACGCGCCGATGACCGGCGAGGCCGTCCCGATCATGTTGGACCTGGTCGAGCGCGGGATCATCCGCGTGCTCGACGTCCTGTTCGTGATGCAGAACGAGGACGGCAAGTTCTCGGGATTCGAGGCAAGGGACCTCGAGGCGGACCGGATTGGCGACCTCAAGGTCTTCGAGGGCGCCACCTCCGGCCTGCTCGGCGAGGAGGATGTCGCGACCGCCTCGGAGGCGCTCGAGCCCGGAAGCGCCGCGGTGATGATCGTGTACGAGAACCGCTGGGCGGCGCCGTTCGCCGCCGCCGTACGCCGCAACGGGGGCGTGGTGATCGACAACCAGCGTATCCCGGTGCAGGACGTGATCGATGCTCTTGACGCCGTCGAGGCGACGGCCTGACTGAAAGGACCACCCAATGCCAGGATTGCTCCGCGGCATGGCACGCACCGCCGTCGTCGCCGGCACCGCCACCGCCGTCTCAAACCGCGTGAGCCGGCGCCAGGCCGAACGGTGGAGTGCGCAGGAGGCGCCCGCCTACCCTCCGGAGGGGTACGCAGAGCCGCCGCCTCCGGCTCCGGCAGCCCCGGCTGCCGGCGGCGAGGATCGCGTCCAGAAGCTGAAGGATCTAGCCGCCCTGAAGGAGCAGGGAGTGCTCACCGACGAGGAGTTCGCGGCCGAGAAGGCCCGCATTCTCGGAGGGTAAGCCCGCCGCGCTAGTTAGAGGGCGCAGAGCCCTCGGCCAGAAACAGCAAGGCGGCCTTAACCCGCTTGCTGACCTC
>DATDLN010000167.1:0-9953 GCA_036519295.1 Thermoleophilaceae bacterium
CGCACATCCGCGCCGGCCGGATCAACTGGCGCCTGTTCGCCTGGATGGCGCCGCCCTCGATGGCGGGCGCCGTCGTCGGCGGCTGGCTGTCGGGCGCGATCCCGGACCAGGCTCTCCTCCTGGCCATCGGCGCTCTGCTCCTCTACTTCGGGATCGACCTGCTGCGCCCCACGGGCGCGTCGACCGAGCCCGCCCGGAGCGAGCGCCTCGACATCCGGGCCGCGGTCGTGACCGGCGCGGCGATCGGGTTGATCGGCGGCTTCGTCGGGCTGATCCTCGGCTCGCTTCGGATGCCGGCGTTGCTGCGCTACGTAGGCGAGACTCCGACCCGGGCGGTCGGCACCAATCTCGCGGTCGGCGTCTGCGTGGGCGTTGCGGGAGTGATCGGGCACGCCCCCGAGGGCGTCGACTGGGACGTCCTCGCGATCTGTTCCGCGGCGTCGATCCCCGGCGCGCTGCTGGGGGCCAGGCTTACCGGTCGGTTGAGCGAGCGCGCGCTTCTTCGCGCGATCGGCGTGGTGCTCGTCGCAGCCGGCGCCACCACGATTCTGCAGGCGCTCGTCTAGCCCTGTCGTTGCGCCAGTCCGCCGCCGTCTGGTCACCCGGGATGTCGCACTCGACGGTCGAGACCGACTCGTCACGCACCCGATCGCTCAGTTCATGTCCTGTAAGCACTCTGCGGCACCCCAAATCCAAACCTATGGACAATTGTACCCATTTGCATAACGGAAAAACGCGGCTGAAATGACCGGTTCGTGCGCTCGGAGCGACCGGTTTTTCGCGCTCGGAGCGGTCGGTTTTTGCGCGCTCGAAGCGGCGTGAGATGATCGGTGGCAGGTGATCTTCCGCCAGATCACGCACGACGACCTCGGCTGCGCCTCGTACTTCGTCGGCGACCACTCCGCCGGTACGGCGGCCGTGATCGACCCACGGTTCGAGATCGACGACTACCTCGAGCTCGCGCGCTATCTCAGCGTGAGCATCGATCACGTGCTCGAGACACACAACCACGCCGACCACGTCTCCGGTCACGGTCGCCTCGCCGCGGCGACCGGCGCCACCATCCACGTCCATCGGCTGGCGGACGCCGAGTACGAGCACGAGCCGTTCGAGGACGGCTTCGAGCTGCGGCTCGGCTCGCTGATCGTGCGGGCCCTCCACTCCCCCGGTCACCGTCCCGAGCACACGGCGTTCGCGCTGGTCGACTCGTCGCGCGGCGAGGAGCCCTGGGCGGTGCTGACGGGCGACAGCCTGTTCGTGGGCGACGTCGCGCGCCCGGACCTCGCCATCGAGAGGGAGGAGGGCGCCCGCGGCGTCTTCCGCAGCCTCCACGAGCGGCTGCTCTCGCTGCCGCCCGAGACCGAGGTTTGGCCCGGCCATCTGGGCGGCTCGCTCTGCGGCGGGCCGGGAATGGACATGAAGATCTCCTCCACGATCGGCTTCGAGCGGCGGCACAACCCGCTGCTGGGCGGCCTCGACGAGGACGGGTTCGTCGAGCGGACCCTCGCGAGCCTCGGGCCCCAGCCGCCGAACTTCCAGGCGATCGTCGACCTCAACAGGGGTCCGCTGCTCTCCTCGGGTGTCGAGCTGCTGCCGCTCACCCCGAGGCAGGTCGAGCTGCTTCGGGCGGAAGGGGACCTGGTCGTGGACGTTCGCACCGACCTGCAGTTCGACGAGGCCCACATCCCGGGTGCCGCCTGCATCACGATGCTGCATCAGGGGTTCGGGACGAGGCTCGCGTGGGTGGCGGACCGTGAGCAGGAGATCGTGCTCGTCGGTCGTGACGACAACGACGCGCGCGTCGCGGGGCGGCTGGCCACGGCGGTCGGCATCCGCAGACTCGGCGGCTTCCTAGCCGGCGGCATGACGAGCTGGCGCGCCGAGCGCCGCGAGGTCGGGAGCCTCGCCCGCTGGACGGTGGAGCAGCTCGCGGAGCGCCGCAACGGGGTGCAGATCCTCGACGTCCGGGAGCTATCGGAGTGGCGCGACGGGCACATCCCGGGCTCGATGCACCTGCCGTATCACGACATCAGGGACGTCCCCGAGGGGCTCGACCCGGAGCGCCCCACCGCCGTCATCTGCGCGTCCGGGCAGCGAAGCGCCACCGCCGCCAGCCTGCTGGCCGCCCACGGCGCCCGCGAGGTGATCCACGTCGTGGACGGCGGCGTGATGCTCTGGAGCCGGCTCGGCGGGGCGCTCGAGCGCGGCGGTTGACGGCTCGGGGCGGCTCTAGGCGTCGGAGGCCTCGTAGGCCCTCTCGGCCACGAGGCTCTGGACCTGCTCGTCCGTGAGCTGCATGTCGGGGTGCTTCTGGTCGACGTGCTCGCGCGCGGCCTTCAAGAGGTCGTCGTCGTTCGCAGCCTGAAGCGTGGCCCCGCAATCGCAGTCGATGACCCTCATGGAGTGAGCGTACTCCCTTCACAGGCGCTTCACGCCTCCGTCATGACGCGGTGACAAATCGCGGGCCGTCGCGCCGTAGCGTCCCGGATAAGGAGTAGGTCCCCGCGGGACGCTCCTGGACGAAGCCGAAACCGACTTGCGCCCTTGGAGCCGCCGTGCTGCGACTGTCCGACCGCCGCCACCTACTTCCGGGCGCGGCCGCGTTCGCCGGCGCCGTCCTGGTCGCGCTCCTCGGCCTCCGTGCCGGCGCCGACCAGCCCCCGCCTCCGCCGCCCGCCGGCACCGTCGAGCTTCAACTCCTCGGAGTGAACGACTTCCACGGGAACCTCGAGCCGCCCCAGCAGGACCCGGGTGGCGCCGCCTGGCTGGGCGCGCACCTGGCGCGCGCGGCGCGCTCTCATCCCGAACGCACGATCACCGTGCACGCCGGCGACATGGTCGGCGCCTCCCCGGTCATCTCAAGCTACTTCCACGACGAGCCGACCATCCGGGCCACCAACATGATGCGTTTCGACGTGGGCACCGTCGGCAATCACGAGTTCGACGAGGGCGGCGCCGAGATGCTGCGGCTGATACGCGGCGGCCAGCGCTCGGACGGGCCGCGCGCCTACACGTCCGATCCGGGCTGGGAGGGCGGGCGCTACCCCTACATCGCGGCGAACACCGTCGAGCGGGACAGCGGCGAGCTGGTCCTGCCGCCGTACGAGGTCGTCGAGCGCGCGGGGGTGCGGGTCGGCTTCATCGGCGTCACCACCGAGGAAACGCCGAAGTGGCTGCTGCCCGAGCACCGCCGCGACTACCGCTTCACCGACATCTCGGACGCGGTCAACCGCTGGGTGCCGGAGCTGCGCCTGCGTGGAATCGAGGCGATCGTGGTGCTGGCGCATTCCGGGGCGTTCCAAAAGGGGCTCGCGGCCGCCGGCGAGATCGTCGACGAGGCGGCCGAGATGGACGACGCGGTCGACGTGGTCGTCGCCGGGCACACCCACTCGCGGCTGAACCTCACGGTGGACGGCAAGCTCATGGTCGAGGCCGAGGCGTACGGCACGCACTACGACCAAATCAGGATCACCGTCGACCGGACCACCGGCGACGTCGTGGCGAAGTCGGCCCTACTGGCGCCGACCACGCACGCCGGCATCGCCCCCGACCCCGCGCTGGCACGCCTCGTCGAGGGCTACGCCGAGCGCGTGGCGCCGCTGGGTGACCGGGTCGTCGGGAACATCGAGCACGAGCCCGACTCGGATGGGCTGGGTCAGCTGGCGGCGGACGCCCAGCGCGCCCTCGCGAGCCCCGACGTGGCATTCGTCAACCCCGGCAACACCCGACGGCCGGGACTCGAGGCCGGACCGTCACCTACGCCGAGCTGTTCCTCGTGCACGCCTACGAGCATCCGGTGCTTCGCATGAGGATGCGGGGCAGCGACGTGCTGGCCGTGATGGAGCAGCGTCAGGGGGTGAAGCTGTACACGAGCGGCCTCGACGGGGTCGACCCGGACGGGATCTACACGGTGGCGGTGAACGGTGTGCTGGCGGCGAGCGAGCGCTTCACGGCCTTCGAGCGCGGCTGGGACCGCAGCGTCGCGGGCACAGATCTGCAGGCGCTGGTGGCCTGGTTCGAACGCGAGGCGGGCTAGTGCCCGACGGCCGCCAGCGCGCCCGCCAGATCGGAGACCTGCACGGCGTCGACGCCCATAGCGTTGGTGGCGCCGCTCGCGCGCGAGCCGGCCACCACCACGCGATAGCCCTGCGCGGCGAAGTACCGCACGTTCGTGCGCGCCTCGGCAGACGTACGCGGGAGGCGGATCGCGGCGTCGAGATCGCGCAGGCGGGAATCGACGAGGCCGCGACCGTCGCGAGCGGCTGCTGCGTCGATCACCAATGCCGTCCGGGTCGCCGACCCGGACGATCCATGCGAGTCCGACCCGAGCAGGCCTCCCGCGGCGACGACCCCGGCGGCGAGCAGAGCGGCGAATGTTCCGATCCCAGTCATACGAATTAGCATACTACGTATGACGCACCTGGACTGTCAACCCCGCGGCGGCGGGCGTGGTTGGATTGCACTCCATCGAGCAGTCCGCCCGCAACCGCGTGACGAGCGTCGACGTGGCGCGCCATGCCGGCGTGTCGCAGTCGACGGTCTCACTCGTCCTCTCAGGCAAGGCCCGCGGACGCGTCTCGGAGGCCACCCAGGAGCGAGTTCGCCGCTCGGCGCGCAAGCTCGGCTATCGCCCCAACGTCGCCGCCCAGGCCCTGCGGCTCGGCGCCTCGCGCGCGGTCGCGCTGCTCGTCCCCGACATCACGAATCCCTTCTTCAGCCGCGTCCTGCGCGGCGCTCAGAGGGCGGCCCAGGCCGCGGGCTACACGGTCGCTCTGGTCGACACGGCCAACGATCGTCGCTGGGAGGAGCAGTCCTTCGAGGCCCTTCGCGCGGGCCCGGTGGACGGCTATCTGCTGTTCGAGGTCAGCCGGCCGGAGGCGCTCGGGCCCGGCGAGCACGTTGTGCTCATGGAGACGGAGGCGCCGCGCTGCCCGTCGGTCCGCTTCGACGCCGAGGGCGGCGCGGCCGCAGCCTTCCGCCACCTGCTCGAGCTGGGCCATCGCCGCATCGGTCATCTCGCCGCCGCCTTCGACGCGCCGACCTTCCATCTGCGCGACGCGGCTCGCCGGCGGGTACTGGCCGAAGCGGGCCTGGACCCCGACGAGCAGCCTCGCGCGATGACCCCGATCGACATCGACGCGGCGCGCGACGCTGCCGGCCCGCTGCTGGCAGAGCGGCCCACGGCGGTCTTCTGCGACGACGACGTCGTCGCGGCCGGGCTCTACCTCGCCGCGCGCGAAAGCGGGCTGCGCATTCCCGCCGAGCTGTCGGTCATCGGCTTCGACGACATGGACTTCGCGCGCGTCCTCGACCCTCCACTCACGACCGTCGCCCTCGATGGCGAGCAGCTTGGCGCGAGCGCCTTCGAGTTGCTCGAGGCGCGCATGGCGGGCCGGCGGGCCCGGAGGCGAGTGGTACTCCCCGCCGAGCTGCTGGTGCGAGGGTCGACCGCGCCGCCGGCGTGATGCGCGCCGCCGCCTGGACGAGGTGCTCGGGAGACTCGCCTGACGACGCGACAGCGGGAAGCCGTTCGGCCGAGCGGCTTCCCGCTACTCCCCCACGCCCGCGGCCTCGAGGGCCTCCGGCCAGCTCGTGAAGTACTCGATCCTCACCATCATTCCGTCGCGGAAGGTGGTGACCTGGTGGTACATCTCCGTGTCGAGCTCCGCCCCGCTCTTCTTGCCTCGCCCGAAGTAGCGAAGCCGTACAGCCACGCGGTCACCGGCATCCAGTGCCTCCTGCAGGTCGAGCCTCAGCTCCTCGAAGGTCTCGTCCAGCCCCTCCCAGAAGCGGATGATCTCGTCCGGCCCCTTGCACGAGTCCGACCTCTCGAGCGCGGGAAGCACCCAGTCGACCTCGGGGTCGAAGTTCTCGACCGCGGCGTGGAAGTCACGCCGGTGTAGGCGTCGATGAAGTCTCTTGTCTTCTCGACGTTTTCCTGCGACATGGTCAGCGTGAACTGAGGTTCGCCGCCGGCTCGAGCTCGGCGATCGCCTGGGCCGTCGTCACGACCCGGCAGAACTCGGGATCGAGGTTCGCGCGCGTCACCCGGGCCAGGTCGTCGGCCCGGATCGTCCCGCCGTCGGGGTCGTCGAGGTCGAACGTGTGCGTCGCGTCGAGCGCGAAGGCAACGTCGAACCCGAGGTTGGCGCCGACGCGGGCGCTCGTCTCACAGCACATGTTCGTCTGGATGCCGCAGATGACGACCCGCTCGATCCCGCCGCCGCGAAGCCAGTCCGCCAGGTCCGGGTCGCCGTGGAATGCGGAGTGCACGCTCTTCGAGACGAGCAGGGTGGGTTCGCCGGCCACGACGTCCTTGAACGCGTTCCCGGGACTGCCGGGGCGGAGCGGCGAGCCGGGCGTCCGCGAGTCGTGGCGAACGAAGACGAGCGGCTGACCGGCATCGCGCCAGGCCGAGATCAGGCGGCGGATGTTCTCCTCGCACGCGGCGTTGTTGCGCGGACCCCAGAAGTCGGCGTCGTCGAACGCCTTCTGCACGTCCACGACGACCAGGGCGGTTTCGCTCACGCGCTCAAGCTACCAGCGTCATCCGCTGCACTTGATATATTCCTATATGGGTATATGATCTCGAAGCACGATGGCACGAGCAGCGACGACCGCAGATGCGTTCAATGCGGTGGCAGAGCCGCGGCGGCGGCAGATCCTGGACGTCCTCGCCGGCGGCGAGCGCCCCGTGAACGATCTGGTGCGCGCGCTCGGGCTCGCTCAGCCGCAGGTGTCCAAGCACCTGCGGGTGCTCCGAGAAGTGGGAGCGGTTGACGTGCGAGACGAAGGACGGCAGCGGCTGTACCGGCTAAACGGCCACGCGCTCAAGCCCATCCATGACTGGGTCAAGGGCTACGAGCGCTCGTGGTCGGAGCGGTTCGACGAGCTGGACGTCGTGCTGGCAAACCTCAAGCAGAAGGAGCAAGGAGATGGCGGTGGCAAGTAGCGGAACGGCGAAGGTGACGCTTCCCACGGACGAGCAGATCCTCATCACGCGGGAGTTCGATGCGCCCAAGCATCTGGTCTACAGGGCGTACACCACGCCCGAGCTGGTCAAGCGCTGGTGGAGCGGAAAGTGCGGCGAGATGACGAGCTGCGAGATCGACCTGCGGGTCGGCGGCACGTGGCGCTACGTGATGGTCGCGACCGGGGGCTTCGAAGTCGCCTTCCACGGGGAGTACCGCGAGATCGTCCCGAACGAACGGGTCATCACGACCGAGGTCTACGAGGGAGTCCCGGAAGAGGAAGCGCCCGAAGAGGACGTGGTGAACATCGTCACGTTCACCGAAGCGGACGGACGCACGACCCTCAGGCTCCTCGTGCAGTGCCCGAGCAGGGAGATCCGCGACACGATCATCGACTCTGGCATGGAGGTCGGCATGCAGGAGGGGATGGATCTCCTGGAGGAGGTCGCGATATCGCTTCAGTGAGCGGGCCGACCCGCCAGCCGGAGCACCGCGGCCAGGGACGTCTCCGAGCCCGGCCAGTGCTCGCGGATCAGGTCGGCGCGGGCGGCCCCGAGCACGGTGCGAAGCACGAGTCCCACGATGATTGCGTCGTCGAGCTGGCCGGCGACGGGGATGACGTCGGGCACCAGGTCGAACGGCATGGAGAGGTAGCCCACCATGCCGATCAGCAGGAGCCGGTGACCACGAGGGATCCGGGCGTCCGAGAGGAGCCGGCCGAAGAGAACGACGCAGTCGGGGACGAAGCGGGCAAGCGCTCGCGCGTCCCCCCTGCGTCCCATCGCGATGAGCATCGCCAGCAGCCCCGCGTACGCAAGCGCGAGCGCACCCAGAGCGATCAGGGCGGGCTGCCAGACGGTCATCGGCGTGTCCTCAGCGACCAGGCGAGGGCGGCGACGAGCAACGCAGCCAGTGTGAAGCCGCCGGCGGCCTGCCAGGCGCCCTCGGGGAGCGCCGCGCGAATCAACACGGCGAGCGCGAGCGCAGCCCCCACCCCCAGCGGGATCGTCCACGTCTCGCCGAGGATCAGCTGCCGCAACGATCTCAGTACCGCGCTCATTGAACGACCTCCACGAACGGCCCGGCGCGCACGAGGCGGCGGGTGGCCACCCAGGCGGTGACGGCGAACAGCGCGGCGAGGTACAGCAGCGCGATGTCGCCGAGCGGCCATTCGACGCCGAGGCCCTCGGCCGTGAAGAACGTCCCGAAGGCCGTCAGCGCCACCCCCACGCCGAGCTTCAGCTGCGTCTCCGGCAGCCGGCGCAGCGGCTCGTGGAGCACCAGGCCAATCACGCTGACGAGGAACAGCGCCAGGGCCGCGCCGAGCAGGGCCGGCGCCAGGTGCCCGGGCGTTGCGCCGAGCGCGAGCACGATCAGCCCCACCTCGAGACCCTCGAGGAAGACGCCCTTGAAGGCGACGAGCCGTGCCGCCCAGTCCGCTCCGGAGCCGGCGACAGCCTGTCCGCCAAGCGCCTCGCGCTCCTCGATGAACTCGTCGTACGACGAGCTCCGCCGCCGGCGTCCGGCCATACGCAGGATCCCCTTGCGCAGCCATTCGAGTCCGAACAGCAGCAGCAGGCCGCCGACGATCACGCGCAGTAGGTGCAGGTCGGCGCCGGCCAGCAGACCGGGGCCGAGAGCGAGACACAGGAGGACCACCGCGGCCACGGCGGCGAGCGCGCCGAGCAGGGCGTCCCGGAGCCCGCGCGTCATTCCGACGGCCAGCACGATCGCCAGCGCCTCCAGCATCTCGATCCCGGCGGCGGCCGCGGCCGCTGCCATCGTCAGGACGAAGGTCATCGCCCGGCTCCCGGCACGGGGCTCACCCGTGCGTGCGGTCGAAGACCGCCGCTGTGTAGCGAGACACCGCCTCCGCCGCACGTTCGAGCGCCGCCTCCGCTTGGGCGGCGCCGTCGCAGCCGAGCACGTCCCGCGCCCGGATCCGCTCGTGCCATGACCTGAGCTTCTCCAGCTCGGCCTCCTCTTCGTCGAGCTCCGCGAGCGTGAACTTCTCCTTGGCGAACTCCTTGTCGATCTCGGCCACCAGCTTCTCGGACTCGGTGGCGAGCTCGCCGTACTCGGCCGCCCGCGCCTCGTTCCAGCTCACCGTCAACCGCAAGTCGTCGTCCGGCTCGAGCGGCTCCGCACCCAACCCCACGGCGGTCCCCCCCACCTCCGCCACCACCGCCCGCAGCCGCGCGAGCAGCATTCGGAACTGATCCGTGTCGGGGAGCGCGACGACCGACTGCTGCAGCTGCAGCGCCCCCGAGCGCCTCACTTCGCGCCAAACTGTCACCCGGGCGCTCGACCGGTCGGCCGGGAGCTTGTAGGTGAGCAGCAACCAACCCACGGACCGAGCGTAACGTGCGTTTCATACTTAGGCAACGCATGTTGCGAACAAGGAGGAGCATATGGCAGTGGCGATCAGGACCACCGACTTCCCGGAGGGGGTCGGCACAACCATGTACGACGCGGTCGGCGCCGAGATGGACGTCGCGAACAAGCCGCCCGAGGGGCTGATCTTCCACTGGGCGGGCGAGGTGGACGGCAAGTGGACCGTCACGAACGTCTGGGAGACGCGCGCGGCATATGACCGCTTCCGGGACGAGCGGCTCTTCCCGGCGATTCGGAAGGTCTCCGGAATGGATCCGGGAAGCGGTCCGCAGCCGACGGTCACGGAGTTCGCGGTCCACGACTACATGAAGCCTTAGCGGCTGCTAGCCCAAGCTCACCGGGATGCGCTGGTCGCGGGGGTCGAGCACGAACGCCTCGGACGCCGTGGCGCGAGAGAGGCGAAGCCGCCCGGGCGCTAGGACGTCCGCCCGGGCCCGCTCGCCCGCTCCGTGCGCCTGTGACCTGCGCGAGAAGATCTCGATGATGGTCCGTGCGACGGCACCGAGGTCCGGTTGCTGTGTCATTCCGCTCCCGCGCTAGTCGTCACCCGCGAGCCGCTCGGGGCTCGCCACGGCGAACACTCCCACC
>DATDLN010000168.1:0-8667 GCA_036519295.1 Thermoleophilaceae bacterium
CCGCCAGCCGATCGTCGTGATCGACGCCAAGACCCTGAGGCGCCAGCTGATCTGGTCCGAGCTGAACTCCCTGCCCGAGAACCCGGCTGAGCGGACGCTCAACATCAGCCCGGGCGTGGGCTGGCGCGAGGGCCACCGCTAGATCGTGGCGCTGCGCAACCTGCGCCGCAGCGACGGAAGCACCACCCGGCCGCGCCGCGCCTACCGCCGCTTCCGCGACGGCAGGGCTAGAGGCCCGCGCGCGGCGCACATGGAGGACGTCTTCCGCCGCCTACGGCGCGCCGGCATCGCCCGCCGCGATCTCTACCTCGCGTGGGACTTCACCATCGCGAGCCGGCAGAACCTCACGCAGCGCCTGCTCTCCATGCGCGACCGGGCGTTCGCGGGGCTCGGCGACCGCAACCTGCGCGACCTGAAGGTCGAGGGCTCGGCCCCTTCCTTCAGCATCGACGAGGTCCGCGACGTGGCCGGCGCACGCCGCGTCGCCGGGCGCGTGGCCGTCCCGTGCTTCCTCGACCAGGCGGGCTGCCCTCCGGGCTCTCGCTTCCGGCTCGACCGGCGGGGCCTCCCGGTTCGCACGCCGGGCAACGTGCAGCAGGCGCGCTTCGTATGCATCGTCCCCTCGTCCGCTTCTCCGTCCAACCCCGCCCGCCCGCTCATGTTCGGCCACGGCCTGTTCCAGGACGCGTCGGCCGTCGACACCATCGCGCCGCTCGCCAGCGTGGCCAACGCGGTGATCTGCGGCACGGACTTCTCGGGAATGTCCGCCGAGGACATCTCGAGCGCCGCCGCCATCTCCACGGACCTCTCGCGCCTTCCCACGCTCGCGGACCGCCTCCAGCAGGGCATCCTCAACTTCCTGTTCCTCGGGCGGCTCATGGTCCACCCTCAAGGGCTGTCGTCCAATCCGGAGTTCGCCGGAAAGATCGACACGCAGAGGCTCTACTACACGGGCGGGAGCCTCGGCGGCATCATCGGGGGCGCGCTGACCGCGGTGGCGCCGGACTTCGAGCGCGCCGCGCTGATGTGCCCGGTTTCCGCTTCAGCCTGCTGCTGTCGCGCAGCTCGCAGTTCAGCCGCTTCGCCCAGCTCCTGTTCCCGACGTATCCGGACCCGGTCGAGCAGGCGCTCATCAACTCGATGGTCCAGCTCGTGTGGGACCGCGGCGAGGCGAACGCCTACGCCTGGCACCTGACCCGCGATCCGCTCCCGGGCACCCCGAAGCACACCGTGCTGCTGCACGAGGCGTTCGGCGACCATCAGGTGTCGAACGTGGCCACCGAGACCGAGGCCCGCCTGATCGGCGCGCGGCTGCGCACACCGGCGCTCGACCCCGGGCGCAGCCGCGACAAGCAACCGTTCTACGGGATCAAGCCGGTGCCGAGCTATCCGTAGGGCGGCAACGCGCTGGTGGTCTTCGACATCGGGCCGCTACGTCCCGCGGGATGCACGGGCGCCGCCTGCCTGGGGACGCCGCCGGCGCCGGTCGCGAACGTACCTCCCGAGGTGGGCGTCGATCCACACGACAAGACGGCCTTCGCGATACCGGCGGTCGGGCAGTTCACAACCTTTCTCAACCTCGACGGGAAGTTCGTCAACACCTGCGGCGCCACGCCGTGCTACGCACTGGGATGGACGGGCCCGTAGGTTCGACCGCGCCCCGATGGGGTAGAACCCCCCGCGGACGCTCATGACAAGGAGGTCGCTCGTGCTCCGCCGTTCGTTCCTGTCGTTCCTCGTCCTGCCCTGCGTGCTTCTGATGGGAGCCGTCCCCGCCTCGGCAACCGACTACGTGGCCGGATCGCCCGGCGCGGGTGACCCGTTCTTCCCGCTGGCCGGCAACGGTGGCTACGACGTTCGCCATTACTCGGTCGACCTGAACTACGACCCGCACAACAACTCGCTGGACGCGCGGGCCACGATCGCCGCAAGGGCGACGCAGAACCTGTCGCGCTTCGATCTCGACCTGCGGGGACTCCACGTCAGCAGGGTGAGCGTGAACGGCGATGTCGCCTCGTTCAGGCGTGACGGCCAAGAGCTCGTCATCACGCCCTCGGCGGGTCTACGCGAAGCCCGCGGCTTCACGGTCGTCGTGGACTACGAGGGCCACCCCAACTACGTCCTCGACCCCGACAAGTCGAAGGACGGCTGGATCCCGACCGACGACGGCGCATTCGTGGTGAACGAGCCACAGGGGTCGCCGACCTGGTACCCGGTCAACGACACCCTGAAGGACAAGGCGACCTACGACTTCTTGATCACGCTGCCGAAGGACCGGACCGCGATGGGAAATGGCGTACTCGTCTCGAAGAAGGACAACGGCGACACCTTCACCTGGCACTGGCGTGAGTCCGTGCCGATGGCGTCGTACCTGGCGACCGTGACCAACGGAGTGTTCGAGACCCGGTTTGGGCAGCTTTCGAGCGGGGTGCCGCAGTACGACGCCGTCGACCCTCAGACGCGGCGCTTCGGCCAGAAGAACCCCGAGCCGGACCTCGCCTGGAGCCGCCTCGCGGTCGAGCCCGAAGCCGTCTCCTTCCTGAGCGGTCTGTACGGGCCGTACCCATTCGACAGCGTCGGAGGGATCGTCGACTGGGCGCCGAACGTCTTCTACTCGCTCGAGTCGCAGACGAAGCCCAACTACTGGGTCGTGCCCAGCACCTCGACGGTCGTTCACGAGATCGCGCACCAATGGTTCGGCGACTCGGTGACACTCGCCGTTTGGCCCGATATGTGGTTGAACGAGGGGTTCGCGACCTGGTCCGAGTGGATCTGGGCGGAGCGCCATGCGGGCGACACCGCTCAGCAGACATTCGACAAGCTCTACGCAACGCCCGAGGACTCGGAAGCCGGGCAAGATCTCTGGTTCCCCGCGCCGGCCGCTTTGCCTGGGCCAGACGTCCTCTTCTCGACGCCCGTTTACGACCGTGGCGCGATGACGCTGCAGGCGCTCCGCCAGAAGGTGGGCGACGAGATCTTCTTCTTGATCCTGCGCACCTGGTACGCGGAGAACCGGAACGGCAACGTCACTACCGCCGACTTCATCGCGCTCGCGGAGCGTGTAAGCGGGCAGCAGCTTGACCAGTTCTTCAGCGCCTGGCTCTTCACGCCGGGCAAGCCGACGAGCTGGTGATACTCCCGCGCCGCACAGGAGAGGCGTGCGTGCGCTGCGAGGAGGGAGGAGCGTCGTCGCGCCCGGCGGCGGGGGGCCGGGCGCGGCGGCTTCTCCACTCCGGCTGATGCGCCTGGATCCGTTTCGCCGCAGCGACTGAACCTACCTCGCCGTCCGGGCCGACCGGGCAGGCGGGCTATCCTGGGTGGCCGATGGAGACCGGGACCTTCAGAGTCAAGGCCGGCCTGGCCGAGATGCTCAAGGGCGGCGTGATCATGGACGTCGTCACGGCCGAACAGGCGACGATCGCGCAGGAGGCAGGGGCCGTCGCCGTGATGGCGCTCGAGCGCGTCCCGGCCGATATACGCGCGGCCGGCGGCGTGGCGCGCATGGCCGACCCGACGAAGATCGCCGAGATCCAGGAGGCCGTCACGATCCCGGTGATGGCGAAGGCCCGCATCGGCCACTTCGTCGAGGCCCAGGTGCTGGACGCCCTCGACGTCGACTACATCGACGAGTCCGAGGTGCTGACGCCGGCCGACGAGTCACACCACATCGACAAGTGGCAATTCACGACCCCGTTCGTATGCGGCGCCACCAACCTCGGCGAGGCGCTGCGGCGGATTGCCGAGGGCGCGGCGATGATCCGCTCGAAAGGCGAGGCGGGCACCGGCAACGTCGTCGAGGCCGTGCGCCACATCAGGCTGATAACCGGCGAGATCCGGCGCCTGCAGTCGCTTGCCGAGATGGAGCTGCCCACCGCCGCCAAGGAGCTCCAGGCGCCCCTCGAGCTGGTGCGGGACGTCGCCGAGAGGGGTCGGCTGCCCGTCGTTCTCTTCTGCGCGGGCGGCATCGCAACCCCGGCCGACGCGGCACTGATGATGCAGCTCGGAGCCGAGGGTAACTTCGTGGGGTCGGGGATCTTCAAGTCTTCGGACCCGGAGCGCCGCGCCCGGGCGATCGTCGAGGCCACCACCCACTACGAGGATCCCGAGCGAGTCGCGGCCGCCTCGCGGGAGCTTGGCGAGGCGATGCCGGGGATCGAGATCGGAACGCTGCAGGCGGACGGCGGTCTGCTGCAGAATCGCGGCTGGTAGCCGGGTCGTGGCCCCCGTAGTCGGCGTCCTCGCCATCCAGGGCGACTTCGAGGCGCATGCTCGGGCGCTCCGCGACGTGGGCGCCGAGCCGCGCACGGTGAGGACGGCGGAGGATCTCGAGGGGCTCGACGCGCTCGTGATCCCGGGCGGGGAGTCGACCACGATGACGCTGGGCATCGAGCGGGACGAGCTTGCCGAGCCGCTCCGCCGGCTGGTGCGCAGCGGCCGGCCGGTGCTCGGCACCTGCGCGGGCCTCATCATGCTTGACCGCGACCACCTCGGCCTGCTCGACGTGAGCGTCCGCCGCAACGCGTTCGGCCGCCAGCGCAACTCGTTCGAAGCCGACCTCGACATCGACGGCGCTCCGCTCCGCGCTGTCTTCATCCGGGCCCCCTGGGTCGAGGAGCACGGTGACGAGGTGGAGGTGCTCGCCGAGGTCGACGGCCACCCGGTCGCCGTGCGGCAGGGCAATATTCTGGCCGTGGCGTTCCACCCGGAGCTGACCGACGATCGCTCCCTGCACCGTTGGCTGCTCGACCGAGCCGGGGTGCCCACGTGAAGGATCAGCGGGCGGAGGCGCTCGCTCAGATCCTGGTCCGCTATTCGACGCGGGTCCGGAAAGGCGACGTGTGCGTGATCCAGTCGACCACCGCTGCGGAGGGACTCGTTCAGGCGGTCTACGAGGAGGTGCTGCGGGCCGGCGGACTGCCGATCATGCAGCTCACCACCACCGGGGCCCAGGCGGCCTTCTACGACCTGGCGAGCGACGACCAGCTCGACTGGATCCCGCCCACCACCACCTGGACCGCCGAGAACGCCGACGTGCGCATCGCGATCATGGGCGACGTCAACGCCCGCGAGCTGTCCCAGGCCGACCCCAAGAAGCAGGCCCGTGCGCAAAGGGCCCGCAAGGAGCTGATGGAGACCTCCATGAAGCGCTCGGCCGCCGGTGAATACCGCTGGGCGCTCACGCTCTTCCCTACACACGCGTACGCGAGCGAGGCGGGGATGTCGCTACGCGACTACGAGGACTTCTACTATGCGGCCTGTCTGGCCACCGACGGCGACCCGGTGACCGCGTGGGAGCGCCAGTCGGATCAGGTGCTCCGGCTGGCCGAGTGGATCCAGGGCAAGGAGGAGGTCCGCGTCCGCGCGGACGGCACGGACATCACGCTCGGGGTCTCCGGGCGCACCTGGATCCCGTGCGTGGGCGAGCACAACATGCCCGACGGCGAGTTCTTCACGGGGCCGGTCGAGGACTCCGTAACCGGCGAGGTCGCCTTCTCCTTCCCCGCGAGCTACGGCGGCCGGACGGTCTCGGGCGTCAGGCTGCGCTTCGAGGACGGCAAGGTGGTCGACGCGAGCGCCGAGCAGGGCGAGGAGTTCCTGAACGAAATGCTCGACACCGATCCCGGCGCTCGGCGACTCGGTGAGCTCGGCATCGGCACGAACTACGGCATCGCCACCGGCACCAAGGAGATCCTGCTCGACGAGAAGATCGGCGGGACCGTGCACATGGCGATCGGGATGAGCTATCCGGAGACGGGCGGCACGAACAGCTCGGCGGTCCATTGGGACATGGTCTGCGACCTGCGCCAGGGCGGCTCGATCACCGTCGACGGGGTCGAGCTCCAGCGCGACGGCCGGTTTCTCGTCTAGCAACGCGCGAATAGACTTTCCCGGCCATGGCCGGTCATTCCAAGTGGGCCTCGATCAAGCACAAGAAGAAGGCGGTGGACGCGAAGCGCGGCCAGCTCTTCACGAAGCTTTCGCGCGCGATCACCGTCGCCGCCCGCGAGGGCGGCGGCGATCCCGAGGGCAACTCGTCGCTGGCGCTCGCCGTCCAGAAGGCGCGCGACGCCTCGATGCCGAAAGACAACATCGAGCGCGCCATCGCGAAGGGCACCGGGGCGGACTCTGAGGCGGAGGCCTACGAGGGTGTCGTATACGAGGGCTACGGCCCGGGCGGCGTGGCCATCCTGGTCGAGACGCTGACCGACAACCGCAACCGCACGGGCTCCGAGATCCGGCATCTGTTCACGCGGTCGGGCGGCAACCTCGGCGAGCCGGGCTCCGTGGCCTGGACGTTCGAGAAGAAGGGCGAGATCGTGGTCGACGGAGGCCGCTACTCCGAGGACGATCTGCTTCCCGCCATCGACGCCGGTGCCGAGGATCTTTCGATGGACGGCGACGTGTGGGAGATAGTCACCGAGCCAGGCGACCTGGCCGGGGTGCGCGCGGCGCTCGAGGAGGCCGGGGTCGAGCTCGAATCCGCAGAGCTGGTCCAGCGCGCCACCACGCGCACGCCGGTCGAGGAGGACCGGGTGGGCTCGCTGATGCGGCTGATCGAGTCGCTCGAGGACCACGACGACGTGCAGGCGGTCCACGCCAACTTCGACGTGGACGCCGAGGTCCTCGAGCGCGTCGCGGCGGTCTAGTTACACGGAATAAACCCGGCCCCGCGCGCGTCGTCTCGCGTGGATGCGCGTTCTCCTCACCACCCGCCGCGGGGCCGGCCACTTCGGCCCCCTGGTTCCGTTCGCGCAGGCGTTTCGCCGGGCCGGCGACCAGGTGCTCGTGGCCGCTCCGCACGCCGCCCGCTCGATGGTCGAGAGCGCGGGGCTCCCGTTCTGGGGGTTCGACGATCCTCCGCCGCAGCGGGAGGCCATCTACTCCTCGCTTGACGGGCTTACCGAGGACCAGAAGAACGCGATGGTGCTCGGCGAGGTCTTCACGCGCCTCGACGCGCGGGTCGCCCTGCCCGGCGTGCTGGATGCCTGCTCCGAGTGGTGGCCGCACGTGGTGCTGAGGGAGACGTGTGAGTTCGCGGGATATCTGGCCGCGGAACGCCGGGGGATCCCGCATGCGCGGGTCGGCATCGGACTCGGCAGCAGCGAAGACTTCATCTCGGAGATCGTGACCGGAGTGCTCGCCGACCTCCGTGCCGAGCTCGGTCTCCATCCGGATCCGGCCGGCGAGCGTCTTCGCGGCGCGCCGTTCTTCACGCTCACGCCGCGGGGAATGGAGGATCCCGCGGCTCCGGGCCCGGCGGGAGCGCGGCGCTTCCGTGAGCTGAACCCGGGCGTTTCGAACGGACTGGCGGTCTGGTGGCCGGGCGACGAGCGGCCGCTCGTCTACCTCACCTTCGGCTCCGTCGCTCCCACCATGGACCTCTTCCCGGACCTCTACCGGGCGGCGATCGATGCCCTCGCCGACCTGCCGGCGCGCGTGCTCGTGACGGTCGGGCGCGATCGCGACCCGGCAGAGGTGGGGCCCCTGCCTGGGAACGTTCGCGCGGAGCGGTGGGTGCCGCAGCGCCGGGTGATGCCGCACGCGGCGGCGATGGTCTGCCACGGTGGCTTCGGCACCGTGCGCATGGCCCTGGCGAGCGGTGTCCCGATGGTCGTGCTGCCCCTGTTCGCCGACCAGCCGCACAATGCGCGGCGCGTCGCCGAGCTCGGCGCCGGGATCCCGCTCGAGCGCGGCCCGGCGGGCATCGCGGAGCTCGCCGAAGCGGTCGAGGTGGTGCTCGACGACTCCTCCTACCGCGGGGCGGCCGCGCGGGTCGCGTCCGAGGTCCGGACGCTTCCGCCCGTGGACGCGGCGCCGTACGTCCTGCGCGGGCTGCTCGACCTCTGAGTGGGGAGGCGTCCGCGCCCGGCCGCAGAATCCCACCTATTGGTGGTCGTACTCGGCATCGATCCCGGAACCGCCCACACCGGCTTTGGGGTGGTTCTCTCGCGCGGGCGCACGCTCGCCGCGCTCGACGGCGGCGTGATCGAGACGCGGCCGGGTACTCCGCTGGAGCGGCGGCTGGCCGCCATTCATTCGAAGGTCTGCGACCTGATCCGCGAGCACAGCCCCGAGGCCGTGGCGGTCGAGGAGCTCTATTTCGGCCGCAACGCCCACACCGCCTTCGCGGTGGGCCAGGCGCGCGGCGTGGTGCTCCTGTCGGCCGGCATGCACGGCGTGCCCTGCTTCTCGTACACGCCGCAGGCCGTGAAGCAGGCGGTCTGCGGCGCCGGCAGGGCGGAGAAGCAGCAGATACAGCGGATGGTGGGCGCGCTGCTGTCGCTGCCCGAGCCGCCGGAGCCGGACCACGCGGCCGATGCCCTCGCGGTCGCCATCTGCCACGCAAACGGCGCGCCGATGGCGGAGGCCACGTCGTGAGCGGAGGGCGGATCCCGTGATCGCCTCCGTTCGAGGTCAGGTTCTGTCCCGCCTGCCGGGGGCCGTCGTGATCGAGGCCGGCGGAGTCGGCTACCGGCTCGCGGTCTCCTCCGAGACCCTGCGCCAGGTCCCGGCCGCCGGCCGCGAGGGGCGGCTCCTCGCGCATCTCGTGCTGCGCGACGACGGAATCCATCTCTACGGCTTCGCGGCCGAGGCCGAGCGCGAGCTGTTCCTCCTGCTGATCGGCGGCCAGGGGGTGGGCCCGAAAGTGGCGCTGGCGGTGCTCTC
>DATDLN010000169.1:0-6831 GCA_036519295.1 Thermoleophilaceae bacterium
ATGGATACGGCGGTGAGCGCGTCGCTGCTGCGTTTTCACCGATGCGGCAGCGATACGGGAAGCGATCCGCGCCAGCCGACGCCTGTTCCTCGCCCCTTGCAGGTGTCTGGATTGGGCCCAGCGTGATGCTCGCTTACACACACGCGAAGCGAACTGACGGATGCGTTCGGGACTCCTCGGCGATCAGCGCGGGTGGCCTGGCCACGCATGGAGTCATTAGCTAGCTAGGCTCGTCCAAGCGTCGGGCGTTCAGGCACCGCTCCAGCGCGCCCGGCACCGTCTCGGAACCCAAGACCGTCGCTCCGACGGTAATCCTCGAGGGAGGTTGACATGGCTGCATCGGACCAGCTGACGAAGTTGGCGGCCAGGGCGAAGGAAGCTGAGGATCGTGCCGCGGCCGCACAGGGGAAGGCCAAGGCGGACCTCGAGCAGGACGTTACGACGGCGCGCGCATCGGCTCAGGCCCAGGCTGAGAAGCTGCGCCAGTCCGCGGACGCCAGCAAGGGAAAGCTCTCCGTCTGGTGGAATGACTTGCAGCGCTCGTGGAACGAACACGTCGCAAAGATTCGCGAGGACGTCGATGCCAAGCGGGCGGAGCACGACGTGGACAGGGCGCAGCGGTACGCCGAGAACGCCGAAGACGACGCCACGTTTGCGGTTGAGTACGCGTATGCAGCGATCGAGGAGGCCGAGTACGCGGTGCTCGACGCTGCCCTCGCCAGGAAGAACGCCGACGAGCTGGCGGCGGCCTGAACCAGGGGGCCGCATGCCGCACAAACGAAGGTCTTTGCGGGGACAGGCTCAAGAGCAGCAGCGAGGGGCCGGCCGGCCGGGCCCGCCGTGACGCCGTGTCGGCCAGCCGCTCGAAGACTGCTCTTCGACGAGAGTGCTGAGAATCGCCGCCGGGGAGCGAGGGCTGAAGTGCCTGAAGTGCGGCGACGAGACCTGCGCGAGGGTCATTGACGCGATCGCCTCCGGCAATCCGTCTTGTCCCGGTAGTGCGTGACTGTGGATGACGCCGTCGCGCTTCAGTGCGAGCCGACGCGAGCGGCGACACCACGCTCGCACATGCAGGGAGGACGTTGAGCCCTGCTTCATTGCCTGCCGCGCGCTGGGGCGCGGCAGGATCGACTCGAGCCTCCGACTGCATCGAGAAGGCGTGCGACCGCTGGTAGCCCGGACGGGTCACAGTGGAGCCGGGCTAGGGTCCCAGGGGTTGGCTTCACGGTGACCGTCGCCGAGCGCGGATCAGGTTGAGTCCCAGCAGGACGAGCAGGCCGGCGCCGGCGTAGGCGGCGAGAATCGTGGTCGGATCGCTGGTTGACGCCTCGGGGAAGTAGAAGACGTCGCGGAGCAGAGATGTTCCCGCTCCGCCCGGGAGGTAATGGCCGAGGTCGCTCCAGAACGGGGAGAGAAACTCGGGTGCAGTGCCTGCCCCTGAGATCTGAGCGCCCAGGAATGAAGTAGAGCACGCCCGCTACCGCTGAGCCGGCGGAGCCGATGAGGGCGACGAGCGCTGCGGTCGACCCGGGCCACGCCGGCGCTGATGAGCGCCATCGCGAGGACTCGGTCGAGGAACGACGCGTCCGTCCCGACACCGAAGGCCGCAGAGATCAGCGTGAGCGCGAACCCGAGCATCACGGCGTACGCGGCCAGGAAGGTCACCGGCAGGACGCCCCGGCGCGGGTCGCCCTCGAAGCGCGGCAGAAGGCGCCCGATGCCGACCACGGCGATGCTCCCACCGATGAGAAGGACCTGCAGGAGCAGCGCGATGTCGATCCCCGTGGCGTCGTCCTCTGGCAGGGGCCTTACGTCCGTAATGCGCGGCACGCCGTCCGGTGTCGCCCGACCGAGCGTGCGGCGCAGGAAGTTCGCGACGCCGCTGTTCGCGGCCGACGCGATCAGCAGCTCACGCACGCCCTGCTCGCCGAGAACGACGGCGCCGTGGACGTCGCGTTCGGCGATCTCCTGTCGGGCGGCAGCGCGGTCTCGGACCGCCCGCACCGACAGCTCACCCGGAGCCTGGGCCTCCACCGTCTGTGCCGTGGCCGGAGTGCCCACCGCCGCAATCGGCAGCTCACGCGGCCGCTGGTCGTGGCCGATCCTCATGAACGCCGCGCCCAGCACGAGCGCGATGATCACGCCGATCACGCCGAGCCCACCGGCGTAGCGCCAGAATCGTCGGCCGCCTGGCCGTTCGGAGCTGGCCCGGCTATCGATCATTACTCGCTCCTTTGGAGGGCCCGTAGTTGAGAGAGCATCCTCCACCGGCGCGCCGGTCGGCAGGACCACGGCGAGCGGGGTTGCGTTCTACGTTGCGATTGACGAGATGATGGGGCAGATGGCCGAGGCCGACCCCAGGAGCTGCTGCTGGGCCGTCGGACCTACGAGATCCTCGCGGCGCACTGGCCGTACGTCACGCACGACCCGATCGCCGAGTACCTCAACAACACCCGCAAGAACGTCGCCTCGACAACGCTCGAGCGGGTGTTCGAGAGATCCGGAAGCTAGATGCCGCTATCCGCGCAGACGCGCCTTTCGGAACCCCGGATATCGTGGCGATCGTGTCGCAGCCCGCCTGGAAGGCGCGCACCTGGGCGATCTCCGCTCCAGCCGAGCTCAGGAGCGCGGACTATGTGTACGTCTCGTTTCACCAATGCCGTTGCGTTCAGCCCTACCGATGTGATGTCGCTGACCCGACGGGTGAAGATGATGATGCCGGCTGGGGCCGCGGTCTCGGCGATGACCACCTTGTTGGTCGCTGCGCGGGCCGTGAACATTCTCCGCTAACGCCGATGGCAGCGAGAGCCGCACAACCGATGAGGTTCGACGCTTCGCGCTTCGCGGCGGTCTATCGAGCTCCGGGGAGGCAGCATCGGCCGGCAATCTGGTTTACGCATCTGGCCGACGCCGGGCCGCCGGCAGGCTCGGGGGAGCGGTCGTTCTCCTCGCAGTCTTGGCGCGAGCAGTGACAGCCTCTCGCGTGCGGCGCTTCGCGCGTGAACTGGTCGGTCTGTATTGGGACTCGGGAGTGGCCAACGACGTCCCAGCGCTCGCCTGGTTCCTGCTCTCGTCGCTGGTGCCGCTGGCACTCGGTGTCACGGCTCTGGCAGCGGTCGCGCTAGGCGACTACGCCGAGGCCCAAGCGCTGTCGGTACGGATCTCCAAGGTGCTGCCCGAGGACGTCCAGGATCAGCTCGTCGCTCTGATCCTGCGGACCCAGGAGCAATCACCGCTGCTGATCGCCGCATCGATCATCGGGATGGTGTGGGTCAGCTCGGGAGCGGTGGGAGTGATCGAGCGCTGTCTGCTACGCCTGCTCGCCCGGCCGAGCGCAGGAGTCGTGCGCGGCAAGCTCCGCAACCTGGCGGTCGCCGCGGTGGTGACCGTGGTGATCATGCTGATGGTTGCCGTGGCCACGGCCGGCACCGACCTCGTAGGACGCCTGAAGATCAACCCGGCGGCGATCCGCCTGGCTGCTCCGCTGACCTCGCTCGCGTTGAGCACCCTGCTCTGCGGCGCCGTCTTCCGCGCGCTTGCCGGCGAGTCCCTGCGGTGGCGCGCGGCGTGCGCAGGCGCAGCAGTCAGCGCCGTGATCCTCAACATCACGCCGACCGCTGCCGGTTACTACCTCCGCCTGGTGGCCGGGAGGACTCCCGTCGAGGTGTTTCTGGTGCTCGCCGGTGTTCTGATCACCTGCTACCTCGCCGCATTCGGGCTGCTGCTCGGCGCCGGCGTCGCCGCGCGTGTGCAGCTAGGCCAGCAGCTGCACGGCTGACTCCGCTCCCGTCGACCCAGCCGAGAAAGGGGTCGCCGCTCCACGGGCTACTGCGGAAACCGCGCTGGCCGCGACGTCGCTGCCGAAGACACTAGAACCAGCCCCCGAAGAAGGAGAACCATCCAGAGCGAGGCAGGGGCCGTACCTGCGCAAGCAACGTGCAGGTCTCCGGTCGTGGTCGGGGTCGCGTCCCTGGTTCTCGCGACAACGCGCATCTCGGCGCTTGGCCTAGGCTTCGGGTCGACCGCCACATCGAGCCAGCCCGAGGCGCGCGTTGCCAACCGGCTTCGCGCGAACTGCAAGCGGCTGAGCGGCGACTCGGCGCCGGCGCCTGCGCTCCCGAACTTGCAGCGAAGCGGCCACCAGGCCGCCGTGACCCCCTGAGGCGTCACCGGGTCACGCGTGATCGGGGAGGTGGCGCTGCCGCATTCGTCGCAGTCGGATACGGTCGAGCGGCGGCCGCAGGCTTCCGGATCCACACGGCCGAGCGGAAGTGCAACATCGTAGTTGCGCTTGGGACGAGCACCGGAAGTCCCGGCGAAATCCATGTACTTCCACGACCACGGCGGCGCGATGATCGAGCTCTGCTCCGACATCGCTCAGATGGGCGCTACCCGCCGCGCAGGTGGCCGGGCTGTCTGAAGCCGATCAACCAGTGGGCTGGGCCGCCACGTGTGCGGTTCATCGTCACCGGTTTCCCGCTGTGAAGCCGACCCCCGGTCGGCCGCCGTACGCGAGGCGGCCTGACCGAACGCTCACCGCATCAGGCCGGACCTGACGAGACACGAAGCCGCGAGCGTCCCGCTTCCCGCGCTCAGACACAGCGAGCGACGCCAGGCTCCGTGCGCTCAGCCGACCACCTCCTTCAGCCCCTCTGCGACGATGAGCCGCGCGGCGGCCTCGACCAGTGCGAGGTGCGAGAAGGCCTGCGGGAAGTTCCCGAGGTGTCTGCCGGTCTCGGCGTCGAACTCCTCCGCATACAGCCCGAGCGGGGATGCGACCTTCACGAGGCGCTCCATCAGATGTCTTGCCCGCTGCGGCTCGCCGATGATCGCCAGCGCCGATACCAGCCAGAAGGAGCAGATGAGGAAGCTGCCCTCCTTGCCGGCGAGTCCGTCGTCGGTCTCTTCGGTGCGGTACCGCAGCACGTATCCCTGCTCGGTCAGCTCGTCTTCGATGGCCAGCACGGTGGCGCGTAGTCTTGCGTCGTCGCCGGGTAGGAACCCGAAGATCGCCGCGAGCAGCGTGGCGGCGTCGAGCGCGTCGGTCTCGTAGTGCTGGCGCAACACCCCGCGCCCGTCGACGCCATGCTCGAGGATGTCCGACTTGATCTCCGCTGCAGTCTCTGCCCAGCTGGCCGAGAGCCCGGCGTCTCCGCGGATGTTCGCGAGACGCGCTGCCCGGTCGAGCGCGACCCAGCACATCAGCTTCGACGAGACGTAGTGCCGCGGCTCGCCGCGCGCCTCCCAGATGCCCTGGTCCGGTTGCCGCCACACCGCTGTCGCGCATTCGGCCTGCGCCTCGACGAGCGGCCACAGGCGCCGCGGAATCCGCTGGCTGTGGCGGCTGTGGAGCAGGACCGAGTCGAGGGCGGCACCGAAGACGTCGTTCTGCCGCTGGTCGAAGGCGCCGTTGCCGATGCGGACGGGGTGCGCGCCGTCGTAGCCGGATAGGTCGTCGCGCACCGACTCGGTCAGATCGCGGCGACCGTCGATCCCGTACATGATCTGGAGGCCGCCGTCTTCGTTGCGGTCGAGGTCGGCCATGAACTGCATGAACTCGTCGGCCTCCCAATCCAGGAGCAGGTAGTGCAGCGCACGTAGAAGGAAGGTCGAGTCGCGGATCCAGGTGTAGCGGTAGTCCCAGTTCCGCTCGCCGGCGGGTGTCTCGGGCAGCGAGGTGGTGAGCGCCGCGACGGTCGCCCCGGTCGGCATGTACGTGAGGCCCTTGATCGTCAGCGCCGACCGCTGGATCATCGGCCCGAGCTCGTGGTCGGGAATGGCCGCGCGGGCGAGCCAGTCGCGCCAGAAGCGCGTCGTCGCGTCGAGCTGATCGGCGGCCTCGTCGCCGCTGGTCGGGACGAGCGCCTCGTCGGTCCAGGCAAGTGCGCAATAGACCGTCTCGCCGGCGCGCAGGACGTGGCGGGCCCGAGCCCGGCCGGCCTCGATGCCTAAGAGCATGTCGGTCTGGAGCCGTAGCGCCTGCTCGTCCGCCTTGGCGTCGGCCCGATGTCGATCCGGGCTCAGGGTCCACTCGCCGACAAGGCGGCCATAGTCGAGCCCGGGCTCGCACACCAGGTCGATCTCGGCACTGCCGTCGATGCAGTGGGCGGTCCGCACGAGCGCGTGGTTCGCATCCTCGTCGGACGGCGGTCGGGTGTGGGGTGTGACCGTGTCCTCGCCACGGCGCGGTCCCATCGTCAGCGCGTCGCGGACGACGACCCAGCCCGTCGGCGTCTTCCACGACGTCACCAGCGTGTTGGTTCCGGGCTCGTAGATCCTGTCACTGGGGACGTTGATCCCGAATGGGCCGAACCTGAACCCACCCGCGCCGCGGTCGAGCAGGGCGCCGAACACGCTCGGCGAGTCGAACCGGGGGACGCACAACCAGTCGACCGTGCCGTCCGGGGCCACGAGCGCGCCCGTGTGGCAGTTGGACAGGAACCCGTAGTTGGCGATCGGGGTGAACGGGGACGGAAGCGCCGCGCGCTCCGGCGTCGCAGCGCTCTGCGGGACGGCAGCTTCGACGCTGCCTCCGTCGGCGGAGCGTCTCGCGGAGCGCGCCTTCGCCGTGGCGCTCATCGCGCGTAACCCGTCTCGGCGATTCGATCGGTGAGCCAGTCGATCAGGGCATGGAGGAGGAGCGCCGCGAGCCCGTAGACGATCATCGCGAACAGGATCGAGACGTCCAGGACCGACCTGCCGTCCAGCCGCAACGGCTCGAACAGGCCGCGGAACGGCGCCATCACTCGCGTCAGGGTGCGATACACAAACTCGGCGAAGGCTGCGTCAGGGTTGGCGCCGAAGAGCAGCAGGAAGAAGCCGAACAGAAGC
>DATDLN010000170.1:0-32251 GCA_036519295.1 Thermoleophilaceae bacterium
TGCCTCTACATCGACGACCTCTCGACCCTTCCGGAGGCGCGCCGCCGCGGACACGCGCGCGCCCTCCTCGACTGGTGTCTGGAGGAGGCGCGCCGCCTCGGCTGCGACCAGCTTCACCTCGACTCCGGAGTGGAACCCGAGCGCGAGGACGCACACCGCCTCTACTTCAACGCCGGCCTGCGGATCACGTCGTACCACTTCGCCCGGGAGGCGGCGCCGTAACGAGCCCGCCGCAGGTGTAGCGGCGGCGGTCCCTGCTCCCAGGCGTGGCGAGAGTGGTGGTAGCGGTAGCTGTCGAGCTCGACCGTCAACCGCCGTTCGGGCCAGCGGCAGTCCACGTCCTTTACTGCGCCGAAGAGGTGACCAGCCGCCGGCCGCTCAACAGCGCCCCGTCGCCACAGGCCCGCACCGCCGCCATATAGCGCGCCTCGAGACTCGGCGCCCGGTGGCCAACCCGCCGGTCCGCAACCGGCTGCTCGATCTCCGCAGCGCTCACCCCGCCCCCAGCAGCTCCGCCACCGTCCTGCTTCGCACCGCCACTGCCGGTGTAAAGCAGGACAGCCCCGAAAATCCGCCGAGGCCCCACGGCGCCCCAGACCACACCCCCTTACCCCGCCCCAACGCGGCCGGCGGGAGACCAACCCGGCAGAGACCCAGAGCCCCGAAGCAAGAGGGCGCTCCGCCCAAGGGGGTAGCCTCCCGGGCGCTTGTCGCCAGCCGCCGACACCCTCCGCCGCACCCCGCTGTTCGAGCGCCACGAGCGGGCCGGCGCCAGGCTCGTGCCGTTCGCCGGCTGGGAAATGCCGGTGCAGTACGAGGGAATCCGGCAGGAGCACGTGGCGGTTCGCACGGGCGCGGGGATGTTCGACGTCTCGCACATGGGGGAGATCGAGACGACCGGACCGGAGGCGGAGCAGCTCCTTCAGCGGCTGTTGTCCAACGACGTGACGCGAATCGCGGAGAGCGGCGCGCAGTACTCGGTGCTGTGCCGCCCCGACGGCGGGGTGCTCGACGATCTCTTCAGCTACCGCCTGGGCGACGGACGCTTCCTCACCGTGACCAACGCCGCCAACCACGAGAAGGACCTCGCCTGGTTCCGCGATCATGCCGACGGGTTCGATGCCCGAGTGAAGGACGCCCACGAGGACTGGGCGATGCTCGCCGTCCAGGGCCCGGACGCGCGCGCCAGGCTCGAGCGGCTGGCCGGGGGCGAGCTGCCGAAGCGCATGCGCACCGCGGACATCCCGGTCGCGGGCGTGCCGTGTCTCGTCTGCGGGACGGGCTACACGGGTGAGGACGGCTGCGAGCTCATGATTCGGCCGGACGGCGCGCCCGCCGTGTGGGACGCGCTACTCGAGGAGGGCGTACGTCCGGCCGGCCTGGGCGCCCGCGACACCCTCCGGCTCGAAGTCTGCTTCCACCTCTACGGCAACGACCTGTCCGAGGACCGCAATCCGATCGAGGCCGGGCTCGACTGGTGCTGCAAGCTCGACACTGGCTTTATCGGCGCCGATGCGCTCCGCGACGTCGAGCCCGAGCAGACTCTCGTGCCCTTCGCCTTCACCGAACAGGGCATCCCGCGGCAGGGGAACGAGATCCGAACCGAGGCCGGGGCGGGTGTGGTCACGAGTGGCTCGCTCTCGCCCTGCCTCGAGACCGGCATCGGCCTCGCGTACGTGCCGTCGGCGGCGTCCGCCCCGGGTACAGAGATCGAGGTGGACGTCCGCGGCAAGGCGCGGGCGGCCGAGGTGAGGGAGAAACCGCTCTACGCGCCGCAGCGCAAGCCCGGCTTGCGGGGCGGCGTTTAAGGAGGTGACGTGGCCGAAGCCAGCTACCCCGAGGATCTGAAGTATCACGAGGAGCACGACTGGGCCCGCATCGACGGCGAGGAGGCCACGTTCGGGATCACCTGGTACGCGCAGGACGCGCTGGGCGAGGTCGTCTTCTTCGACCCCCCCGAGATCGGCGCCCAGGTGACGAAGGACCAGTCCTACGCCGAGGTGGAGTCCGTCAAGGCCGTCTCGGACGTGTTTGCCCCGCTTTCCGGCGAGATCACTGCGGTCAATGGGGATCTCGCGGACAGTCCGGAGCGCATAAACGACGATCCGTATGGCGAGGGCTGGCTCGTGCGGGTGAGGCTGTCCGACCCGACGGAGGTGGATTCGCTGCTCGACGCGGGCGCATACCAGCAGTTGCTACAGGCGAGCGGCTAACGTCGTAGGGGCTGGAATGAGCCGCTATACGGGAGTCACCGAGCGGGACCTGCGCGAGATGCTCGACGTGATCGGCGTCGAGTCGGTCGACGACCTGTTCGCGGAGATCCCCGAGGGCGTGCGGCTCGGACGCGAGCTCGACCTCCCCGCGGGGCGCGCGGAGCAGGACGTCTACGAGCACCTGGCAGGGCTGGCCGGGCGCAACCGGCACTGCGACGAGGAGGTCACCTTCCTCGGCGCCGGCATGTACGACCACTACGTTCCATCGCTGATCGACACGCTGCTTCAGCGGTCCGAGTTCCTCACCCCGTACACGCCCTATCAGCCCGAGGTCTCGCAGGGCGGCCTGCAGGTGATGTTCGAGTTCCAGACCGCGATCTCGGAGCTGACCGGCCTGCCGGTGTCGAACGCCTCGGTCTACGAGGGCCCGAGCGCGGTGGCCGCCGCCGGCTACCTCGCAAAGCTCGAGACGCGGCGCTCGAAGCTCGTGGCAAGCCGCGGCCTCCACCCGCACTCCCGCGGCGCCCTGCGCACCCACGCGGCCGGCTACGGCATGGAGGTGGTGGAGACGCCCCTCACGGCGACCGGCGCCACCGACACCGACGCGCTCGCGGCCGCCGTGGACGACGACACGGCCGCGGTCTTCGTCCAGCAGCCGAACTTCCTCGGCACCGTCGAGGAGCTGGGGGAGCTCACGGAGGCCGGCAAGAGCACCGGCGCCGTGGCGGTCTGCGCGGCCGATCCGCTCCCGCTAGGCATCCTCAGGCCGCCCGGCGAGCTCGGCGTGGACATCTGCGTGGGAGAGGGGCAAACGCTCGGAAACCGGCTCGACTTCGGTGGCCCGAGCTTCGGTTTCTTCGCGGCGGCGCAGCGCTTTCTGCGCAAGCTGCCCGGGCGAATCGCCGGCGAGACGCGCGACGTGGACGGCAAGCGCGGCTTCGTGCTCACCCTCCAGACCCGCGAGCAGCACATCCGCCGCGAGAAGGCCACCCACAACATCTGCACCTCGCAGGCGCTGAACGCCCTGGCGGGGGTGGTCTACCTGTCGTGGCTCGGCAAGCGCGGCCTGGTCGAGCTGGCAGAGCTGATGCTGCGGCGCACCCATTACGCACGCGAGGCGCTGGCCCTCGAGCGGATCAACCCCGGCCCGGTAATCCGCGAGTTCGCCGTGCGCGTGCCCGACCTGGACGCGCTGTTCGAGCGCGCCCGCGCCGAGCACATCAACCCCGGCTATCGGCTCGGGCGCGACTACCCCGAGTACGAGGACGGGCTGCTCGTGGCGATCACCGAGCGGCGCGGCAAGGAGGACATCGACCGGCTGGCCGCCGTGGCGGCCTCGGTCCGGGAGAAGGTTGCCGCGTGACAACCGACCTCGATCCGCGCGCCGGCGAGGAGACGCTCACCATCTTCGAGCGCTCCCGCGAGGGGCGGCGGGCGTTCGTGGCGCCGGACTGCGACGTCCCCGAGCTGCCGGTCGAGGAGTTGCTGCCGAAGGAGGGGGTGCGCGAACGGCCGGCCGAGCTGCCCGAGGTCTCGGAGCCTGAGCTGGTGCGTCACTACACGACGCTCTCCTCGAAGAACTTCCACCTCGACGAGGGCTTCTACCCGCTCGGCTCCTGCACGATGAAGCACAACCCGAAGCTGCACGAGCGTGTTGCGGCACTGCCGGGCCACGCGCGGCTGCACCCGCTGCAGGATCCGGAGTACGCGCAGGGGGCGCTCGAGCTCATGTGGCGCCTCC
Source organism: Thermoleophilaceae bacterium (assembly GCA_036519295.1). GTDB lineage: Bacteria > Actinomycetota > Thermoleophilia > Solirubrobacterales > Thermoleophilaceae > JACVRW01. Next base: position 3,955 of record DATDLN010000170.1, read on the forward strand.
AGGGCGCGCTCGCCGAGGTCGCCGGGCTGCCGCATGTCTCGCTCCAGCCGAGCGCGGGTTCCCACGGCGAGCTCGCCGGGCTGCTGCTCACCCGCGCCTACCACGAGGCGCAGGGGGAGCCGCGAACGAAGGTGCTCACGCCAGACACCGCCCACGGCACGAACCCGGCCACGGTGACGATGGCCGGCTACCAGGTGGTGAAGGTGGGCACCGCCGCCGACGGCGGCGTCGACCTCGACGACCTGCGCGCCAAGGCGGACGCGGACGTGGCCTGCCTGATGCTCACGAACCCGAACACGCTCGGGCTATTCGACAGCAACATCGAGGAGATCGAGCGCATCGTGCACGAGGCCGGCGCGACGCTCTACTACGACGGCGCGAACCTCAACGCGGTGATGGGCATCGCCCGTTCGGGCGACATGGGCTTCGACATCGTCCACTTCAACCTGCACAAGACCTTCACCCAGCCTCACGGCGGCGGCGGCCCAGGGGCGGGGCCGATCGCGGTCTCGGACCGGATAGAGCCGTTCCTGCCCACGCCGCAGGTGGTGCGCCGGCCCGGCGGGAACGGCTCCGAGCCCCTCTTCGATCTCGACTACGACCGCCCGCGCTCGATCGGCCGCCTGCGCGGCTTCCACGGCAACTTCGGCGTGTTCGTCCGCACCTACGCCTATATCCGCTCGCTCGGCGGCGACGGACTCAAGGAGGCCTCGCAGGTGGCGGTGCTCAACGCCAACTACCTCAAGGCGCTGCTCGCGGAGGAGGGGATCGCCGAGTACCTCCCGATCGCGTTCGATCGCACCTGTATGCACGAGTTCGTGGTGAGCGGGCGCGGCGCGAAGGAGCGGTTGGGCGTCAAGACGCTCGACATCGCCAAGCGGATGCTCGACCACGGGGTCCATCCGCCGACCGTCTACTTCCCGTTGCTGGTGGACGAGGCACTGATGATCGAGCCGACCGAGACCGAGACCAAGGAGCGGCTCGACCACTTCGCCTGCGTGGTGCGAGCGATCCTGGAGGAGGCTCGCGAGGATCCCGAGATCGCGCGGGGTGCGCCCTACACCACGCCGGTCCGGCGCCTCGACGAGGCGGGCGCGGCGAAGCGTCCCATCGTTCGCTGGCGCCCCGAAGACGAGAACGACTGAGGGCGCCGCGAGTGGAGGAAGCCCTCCACCCGCGGCGCCCTCAGACACTGCGGACTCGCTCGCGGGTACTACCGAATGCGCATGTTTACCCCTCCTAGCTGCGACCTTGTCGCCGGGCCTCGCCGGCGATGAACAGTCTGCGCCACCGGGCATCCCGCGTGTGTGGGATGGCTCCGTTCGCATTAGAGTGACCGCATCGAAGGCGCCCCCACCGGCACAGCCGCATCGCAGGACATCACCCGCGACGAGCTCGGGCTGGCCGCGCGCAATCACGCGCTTCCGCTCGAGGTCCTGCGCGACCCGATCACCCCGGTCGGCCTCCACTACCTGCTGATCCACTACGACATTCCGGCGGTCGATCCGGACGCCTTCCGCCTCGAGATCGGCGGCGCCGTCGAGCGGCCGCTCACCCTGTCGCTCGACGAGCTTCGCTCCCGCGAGCACGTGACCATGCCGATCACCTTCGAGTGCGCCGGCAACGGCAGGGCACTGCTTTCTCCCCGGCCGATGAGCCAGCCCTGGCTCACGGGCGCCGTCGGCACGGCCGAGTGGGGCGGCACCCCGCTGCGACTTCTGCTCGTCGAGGCCGGCGTCCGCGAGAGTGCAGTGGAGGCCGTGTTCGGCGGCCTCGACCGCGGAGTCGAGGGCGGGATCCCGCAGGACTACGAGCGCGCGCTCCCCGTGGCGGACGCCGACGACGCCCTGCTCGCCTACGAGATGAACGGCGCCCCGCTGCCCGCACAGCACGGCTTTCCGTTGCGGCTCGTGGTGCCCGGCTGGTACGGCATGCAGAACGTCAAATGGCTGGCGCGGATCACGCTCGTCGAGAAGCCGTTCGAGGGGTACCAGAACTCCGTGGCCTACCGCCACTATCGGTCCGAGGACGAGCCGGGCGAGCCCATTACCCGGATGCTGCCGCGCTCGCTCATGGTTCCGCCGGGGATTCCGGATTTCCTCACCCGCGAGCGTCGCCTGGAACCGGGTCCCGTCGAGCTGCGTGGCCGCGCCTGGTCGGGGTGGGGGCCGATCGAGCGCGTCGAGGTCTCGGCCGACGGCGGCGCCGGCTTCGCCGACGCCGTGCTGGAGCCGCCGCTCGGCGCAGCGGCGTGGCGCGGCTGGCGCTTTCTCTGGGACGCCGGAGAGGGCGAGCATGTGCTCTGCTCACGCGCCACCGACGCCGCCGGCAACACCCAGCCGCTCGAACCGCCGTGGAACCTGAAGGGTTACGCGAACAACGCGGTCGAGCGTGTGCCGGTGACGGTGGCGGGTCCCTCGTAGACTGCCGCCTCCGTGCGCATCTTCAGCGGCATCCAGCCCACGGGCCGAAAGCACGTTGGCAACTACATCGGCGCGATCCGGGGCTACCTGGCTGGTCAGGAGCGCGGCGATCCGGCCATCTACTGCATCGTCGACCTGCACGCCACGAGCGTCGCCTACGACCCCGAGGCCCTGCCCGAGTACGTGCTCGACACGACGGCCATGATGATCGCCGCGGGGCTGGACCCGGCTCGCTGCATCCTCTTCCGCCAGTCCGACCTGCACGAGCACTCGGAGCTGACCTGGCTGCTCTGCGCGGTCACCGCCTACGGCGACCTGCAGCGCATGCACCAGTTCAAGGACAAGTCGGCGCGCGAACAGGAGCTCGTGCGCACCAGCCTGTTCCTCTACCCGGTGCTCCAGGCGGCGGACATCCTGCTCTACAAGACCGACGAGGTACCGGTCGGGGAAGACCAGCGCCAGCACGTCGAGCTCACGCGCGAGATCGCGCGGCGCTTCAACTCGAGCTACGCGGACATCTTCGTCGAGCCGAGGGCCGTGATACCGGAGGTCGGAGCGCGGGTCATGGACCTCCAGGACCCGACGGCCAAGATGTCCACGAGCTACGGCAGCGAGGCGGGCCTGATCTACATCGACGACGAGCCCGACGCGATCCGCAGGAAGATCAAGCGCGCCCAGACCGACTCCGGTACCGACGTCGTCCGCGGCCCGGGCAAGGAGGGGATCACGAACCTGATCGAGATGATGGCCGTGGCGCGCGAGATCCCGCCCGAGGAGGTCGAGCGCGAGTTCGCCGGCCAGGGCTACGGCGCGTTCAAGGAAGCGGTGGGCGAGACGCTCGTCGAGCGGCTGTCGCCCGTGCGCGAGCGCTACCTGGCGCTGCGGCCCGACGAGGCTGCGCTCGAGGGGGCGCTGCGCGAGGGCGCCGAGCGCGCCCGCGCCATCGCCGGCCCGACGATGGCGGAGGTGCGCGCGGCGATGGGGGTGGGCCCGGCCGGCTAGGCCGTCGTCATCCCGGCCCGGATGCGCCCCACCGCCGCGGGCGGGGGTCCGGTCGCCCACAGGACCAGCAGCGGAAGCGTTACTTCGTCGCGGATGGGGACGTGGACGACGCCGTCGGCGGGCGACCAGCCGGTGGGCACCAGCGCGACCGCCCGCCGCGTAGCGAGCTCGGTGAAGGCCGGCGCCCCCGTGATGCGCGACTCAACCGGCTCCACCCGGGCATTCGCGGCGGCCAACCGGGCGATCAGGAGATCGGTGTACGGCGTGCCCGGCGGGCTCCAGGTGAGCAGGCGCTCGCCGTCGAGCTCGGCCGGCTCGACCGCCCGCCTCTCCGCGAGCGGATGGTCGGCCGGGACGACGAGAATTGCGGGGGTCGGGCGCAGGGAAGCGCTCTCGACCTCCGGCCCGCCGTACCAGGTGCGGGCCAGCACCAGGTCCACGTCGCGGTCGCGCAGCGAGCGCGAGATCTCGCCGGGTCGCAGCTCGAGCGCCGCCACGCTCAGTTCGGGCGCCCCGTCGCGGAGCACGTCGACGACCTCTTCGAGCACGGCGGCGCCCACGGCCGGCGTTGCCCCGATCCGGACCTTCCCCGCCAGTGCCGTGCCCACCTCGCGCGCGCGGGCAAAGGCGGCGTCGGCGGCGGCGAGCGTCTCGCGGCCGGCAGTCAGAAGTGCGGCCCCGGCGGGGGTCAGGCGCACCTCGCGGGTCGTGCGCTCGAGCAGCTCGACGCCGAGCTCCCGCTCGAGCTGCCGTACGGACTTGGAGACCGCCTGCTGGGCGAGGTGAAGCCGCTCCGCGGCGCGGGTGAAGTTCCGCTCCTCGGCAACGGCGACGAAGGTGCGCGGCTGACGCAGCTCAGGCACCGAGCCCACCAACAACCGCGAGGCGTAGCTTGACCTCCAGCGGGTGTTCACGAGCACGCCGACCCAGGGGATCATTCCAGCACTATGACCACAAGAACCCTTGGTACATCAGGCCCCCGCGTCTCGGCCCTCGGCCTCGGCTGCATGGGGATGTCAGACTTGTACGGCCCGGCGGATCGCGGCGAGAGCATAGCCACCATCCATGCCGCGCTCGACTCCGGCGTGTCCCTGCTGGACACCGGCGACTTCTACGGGATGGGCGACAACGAGCTGCTCATCCGCGAGGCCCTGCTGGGTCGCGACCGCGACAACGTGATCATCAGCGTCAAGTTCGGCGCGCTCCGGGATCCCGCCGGCGGCTGGGGGGGCAACGACGGCCGCCCGGAGGCGGTCAGGAACTTCCTCGCCTACTCGCTGCGCCGCCTGGGGACCGATCACATCGACATCTATCGCCCGGCCCGCGTCGACCCCGACGTGCCGATCCAGGAGACCGTTGGCGCGATCGGCGAGATGGTCGAGGCCGGATATGTCCGCCACGTCGGCCTCTCCGAGGTCGGCGCCGACACGATCCGCCGGGCGGCAGCCGTGCACCCGATAAGCGACCTGCAGATCGAGTACTCGCTGCTCTCCCGCGGTATCGAGGAGGCGATCCTGCCGACCTGCCGCGAGCTCGGAATCGGCGTGACCGCCTACGGCGTCCTCTCGCGCGGTCTCCTGTCCGGTCATTGGTCCCCCGGGCGCGAGCTGTCTCAGGGCGACTTCCGCTCCTTCAGCCCGCGCTTCCGGGGTGAGAACCTCGAGCGCAACCTGGGACTCGTGGAGGCCCTCCGCGGCATTGCCGAGGCCAAGGGGGCAAGCGTCGCCCAGGTGGCGATCGCCTGGGTGCTGTCGCGCGGCGACGACATCGTGCCGCTCGTCGGCGCGCGGCGCCGCGAGCGCCTTCACGAGGCGCTCGGCGCCCTGGGGCTCGAGCTGACCGCGGAGGAGCTGGCGCGGATCGAGGAGGCCGTTCCCGCCGGTGCCGCGGCGGGCGAGCGCTACCCGGCGCCGGCGATGGGGCAGCTGGACAGCGAACGCCGAGACGTCGGCCTTCACCACTAACCTGCCCGCGATGGCCATCGCCTCGCTCGACCTCGATCTCGAGGTCTTCCACGGCCCCTTCGACCTGCTCCTGACGCTGGTGCTGAAGGAGGAGATCGACCTCCTCGAGGTCGATCTGGCCGAGGTCGTGCTGGCGTACGTGGAGCACCTCGAGCGCGCGGGCGAGCTGGACCTGGAGGCCGCGACCGAGTTCCTGGTTCTGATCGCCGCCCTGCTCGAGCTCAAGTCGCGTCTGATGCTCCCGGTGGAGGACGGCGAGGAGCTCGACCTCGAGCCGCGGGAGGCGGCCGAGGAGCTGCTGGCACGCATGCTCGAGTACCACCGCTACCGGGGCGCGGCCCAGCACATCCGGGCGCTGCTCGAGGCCGAGCACGGCTTCCGCTACCGCTCCGCCCCGCTGCCGCCCGCTCTTCGACGGGTCTCCATCGAGGCCGCGGAGCCCGCCTACGAACCGGAGCAGCTCGCGGCGGCGTTGGGCGATCTGCTGCGCGTCCCCCCGCCGCTCGACCTTCGCCACGTCCGGCGGCCGGCGGTTTCCGTCGAGGAGCGGCTGAGCCACCTGCGCCGGCTGCTCGCCCGAGGCACCCGCTTCTCGTTCGACGACGCCGTGCAGGACGCCGACCGGTTGACCGAGGCCGTCACCCTGTTCGCCCTGCTCGAGCTCTACCGGGCGGGCGAGGTCCAGTGGGAGCAGGAGGTGCCGTTCGGCCCGATCACGGTCCGGGGCGCCGACTCCGCCTCGGAGGCAGCATCGTGAACGAGCTCGCCCGCACGGTGGAGGCGCTCCTGTTCCTCTCGGCGGAGCCGGTCTCGGTCGAGCGCCTCGCCGACGCCTGCGAGGTCTCCGAGGGCGAGGTGGTCGAGGCGCTCGCACGGCTGCGCGAGCACTACGCCGAGGGCTTCCGCGGGGTGGTGCTCCGCGAGGTGTCCGGCGGCTTCACGCTCGCCACCGACCCCGTCGCCGAGCGGGCCGCCCGCCGCCTCCTCGCGAAGCCCCGCACGCCGCCGCTCACACAGGCGCAGGCGGAGTGCCTCGCCATCGTGGCCTACCTCCAGCCGGTCTCCCGGCCCGAGATCGCCCGCATCCGCGGCGTCGCGTCCGAGTCCGCCGTGGGAACCCTCCTCGAGCGCGGCCTGGTGGAGGAATCGGGCCGCTCTCGCTTCGGCGCCGTTCTCTACCGGAGTACTGAGCTCTTCGAGAAGCTCTTCGGCCTGTCCGGGCTCGACGCCCTGCCGGACCCCGCGCGCTTCGACCCGAACCCGGAGGAGGAGGGCGAGCTGCGCGAGCGGCTGTTGCGCGCGGGCGAGCAGCGCGCCGAGGGCCCGCTCGTCTGAGCGGTGCCGAGCTTCCGGCAGCAGCTCGAGACGATCGAGCGCTGGCGTCGCTTTCCGGCGCTCGAGCGCCTAGACGGCGCCCGCATGGCCCTGACCTTCGACGACGGCCCCGACCCGGACGCCACGCCGGCCGTGCTGGAGGCGCTCGGCGCCGCAGACGCGCCCGGCACCTTCTTTCTCGTCGGCGAGCAGGTGGAGGCGCATCCCGGGCTGGCGGCCGAGGTCGCGGCCCGCGGGCACGCGGTGGGCCTGCACGGACACCGGCACGTCGAGCACGACGAGCTCGCCGACCCGCGCGCCGACCTCGAGCGGGGCGCGGCCGCGCTGACGGAGGCCACCGGCCGGCAGCCGACCCTCTTTCGTCCACCCTACGGGCGCTTCAGCGAGGCCTCGTACGCGGCCTGCGGCGAGCTCGGTCTGTCGCCCGTCTACTGGTCGGCGTGGGGCGGCGACTGGGAGCCGATCCCGCCGCCGCGGATCGCCGACCTCGTCGTCCGGGACGTCGCCCCGGGCGCGATCGTGCTGCTCCATGACTCGGCGCACTACGCCTACCGCGAGAGCGCGGCCGCCACGGCCGAGGCGCTGCCGGCGGTGTTGAAGGCGATTGCGGCGGCGGGGTTGGAGCTGGTTGAGCTGCGCGGTCGGGCCTCATGAGCCTGCGCTAGCCACTACGGTGCCACGCGTTCGACCTTCTGCCGGAATATCCAGCAAAGGTCGAACGCGTCGCGTGGCCGAGGCGATTCCGCGGCGGACGCGGCACGGCGCCCCGCGCAATCACCCTCCTCACCCAGCCCCTGGCCCCGACCGCGCAACCAGACTCAGGACGCCGCCAGCTCCAACCGCGTCTCCCGAAACTCCTCCGCCACGTTCTGGAGAATCTGGACCATCGCCTCGCTCGCCGGCGAGCGGTAGGCGCCCTCCAGGCGGGCCGCCGAGATGTCGCGGACCGGCGCGTCGCGCAGCGGGCGCGCCACCACGCCGGGGTGGATCGTGGTGAGCGCCAGGCTTGGCAGCATCGTGACGCCCACGCCGGCCGCGACGAGCGCCTGGGCGGCCAGGGTCTCGTCGGCCTCGAATGCCACGCGCGGCTCGAAGCCCGCCTCGCGGCACACGCTCTCGGTGATCCGGCGGCAGCCGCACACGCTGGTCGAGGCGACCCATGGCTCCTCGGCGAAGTCGGCGAGCGAGAGGCGGCGGCGGTCGGCGAGGGCGTGGCCCTTGGGGACGATCATGTCGTAGCGATCGTCGATCAGGTGGGTGAGCTCGAGCTCGGGCGGCACGAGGCCGGGAGTCGAGTCGTGGTCGTAGACGAGGGCCAGGTCGACCTCGCCCGCCTTGAGTCGGACGGCGGCCTCGTCCGGCTCGGCCTCGAGCATGCTGAGCTCGACGCGGGGGTGACGCTCGTGGAAGGCTGCGACGGCCCGCGGCACCAGCGTGGCGCCGGCGCTCTGGAAGCAGATCAGCCGCAGCTTCCCGCCGCGCAGGCCGGCGATCGCGGCCAGGTCGTCCTGCGCGCACTCGAGCCGAGCCAGGATCGCATCGGCGTGGTCGACCAGCACGCGACCCGCCTCTGTCAGCCGCACCCCGCGCGGGCGCCGCTCCACGAGCTGCGTCCCGGACTCGCGCTCGAGCGCGGCGATGTGCTGGCTCACCGCCGACTGGGTGAAGTTGAGCGCCTCGGCGGCAGCGGAGAACGAACCCCGCGACGCGACCTCGCGCAGTACCTTCATCCGACGCACATCGAGCATTAGACGAGCTTATCTCATGGCCAAGAGGGCTCATTGGGACTGATAGCCGAAATCTGCCATTCTCGTCTCGGTGTCGCGCCGCTCCTGGGTCATGTTCGGGCTCCTCTCCGCCTTCTGGGGCGCGTCGTACCTGTTCATCAAGGTCGCGCTCGAGGACGACATCGCACCCGCATTCATCGTGTTCGCGCGCTGCGCGCTGGCGGCAATGGTGCTGCTCCCGGCGGCCGCGCACATCGGCGCGCTCCATGGTCTGCGCGAGCGGCTCGGATCGCTCGTGGTGCTCGCGTTCATCCAGGTCACGGCGCCGTTCATGCTGATCACGATCGGCGAGCAGGAGATCTCCTCCTCGCTCACCGGGATCCTTGTGGCCTCGGCGCCGATCTTCACCTTCCTTCTGGCGTTCGTGCTGCCGGGCGCCGAGCGGGCGGGGGCGCTCAGCCTGCTCGGCGTGGCGATCGGCATCAGCGGCGTGGCTCTGCTGCTCGGCGTGGACGCGCCGGGTGGAGCCAACGCCGTGGTGGGCGGGCTGCTCGTCGTGCTCGCCACGCTCGGCTACGGGATCGGCGCCTGGTTCCTGAAGCGCCGCCTCCCAGGCGTCCAGCCGGTGGGCGCCGTCGGCGCGACCTCGGCGGCCACGGCGCTGATGGTCCTCCCGCTGGCGGCCTTCAGCCTTCCCGACCACGCGCCGGGGATCGACGCCGTAGGCTCGCTGGCCGCCCTCGGCGTGCTCGGCACCGGCCTGGCCTTCGTCTTCTTCTACTCGCTGGTGGCGAGCGAGGGGCCGGCCAAGGCCTCGCTCGTCGCCTACGTCGCGCCCGCCTTCTCGGTGGTCTACGGCGTCACGCTTCTGGACGAGCACTTCACCGTCGCGACCGCGGCCGGACTCGTGCTGATCGTTGGCGGCTCGTGGATCGCCGCGGAGGGACGGCTGCCATGGGGGCGGAGGATGGAGGTCCCCCCGGCCGAGCCGGTGGTGCCGGCGCGCGAGCCGGCCTGACCCCCCGTTCGCCTCCTTCAGCGGATCCGGAAGGATTTGCGGCGCGGGGCCCCGGCCCCCAGGCTGCTCGAGAGGACTGCGGTCGCGCGGTAGACGCCGCGCACGAGGCGCCGGCTTCGCACGGTAACGGTCGCCCTGCCGGCGGCGATCGCCACCGACCGCCCGGCGACCAACACCCAGCGGCAGCGCCCATGGCCGCAGCGCCGGAATTCGATCGTCACCTTGGCGGTCGCGGCACGATAGGCGCTGATCGCGATCGTCGCCCTGCGCCGGCAGGCGCGAACGCCGCGGCATCGCCTGGGGCGGACCTTTACCTTCAGCGACCGGACGCGTGGACGCACACCGCCGGCTGGACGCGCGGACCCCGAGGACGGAGACGGGGCGTCCGTGAGGGGGGACGCCAAGATCGGGCAGCCATCGGCTCCGGAGCCCGGGACGGTCGGGCAGTTGTCGAAGAGCCGCGCGACCCCGTCCCCGTCCGCGTCGCCCTCGGCCAGCCAGCGGAGTGCCGCGCCGGCGTTCGCCCGCCCGCCGGTGACGGAGAGGCCGGACAGCCCGGGCCTCGCGTCAACAGTGCCCATGACGAGGTCCTTAAGCTCCTCGGCGGTGAGGGACGGGGCCGCGGCGAGGAGCAGGGCGGCTTCCCCGGACACGTGCGGCGCGGCCATCGAGGTGCCGTTCTCGAACACGTACCGATCTCCTGGAAAGGTCGACATGATGTCCACGCCCGGCGCGAACAGGTCGACCGTCGTCGCGCCGTAGTTCGAGAAGGAGGCGCGCTGGTCGTCGTAGTCCGTGGCGCCGACGCAGACGACGTTCGGCTGCGCCACGTTGCAGGGGAGGAGGGTGCGCGCGTCGTTGTTGTCGCCGATCTGGTCGCTGCCGCCGTTGCCCGCGGCGACGACGTAGAGGGTGTTCGGGTGGGCTCCGATCGCACTCGAGAGCGTCAGGCTCGGGCTGCCCTCGCTGCCAAGCGAGGCGTTCACGACCCGAACGCCGAGGTCCCCGGCGTAGTCGAAGGCCTGGGCGATCCACGAGTCGAACGCCCTGCCGCGGTTGTCGAACACGCGCAGCGGAAGCACCTTCGCGCCCGGGGCCACCCCGACCACCCCGATCGCGTTGTTCGCCCCCGCGGCGATGGTCCCGGAGACGTGGGTCCCATGGCCGAGCGGGTCGCTGAGGTCGCTCGGATTCGCGCCTTGAACGAAGTTTCGCCCGCCGCCGGCGATCTGGCCGGCGAGGTCGTCGTGCCCGGCGTCGATGCCGGAGTCCACGACCCCGACCGTCTGCCCGGCGCCCTGGCTGAACGACCACGCGTCGAGCAGGTGGATGTCGTCTCCCGGCGTTCCGCCGAACGGCGCCTGGCCCGTGTTGGAGAGTCCCCACAGGGAGGGCCACAACTGATCGTTCGGCGAAGCGAAGGCGCTCCTGACCTGGTCGGGCTCCGCGTAGACCACGTCGGGATCGGCGTTCAGCTCGGCGAGCGCGCTGTCGGCCTGGTCGGCGGGGACCGTCACGACTTCCGTTTCCGCCAGCCGCAGGAGGTCGCTCAGTTGCGCGCCTGCATCCGCGCGCAGGTCAGCACGCTCGGCGGCGCTCAGCCCGGGATCGCGCTTGACGATGATCCGCTCCGGCGCCTGCGCGAAGGACGCGGCCGGCAGCGAGGCGAGAACCGTCAGGGCGCAGACGATCGGGCTCAGGCTCCGGGGGATGGGGTGCCCCCGCATCGGGGCCGAGGTTACTCAACGCCGCGTGCCGCGTCCATCGCGGCCAGCTGGCCGCAGGCGGCGTCGATGTCGCGCCCGCGGGTGACCCGCACCGTGGTTCGCAGGCCGCGCTCCTCTAGCGCGGTCCGGAATGCGGCCACGGCCCGGCGGCCCGAGCCCCGGTACGGCGCATCGGTGGGGTTGTACGGGATCAGGTTCACCTTGAACGCGTGCCGGGGCTCGAGCAGGCCGGCCAGCTGGGCGGCCTGCTCATGGCGATCGTTCACGCCGTCGAGCATCAGGTACTCGATGAAGATCTGGCGCCGTCGGCGAGCATGCCAGCGCAGGCAGGCGTCGAGCACCTCCCGCAGCGGGTAGCGGTCGTTCACCGGCATCAGCTCGGAGCGCAGCGCCTCGTCGGCCGCGTGGAGAGACAGCGCAAGGCGCACCGGCGGACCCTCCGACGCCATCCGCTCGATCCCCGGAATCCATCCCACCGTCGAGACGCCGACGTTCGAGTGGGCAATCCCCACGTCCGGCAGCCGCCCGCAGGCGCCCAGCACCGCGTCGAGGTTCATGAGCGGCTCGCCCATCCCCATGAACACCGCGTGGTTGACCGGCTCCTTGCGGCGGAAGTGGAGCGCCTGGTCGAGGATCTCGGACGCGGTGAGGTTGCGGCCGAACCTCATCCGACCGGTCGCGCAGAACGTGCACGTGAGCGGGCATCCGGACTGGCTGGAGAGGCACAGCGAGCGTCGCCCGTCGCGGTAGCGCATCAGCACCGCCTCGACCGGACGCCCATCGCCGGTCTCGAAAAGCGCCTTCTCGGTGCCATCCGAGGCAAGCGCCTCGCGCACGAGCCGCAGTGACGAGAACGGCACGTCCTCCGCCAGCCCCTCCCGCAGCTCGAGCGGCAGGTTCGTCATGACCTGGTACGAGTCGGCGCCGCGCGCCGCCCACTCCCAGACCTGGCGGGCCCGGAAGCCGGGCTCGCCTCGAGCGGCGAGACGCTGCTCCAGCTCCAAGAGGTCCATCACCGAAGAGTGGCACGCTCCCTGCCGTGCGACTCGGCAAGTTCCTCGCCCACGCCGGAGCCGCGTCCCGCCGCGGTGCCGAGCGCCTCGTCGCCGAGGGGCGCGTAACGGTCGCCGGGGAGGTGGTGACCGATCCGGCCCGCGACGTCGACGAGTCGAGCGAGGTGGCGCTCGACGGGCGCCCGGTGGAACCCGAGGCGCTCGAGGTGCACGTCCTGAACAAGCCGGCGGGGGTGGTGTCGACAGCGCGCGACACGCACGGAAGGCCCACGGTTGTTCAGCTGGTGCGCTCGCGCCGGCGGCTTTACCCCGTCGGCCGCCTCGACGCGGACACCACCGGCGTGATCCTGCTGACCAACGACGGCGACCTTGCCGAGCGGCTCACCCACCCGCGCTACGGCGTACGCAAGGTCTACCGCGCGCGCATTCGGCCGCCGCGACTGTCGCCGCGGGCGCTCAGGGCGCTTCGGGAGGGCGTCGAGCTCGAGGACGGGACCACGGCGCCGGCGCGCGTGCGGCAGCTGCGGCCGGGGGTGCTCGAGATCACGATTCGCGAGGGCCGCAAGCGGCAGGTGCGCCGGATGTGCGAGGCGGTTGGCCACAGGGTCGTGGAGCTCGAGCGCGTGGCCTTCGGGCCGCTCGGCCTCCGCGGCCTCGCCCCCGGCGAGAGCCGCCGGCTCACGAAGGTCGAGATCGAGCGGCTGCGACAGGCGACGGAGCCGCGGGGGCGCGGCCGCGGGCGGGCGGCTCGGCGGAAGCGTTAGCGGAACGGGGTTGGTCACGATTTTCAACCAGGGGTTGACTTTCGTGTCCAACCCCCCTGCCGGGGTCACACTCCTCTGCGATCCGCGCTGCCATCACGGCCCGCGCGTCGAACTGCTCCATGGTCCTTTCCTCTCGTCGCCGGTGCTCTATGCCGGGCAGCCACCGCGGCACCCGCCCCCGTGGGGCGGGCTCTAGGGCGCGGTGGTGCCGGCTACTCGGCGACGAGACGTCACGGAGTGACAAGAGTACCGCCTGCCAGAATCCGCCGACCCATGAGGCTCAGAGCCCTGAGAGGCGCGATCACGGTGGCGGAGAACGAGTCCGGCGAGATCCTCGCCGCCACCCACGAGCTCGTGCGCGAGGTGATGGATCGCAACGCGCTGAGCGCCGAGGACATGGTCAGCTGCATCTTCACCTGCACGGAGGACCTCGACGCGGAGTTCCCCGCGGTCGCGGCCCGCCGGATGGGGCTGTCCGCCGTCCCGCTGCTCTGCGCGCGCGAGATCGGCGTGCCCGGCGCGCTTCCGCGGGTCATCAGGCTGCTCGTGCACTGCTACGCGGACCCCCGGACGCCCGCGCACCACGTCTACCTGCGCGAGGCGGTGTCCCTGAGGAAGGACCTCGAGGGGGCGCAGTGACTCCCGGGATCGAGTTCAACCGGCGCATCCTCGACATCCCGGTCTATCCGGTGGCCTCGACGTACGCGTTCGAGGGGGAACTCGTGAAGCTGGCCTCGAACGAGACTCCCTGGCCGCCGCATCCACAGGTGCTGGAGGCGGTGGAGGCGCAGCTCCGCAACCTGAACCGCTATCCCGACCCCGAGAAGGCCCTACTGCGCCGTCGGATATCCGACCGCACCGGCGTACCGGCCGGACGGGTGGCGGTGGGGAACGGCTCCTGCGAGATCCTGCTTTCCGCCGCCGAGGCGATGCTCGAGCCCGGCGCTGAGGTCGTCTATGCGTGGCCGTCGTTCTCGATCTACCCGCACCTGGCGGCGATGTCCGGCGCGCGGGCGATCACGGTGCCGCTGAACGAGGCCGGCGAGCACGACCTCGAGTCGATGGCGCGCGAGGTCACTGCGGCCACGCGCATGGTGATCGTGTGCAACCCGAACAACCCCAGCGCCACGGGGTTGCCGCCCGCGGCAATCGACGCGTTCACCGCCGAGCTGCCGCGCCACGTGGCGGTCATCGTGGACGAGGCCTACGTCGAGTTCTCGACGCTCCAGGATCCAGACGAGTCGATCGACCTGCTCGACCAACACCCGAACCTGGTGGTGCTCCGCACCTTCTCGAAGGTCTACGGCCTGTGCGGCTTGCGGGCGGGCTACGCGCTGGGCTCCGAGGACTTCCGCCTCGCAGTCGACCGCGTGCGTCAGCCGTTCTCGGTGAACGCGCTGGCCCAGGCGGCGGCCGCCGAGGCGCTGAACCACGTCGACGAGGTCGAGCGGCGCGTCGAGCGGACGGCGATCGAGCGTCTGCACTTGGAGTCGGCGCTCGAGGAGCGCGGGCTCGAGACGACCGACAGCCAGGCGAACTTCTCCTGGGTCTCGCTCGGGGAGGACCGCGACGAGGACGAGGTGGTCCAGGGCTTGGCGGACCGCGGCGTGATCGTCCGGGCCGGCAAGGCGCTCGGCGAGGAGGGGCGGCTGCGGGTCACCTATGGCACGCGGGCCGAGAACGATCGCTTCCTGGCGGCGCTGGACGAGCTCTTGTAGGAGGGACGCTGATGAGGCGATTCAAGCTGGGCTTCAAGCTGGCGGGACAGAGCTGGCGCGTGCTGCGCGGACATCCGGCGTTGCTCAGCTTCCCGCTCGTCGGGGCGCTGTTCGCGGTCGTTCTCGTCGGCCCCCCGGCCGGCGTGGGGGCATGGCTCCTCGATCGCGGCGACACCGTGCCCGGCATCGCGGTGCTCGTGGTTGCCCTCTATCTGATCTCGTTCATCACCGCCTTCATGGCGGTCGGCCTGGTGGCGGCGGCCGACGCCGTGATGCGCGGCGAGGACGCGAGCTTCGGCTACGGCATGCGGATTGCCAGCTCCCACCTCGCCGCGGTCTCGGGCTGGGCCCTCATCAATGCGGCCCTCTCGCTCGTCCTCGGAGCGCTCGAGTCCCGCGGCGCGGGCGGCGAGATCGCCGCCGGGCTGGTCGGGGGCGCCTGGACCGTCGTCAGCCTGCTCGCGATCCCGGCGATAGCGCTCGAGGACGCCGGCCCGTTCCAGGCCATCCGACGCTCCGCCTCGATATTCCGTCAGCAATGGGGCGGTCAGGTGGTCGGCATGGCGGCGATCGGCATCGCGGTATTTATCGTCGGCATTCTGCCCGCTTTGCTGATCATCGCGGTCGGCGTGGGGATCCTCTCGGGCGGCGGCGGTCCGGGGTTCGCCGCGGGCGAGATCGTGCTGGCGGTCGGCATCGTGGTGTTCGCGGTCGCCATCCTTGTCTCCACGGCGCTGCGCCAGGTGTTCGCCGCCGCGCTCTACCGCTACGCGACGACCGGCAGCGCGCCCACCGCCTTCGCCGAGTCCGACCTGAGGTCGGCGGTGCGTGTTCGCGGTGGCGGAACCGTTGCCGCCGCATGAACCTTCCTTGTGGGCCGGAGCCGCGACCTGCTACAACCTTCACTGATGTCTCGCCTCGGCATGCCGACCTACCCGGACGCCCACACGGGCGCCCGCCGGCGTGCCTACACGTACTGGCGATTTACCTAGGCGTCCGGCCCGCGGCCGCCCCGACATGGCCGCCCACGCGAACCTCGCCCCGCCGGACGCCGCTCCCGCATCCGCAGCGCCAGTCGACTCGTACAACTTCTGAGAGGCTTTAGAGACAAATGATGATCGTGATGAAAGAGGGGGCGACGGAGGAGCAGGTCGCCGCCGTCGTCAAACGCGTGGAGGAGGTCGGCGCGCACGCGGACGTCTCCACGGGCGAGCTCGTGACCGTCATCGGCGCCATCGGCGATCGCGAGCACGTCGCGAATCTCGGGCTGGAGGGCGCGCCGGGGGTGGATCACCTGGTGCCGATCCTCAAGCCGTACAAGCTCGCCTCGGCGCAGTACAAGCGCGGCGACCGCACCGTGGTGGAGGTGGACGGGCGCAAGATCGGCGGCGACCACTTCGCCACGATCGCCGGCCCGTGCACGGTCGAGTCGCGCGAGGTGATCCTCGAAGCCGCCCGGGCCGTGAGGGACGCCGGGGGGCAGCTGCTGCGGGGCGGCGCCTACAAGCCGCGCACCTCGCCGTACTCGTTCCAGGGGCTCGGCGAGGCCGCGCTGCCCCTGCTGGCGGAGGCCAAGGATGAGACCGGGCTGCCGATCGTCACGGAGCTGATGGACGTACGCGACCTCGACGCGGTGGTCGGCGTCGCGGACGTGATCCAGCTCGGGGCGCGCAACATGCAGAACTACACGCTGCTCACCGAGGTGGGCCGGACGGGCGTGCCCGTGCTGCTAAAGCGCGGGCTGTCGGCGACGCTCGAGGAGCTCCTGATGGCGGCGGAGTACGTCCTCAAGGAGGGCAACCCGAACGTGCTCCTGTGCGAGCGCGGGATCCGCACGTTCGAGCGCGGCTACCGCTTCACGCTCGACCTGATGGCGGTCCCGGTGCTGCGCGAGCTCACCCACCTGCCGGTGATCGTCGATCCGAGTCATGCGGCTGGGAAGCGCTCGCTCGTCGAGCCGCTGTCGCTGGCGGCGGCCGCCGCCGGAGCCGACGGGATCATCGTCGAGATCCACCCCCGCCCCGAGGAGGCGGTCGTCGACGGGCCGCAGGCGCTGGTGGCCGACGAGTTCGCCGGCTACCTGCGGCGGCTCGAGGCCGTGGCGGAGCTGGCCGGGAAGCAGCTGGAGGCAGTCTGAGGATCGCCGTACTGGGCGTCGGGCTGATCGGCGGCTCGATCGGCTTGGCTGCCCGCGAGTACGTCGACGACGCGGAGGTGGTCGGCTTCGGCCGCGATCCCGGCCGGCTCGAGCGGGCCCGCGAGCTCGGTGCGATCGATCGCGTCGCGCCTTCGATTACCGAGGCGCTCGAAGGTTGTGAGCTCTGCTTCGCCTGCGCTCCCGTGGGTGCCCTGCCTCGCCTCGTCCAGGCCGCGCTCGACGCCGCGGGTCCCGACTGCGCCGTGACGGACGTCGGCTCCACGAAGCAGGAGCTGCTGCGGGCGATCGACGACGCTCGCTTCATCGGCGGGCATCCGATCGCCGGTGCCGAGACCGCCGGAGTCGAGCACGCTCGTGCCGATCTCTTCCAGGGGGCGGTCTGGTACCTGACTCCGCTGGCGCATTCTGAGGGGTTGCTCTACGAGCGCCTGCACCGCTTCGTGGTCGAGCTGGGGGCCCGTCCGGTGGCGGTCGATCCGGCGACGCACGACCGGCTCGTGGCCGTGTTCAGCCATCTCCCGCACGTGCTGGCGAACGTGCTCGTCTCGCAGGCAGCGGGCAGGCTGCTCCAGCATGGCGACGCGCTGCGACAGGTGGGGCCGAGCTTTCGGGACGCCACCCGCGTGGCGGGGGCGAACACCGCGATCTGGAGCGACATCTACCTCTCGAACCGGGCCGCGATCATCGAGGAAGTTCGCCAGTTCGGCCGGGCCCTGGAGGAGGTTGCCGCCCGACTGGCGGACGGCGACGTGGCGACGTGGAACGACGCTGCTCGCGATCACAGGCGTGTCCTGCTCGAGGCCGACGTGGGCGCCGGGCCCGTCCACGAGCTGCGGCTTACCGTGCCGAACCGGCCCGGTATCGTCGCGCAGGTGGCACTCGCGCTCGGCAGGGCAGGCGTGAACATCGTCGACATGGCGCTCGCGCCCGCGGCCGACATGCGCTCCGGGGCCATGACCCTGTGGATCGCGGGCGACGACCAGGCCACCCGCGCCCGCGAGCTGATCGACGGACTCGGCTTCCCGGTCGGAGAGGAGTGAGGTCGGTCCGCTTCGAGCCCTCCGGGGCCCTTCGCGGCGAGTACACGCCGCCGGCCGACAAATCGATCTCGCACCGTGCGGCGCTGTTCGGAGCGATGTGCGACGAGCCGGTGCCCGTGCGCAACTTCCTCGACTCGACGGACACCCGCTCCACGCTCGCGGCGCTGCTGAAGCTGGGGGCCGGCGTGGAGGAGGTCGACGGCGACGTGCTGATCCGCGGCGTGGGTCTGCGCGCCCCGCTGGAGGCGACCGGCGGGCTGCTCGACGTGGGCAACGCCGGCACGCTGATGCGGCTCCTGCCGGGTTGGCTGGCGGGCCAGCCCGGCGGAGTCTGGACCCTCGACGGGGACGAGTCGATCCGCCGCCGGCCGGTCGACCGCGTGGCGGAGCCCCTGTCCGCGATGGGCGCCGAGGTGGAAGCGCGAGAGGGGCGCTTTCCGCCGCTCACGGTTCGCGGGGCGCAGCTGTCTGGGATCGAATACGAGCTGCCGGTCCCGAGCGCACAGGTGAAGTCATGCGTTTTGATCGCCGGTTTGCTCGCCGACGGGTCCACCACGGTCCGGGAGGGTGCCCACAGCCGCGACCACACGGAGCGCCTGCTGCGGCGCGCCCGCGTTCCCTTCGTCCGGGACGGGCTGCGGCTGACCGTATCCCAGGTCGACGAGCTCGAGCTCGACGAGATCGTGGTGCCGGGCGACCCCTCCTCCGCCGCCTTCGTGGTGGCCGCCGCGACGCTGGTCGCGGGCTCGCGCGTCGTGGTAGAGGGACTCGATCTCAACTGGACCCGAACCGGCTTCCTGCGCATCGCCGAGCGGATGGGCGCCGTGATCCTGGGCGACCTCGAGGAACCCGGCACGGAGGCCGACGAGGAGCCGGTTGGCGAGCTGGACGTGGCGTCGACGCCGCTCGAAGGGACCGGGGTGGAGCCGGACGAGGTGCCCACGGCCATCGACGAGCTCACGCTGGTCGCTCTGCTCGGGGCCTTTGCCGACGGCGAGACGCGCGTGCGGGGCGCCGGGGAGCTGCGGGTGAAGGAGTCGGATCGCATAGCGGGCGCGGTCGAGGGCCTGCGTGGCTTGGGGGCCGACATCGAGGCGACGGACGACGGCTTCGTCGTCGGGGGCGACGGGACGCCTCTGCGCGGCGGCGTGATCGAGGCCCGCGGCGACCACCGCATGGCGATGCTCGGCGCGGTGGCGGGCCTCGCTTCGAGCGAGGGGGTCGAGGTGGTCGGCATGGACGCCGCCGCCGTGTCCTATCCCGGCTTCGAGCGGGACCTGGGGATGCTCCTGGAAGTGGACTGAGGCACCCTACGCCGGGTAGTCGGTAAGCATGATCGAGAGGCCGTCACCCGCGATGGTGGTCGCGCTCCTGGCGCTGTTCATCGCGCTCGGAGGGGTCTCCTACGGCGTCGCCACCGGCTCGATCGACAGTCGCGAGATCAAGGATGGGGGCGTCCGGGGCAGGGACGTCGGGGACGGCGCCCTGCGCGGGGTGGATGTGCGGAACAACTCGCTCGGGGGCGGGGACATCGCGGACGGCACGCTCCGCGGCCGCGAGGTTGCGGTGGGCGCGATCCGCAGCGGCGAGGTGGCAGATCGCTCGCTATTCGGCCGCGACGTGGCCTCCAACTCGCTCGGCGACCGCGAGATCGCCGAGCCGCAGCTCGAGATAAACCGCCTGGGCGGAATTGCCGCCGAGCGCTATGTCCGCAACGTCCAGAACGTCGAAACGGCAACCGGCAGCGACCCGGTCACCCCGAAGGCGGCCCCGCTCGCCCGCTGCCCGCGCGGGAAGCGCCTGCTCGGCGGCGGGGCGCGGGTCGTTGCGCCCGGGCCGGTGCCCGTCGCTCTCAGCGTGAACGGTCCGAGCGGCAACGCCTGGGCGGCGCTCGCCTACGCCACGGCGCCCACCGGCAACTGGCAGCTGGTCGCCGTGGCCATTTGCGGCTGACAGCGTTCCGCCGCTTCCATCCGTACCCTTTCGCGGCCGTGTACGACTGGCTGCTCTTCCTGCACGTGCTTGCCGCGTTCATGGTCGCCGCCACTGCCGTCATGTACACGGCGGTGGCGTTGGGCGCCTCCCCCGGAGGTCCCACGATCCGGGTCGCCGACGCGCTCTGGAACATCGGCGGACTCGGGACGCTCATCCTGGGCATCTGGCTCGCGCTGTACGTCGACGGCTACGAGATCTGGGACGGCTGGATCCTGGGTGCGATCGCCGTGTGGTTGATCGCGACCGGAACGGGCGAACGGGCGAGGGTCGAGCTCGCCGAAGGGGGCGGCGGCTTCACGGCGCTGCACTGGGTGCGAACCGTGGCGGTGTTGGGGCTGCTCGTCCTGATGGTCTGGAAGCCGGGCGCATGACGCTCCTTGGCGTCATCCGGCCGGACGACTGGAACTTCCCTCTCTTCCTGCATCTCGTCGGCGCGATGACGCTGGTGGGAACACTCATCCTGGTCGGCGTTTCGCTGGTGGGGGCCGGGCGCGGCGGGTCCGTGGCGGTGGTCCGGCTCGGTTTCCGCGGGCTCCTCTTCGCCGCCCTGCCGGCGTGGCTCCTGCTGCGCGTCACCGCCGAGTGGCTTGCCTCCGAGGAGAACCTCGACGAGGACACGCCGGGATGGGTCGATGTCGGCTACATGACCTCGGACACGACGCTTCTGCTCCTGATCGCCGCCACGGTCTGCGCCGGTCTCGCGTCCCGCCGGGCCCGCCGGGAAGGGTTGCGGGGGAGCGGGCTGAGCGTCGCCGTCGTCGTGCTCGTGGCGATCTCGCTGGTGGCCTACGTGGTCGCGATCTGGGCGATGACCACGAAGCCTTCATAGCCCGCTGTAGCCTCGGGCCGGGATGGTGGTCGCGATCGACGGACCGGCCGGTGCCGGGAAGAGCACGGTCGCGCGCGCGGTGGCGCGCGCCCTCGGCTTCCCCTATCTCGACTCAGGGGCGATGTACCGGGCGGCGGCGCTGGCGCTCCTCGAGCGCGGGGGTGCCGCCTCCGAGGTGGCCGAGCGAGCGGACATTCGGCTCGGCGAGCGTGTTCTGCTCGACGGTCGCGACGTGACCGCGGAGATCCGGACCCCGGAGGTATCGGAGGCGGCCTCGAAGGTGGCCGCCAACCCGAAGGTGCGGCGGGCGCTGGCCGCGAAGCAGCGTGCGCTGCTGGCGGCGGGCGACTGGGTCGCCGAGGGGCGCGACATCGGGACGGTGGTGGCCCCGGACGCGGCGGTGAAGGTCTTCCTGACGGCGAGCCCGGAGGAGCGGGCGCGACGCAGGGCGGTGGAGCTCGGCGCCGATTTGGAGACCGTGCTGCGGGACCAGGCGCTGCGCGACGCCCAGGACTCGACCCGAGAGCACTCGCCGCTGCAGCTGGCGCCGGGGGCGGTCGAGCTCGACACGACCGGACTGGGCGTCGACGAGGTGGTGGCGAAGGTCGTGGAGCTCGTCGAGCGGGCGCGCTAGGGGACGCCTACACGCAGGTGGTCGTCACCGTGGTGGTGCTTTGGGTCTCCGTCCGGGGTTCGCCTTGCTGGTGCGTGCCGCGAAAGACAGTGGTTGTCGTCGTCGTGCTGATCGTGTCCGTACGACGCTCCGCTATGCCTGAGGGGCAGCTCTCGTCTTCGATAAACACGATCCCCACGGTCCCGAACCCGATCTGCTTGACGCATGTCGTTATTCCCCGTGCGAACGTGCAGGTCGTGCCCTCGGGCGGGGTAATCGGCGGGTCGGCGTACGCGGACGCCGGCAGGCCGACGACGACGGCGGCTGCGACGGCCGCGGCCAAGGGCATCTTCATTGCAACCCCTTCCGGTCGCTCCTGGTAGCGGGATGCTCCGCCCTCCCGACTGGGAGAACAAGCGCCTGCTGAATACTGCGCTGCTAATGGGAGCAAGTCGCACTCAGATCCACCTCACGGTCCGCAACCGCACAGATTTCGAGCCAGTTCCGCGACACCATCGCCCGACGCCGTGAAGCGCCCCACCGTCGCGGTAGTCGGCTATCCGAACGTCGGCAAGTCCACGCTCGTCAACCGCCTGTCGGGCACCCGCGAGGCGGTCGTGCACGAGCAGTCGGGGGTCACCCGCGATCGAAAGGAGATCGAGGCCGACTGGAACGGGGTCGGATTCACTCTCGTCGACACCGGCGGCGTCGATCTCGCCGAGGAGGGCGAGCTGTTCGAGGCGGTGCGCCGCCAGGCGAGGGCCGCGATCGCCGACGCCGAT
Source organism: Thermoleophilaceae bacterium (assembly GCA_036519295.1). Lineage (GTDB taxonomy): Bacteria > Actinomycetota > Thermoleophilia > Solirubrobacterales > Thermoleophilaceae > JACVRW01. The sequence goes on from DATDLN010000170.1 coordinate 26,063, forward strand.
CTCGCCATTCTTGTGGTCGACGCCCGCGCGGGGCTGCGCCCGGGCGACGCCGAGCTGGCGGCCGAGCTGCGGGGTGGCCCGGTGCCTGTAATCGTCGCCGCGAACAAGGTCGACGACGCGCGCCAGGCCGGGCTCGCGGCCGAGTTCTACGGGCTCGGCCTCGGCGATCCGGTGGCGGTCTCGGCGACGCAGGGCCTCGGCAGCGGCGACCTGCTCGACCTGATCGTCCAGCGCCTGCCCGCCGCGGGCGCCGCCGCCGAAGAGGCCACCCGACTCGCCCTGATCGGCCGGCCGAACGTCGGCAAGTCTTCGCTGCTCAACAAGCTCCTGGGAGAGGAGCGCGTGATCGTCACGCCGGTCGCCGGGACCACGCGCGACGCGATCGACACGCGCGTCGAGTTCGACGGGCGGCCGGTGATCCTCGTGGATACCGCCGGCCTGCGTCGCCGCACCAAGGTCGCGGGCACCGTCGACTACTACGCGCAGCTGCGCTCCGAGCGGGCCGCGGAACGCGCGGCGGTCGCCATCGTCGTCTGCGACGCGTCCGAGGGCGTCACGAGTGAGGACCTGCGCGTGGCCGAGACGGCCATGAAGAAGAAATGCGCCACGGTGATCGCGCTCAACAAGTGGGACGTGACGCGAACCGATCTCGAGGACGCGAAGGCGCGCGTCGCCAGGAAGCTGCGCCAGCGGCCGCAGGTGATGGCGGTGTCGGCGCTCACCGGCCGCGGCCTGAAGCGCCTCATGGCCGAGGCGCTCTCGCTGGCCGACCGGTCAGCACAGTGGATCCAGACGGCGGAGCTGAACCGCTTCCTCGGCGATCTTCAGTCCGCGCGGGAGCCCCCGGCGGTGCGCGGCAGGAGGCTGCGGATGTACTACATGGCGCAGTTCGAGACGAGCCCTCCGCGCTTCGCGGTGCAGGTGAACGACCGCAGCCTCGTGACGCGCGACTATGCCTACTTCCTCGAGAACCGCCTCCGCGAGCGCTGGCGGCTCGAGGGCGTGCCGCTCGTGATCGACTTCAAGACGAGCCGGGGAAGGTCGTGACGCGGGCGGTCGTGTTCGACCTCGACGGCGTGCTGCTCGACTCCGAGCAGGTCTGGAACGAGGCCAAGGAGGAGCTCGTGCGCGAGCGCGGCGGCCGGTGGCGCGAGGAGGCGCCCCGCACGATGATGGGCATGAGCTCGCTCGAGTGGTCGCGCTACCTGCACGACGAGCTCGGCGTCCCGCTCGAGCCGGACGCGATCTCGGACGAGGTGGTGGGCCGCGTCGAGCGCATCTACCGAGACCGGCTGCCGCTGATCGACGGGGCGACCGAGGCCGTTGAACGGCTCGCAGGAAGTGTCCCGCTCGGGCTGGCCTCCTCCTCGAACCGCGAGATCATCGACCTCTTCCTGGAGCTGTCCGGGCTCGGCCGCTACTTCGTCGTCACGCTCTCCTCCGAGGAGGTGGCGCGCGGGAAGCCGGCGCCGGACGTCTACCTCGAGGCCCTGCGGCGCATGGGGGCGGAGCCCCGGGAAAGCGTGGCGGTGGAGGACTCCGAGAACGGCATCAGGGCGGCCAAGGCCGCACGCATGCGAGTCGTGGCGGTGCCCAATCCGCACTACCCGCCGGACCCCGCGGCGCTGGCCGAGGCGGACGACGCGGTCGACTCGCTGCATGACCTCACGGTGGAGCGCGTCCTCGGCTAGGCGCCGACGCCGATGCGGCTCAGATGCTCCGCCACCCGAGCCGCGTTCGGTGGCTCGCAGCGGAAGCCGAGATGCCCGTCCGGGCGCACCACGTAGGCCGCGTCCGCGACCGCGCCGAGGCGACCGTGCGCCCGCAGCTCGGGATCGGCGAGCGCCTCCACGCCCGGAGGGGCGGCCGGCGGCCGGTCGGCGATCACCAGGACCGTCGACCGCACGGCCGGCGTGAAGCGCTCGGCGAGCGCCAGGGCGAACTCGGCCGGAGCCGAGCCCGTGCAGACCCAAAGCTGGAGCGCGGGAGCCCGTAGGAGCTCGCGCAGCGAGGTCGCGTAGCCGTCCGCGCGAATGACTGGTCCGGCGTCCGCGATGCGCTGGCCCGGGAGCACGCCGAGCGCACCCGCGGGCGCATCGCCACCCACAATTGGGCTGTCGCGGTAGGCCACGGGGAGCTCGTGTGCGGCCTCCACCGCGGCGAGCACCTGGGCCGGCGAGGCGAGGGCGGCGGCGAGGGAACGGTCCCGGGCGGCCGCGGCGGCCCCGCTCAGCACGTTCGCATCGTGAAGCTCCCCCGACTCCCGGACGGTCGCCAGCGCCACCGGTCGGCGCTCGGCCTCGTACGAGTCGAGCACGGCTGCCGGCGCCCCCTCGAGCGCCAGGCGGAGCTTCCAGGCCAGGTTGTAGGCGTCCTGCACGCCCGTGTTCATGTCCTGGCCTGACGGTAGTCATGGCATGGGCGGCGTCGCCCGCGAGCAGCACCCGTCCGGCGCGAAAGCGGCGGGCGACGCGGTGATGGACGGTAAAGCAGGCGCGGTTCTCGGCGCCCCGGATGCGCGGCGCGCCCGGAACGTGACGGTCGATCACGCCCTGGGCATCGGCCATCTCGGGCTGCTCACCGGCGGCGTCGTCGCGGAAGAACAGGCGCATTCGAGCGTCCGGGAGCGGCATCGCCCAGAACCCCTCGTGGTCGAGGAAGACAGGGAGCTCGCCCGGCCCGTAGGGCCAGCCCTCGATGTCCGCGTCCATGACCGCCCAGCGGCCCGGATAGTCGCCGCCCTCGAACGGGATCCCGAGCGCCTCGCGCAGGCCGCTGTGCACTCCGTCGCACGCCACCAGGAAGCCCGCGCGCACCTCGTCGGAGCCCACGCGCACCACCACGCCGTCCTCGTCCTGGCACACGAGCTGGACGGCGTTCCGCGCTCCACCCCACCGGCGAGGTGCTCGCGGAGGAGCTCCTCGAGCTCGCGCTGGCGCAGGCTCACCGCGGCCGGGAACGGGCTGTCGATCCCCCCGAAGTCGAGGCGCGCGACCTCGCGGCCGCCCGAGAAAAGCGGCACGCCGGTGATGGGAAGGGCGGCCGCGAGCACCTCGTCCGCGACCCCCGTGTGGTCCCACAGCTCGAGGCTGCGTGCCTGGAGATCGGTGGCCCGCGAGACGGCCGCACGCTCCGGGGCGGAGTCGACAATGCGGTGCTCGACGCCGAGCTCGCAGGCGAGGCTGAGCCCGACGGGACCGGCGCCGGCGATCAACACCCCGACCTCCACCCGCCGAGCGTACCCCCGGTGCACCACGGGCGCAGTCCGCGGAAGCGCCGCCGGTCCGTTGCCGTTATATGGGTCTGCCCATCTGTACCCTTCCCCCGCTGATGACGACCGCGCGCCTTTCAGACAACGAGTTCCTCTTCACGTCGGAGTCGGTCACCGAGGGCCATCCGGACAAGATGGCCGACCAGATCTCCGATGGCGTCCTGGACGCGGTGATGGCGGAGGATCCTGAGGGTCGCGTCGCGTGTGAGACGCTCGTCAACACAGGCCTGATCCTGGTCTCCGGGGAGATCACCACCAAGACGTACGTGGACATCCCTCAGATCGCGCGCCGGACCGCGGAGCGGATCGGCTACACGGACGCTCGCTCCGGCTTCGACTGCCGCACCTGCTCGGTGATCACGGCGATCGACGAGCAGTCGCCCGACATCGCCCAGGGCGTCGACGTCGCGTACGAGGCGCGGCACGACCCCTCCGATGAGGATCCGCTCGACGTGATGGGCGCGGGCGACCAGGGCATGATGTTCGGGTACGCCACGCGGGAGACCAAGGAGCTCATGCCGATGCCGATCCTGCTCGCACACAGGCTGGCGCAGCGGCTCGCCGAGGTCCGCCGGGGAGATGTGATGCCCTACCTCCGCCCGGACGGCAAGACCCAGGTCACGGTCCGCTATGAGAACAATCGTCCGATCGAGATCGAGCGCGTCCTGATCTCGACACAGCACAAGCCAGGCATCGACTCGGAGACGCTGATCAAGCCGGACCTGTTCGAGCACGTGCTGCACCCCGTCCTGCCCGCGGAGCTCTATGACCCGAAGAAGCTGCTCGACGACACGGGCCGCAACTTCCTCGTCAACCCGACGGGTAAGTTCGAGCTCGGCGGCCCGATTGGCGACTGCGGCCTCACCGGCCGAAAGATCATCATCGACACCTATGGCGGCATGGCCCGCCACGGCGGTGGCGCGTTCTCAGGCAAGGACCCCTCCAAGGTCGACCGCTCGGCCGCCTACGCCGCCCGCTACGTGGCCAAGAACGTAGTGGCGGCGGGGCTCGCCGAACGCTGCGAGCTCCAGGTGGCGTACGCCATCGGGGTCGCGCGTCCCGTGTCGGTGATGGTGGAGACGTTCGGTACCGAGAAGGTCTCGCGCTCCAAGATCGCGGAGCTCATCGACGAGCACTTCGACTTGCGTCCGGGCGCCTTCCGCCAGTACCTGAACCTGCACCGGCCGATCTACCAGAAGACCGCCGCCTACGGCCACTTCGGCCGCGAGGACCACGACTTCACCTGGGAGAAGACCGACAAGGCCGATGCGCTGCGCGCCGCGGCGGGCCTGAACCAGCGCGACGGCGCGCCCGCGAGCGCTTAGCTCCGCGGGCGCACCCTGTAGACCTCCACCTCGCCGCGCACGCCCTTGAGGCGGCGCCTTCCGACGAGCGACCAGGCCAACTCCTCGCCCGCCGCCTCGCGAACCTCCCTCGAGGCCACGACGCTGCCTCGGCGGGCGAACGCGGTGAGGCGGCTGGCCAGATTCACGGGTCGGCCGTACCAGTCGCCGGCGCGGGTGATCGCCTCGCCGGCGGCGACTCCGGAGCGGAGGACGGGGCCGTCCTCGTCGGCCTGCGAGCCGTCGACCAGCTGGAGCGCGGTACGCACCAGGGGCGCGGCCTCAGCGGAGGCGAGCATGGCCGCGTCGCCGATCGTCTTGACCAGCCTCACCGGCGGACTGACCGCCTCCTCCACCCGGCGCTCGAAGCGACCCACCACGGAGCCGAGCTCGTCGGGCGGAACCTCCTCTCCGAGGCTGGTGAAGCCGACGATGTCGACGAACGCGACGGTGATCCACTGGGCGCCGGGGAGGTGGCCGCTCCGTAGCTCCGCCTGCCCGACGACGGCCTGACGGATCTGCTCGCGCATGCGCAGGTTCAGCATCTGCTGGAGCGCAGGCGCGGCCAGCGGGCCGAGCTCGCGCATTGCGTCGGCGTAGCGCAGGCCGAGGTCGCGCTCCGTATCGCCGGGCCGCAGGAGCGCCTCGCCGAAGGTGGTGGCGAATGCGGCGGCCACGCTCGCCATGGCCTGGCTCATCACGCGGGTGATCTCGAGGAAGGCTTCTCGGCCGATGCCGGCGTCGAGCAGACGCTTCGCTCGGCGGGCGAGCTCGAGATCTTCTTCGGTGAGAATCCGTTCTCCCGGCTCGGGCCGGGGGGCGCCCATCGCGCGCCGGGCGTCGCCCAGGAACTCCACGTCGACGCCGGTCTGCTCGGCCACCTCCTCCGGCGTGTAGCGGCGGCCCTCGCCCTCCAGCACACGCTCGAGCGGCAGGAGCACAAGCCGGTCCTCGGCGGCGGCGCGTCGCAGCTCCTCGGGGGTGAAGCCCTCCTCCTCCAGGGTCTGCAGCAGCTCGAGGCGGGCGCGGCGGGCTCGCTCGTCGCCCACGCCCTCGAGGAGTCCCTCCGCCTCGAAGTCCGTCGGCACTACCTGGTCACCACGACGAACATCGTCACAGGTCGGCAGGCTCGTGGCGGCGGCCGGGCCGTCCGGCCCTCCGCGTACGGTGCGGACGTGATCGCCAAGGTCGAGCCGCTCACGCCGGCGCGTGCCCTCCGCGGGCCGTTCGACTACCTATTGTCGGGTTCCTTCGAGGACGTCGGCGTGGGGAGCATGCTGGTCGTGCCCTTCGGCCGCCGGCGGCTGCTCGGGGTGGTGGTGGACGTCACCGAGCACAGCGAGCTGCCGGCGGAGCGCCTGGCCGAGCCGCTGGCCGCGCTCGAGGCCGACGTGCCCCACTCGCTCGTGCGGCTCGGCCTCTGGGTGGCACGCGAATACGTTTCGACCCCGGCGCGCGGCCTGGCGCTGGTGCTGCCGCCCGGAACGGGCACGGGGGCGGCCCGGCCGCTGCGGCCCAAGCGCTCGCTGCGCGCGTCGATGACGGCGGCCGGCGCCGCGGCGCTTGCCGCGGGCG
>DATDLN010000171.1:0-39365 GCA_036519295.1 Thermoleophilaceae bacterium
CGCCATGTCGGCGCCCTCCTATGGAGTTGTGGGGCGCGCCGCAGGTGCTAGCTGCGGCGCTCAATCACCCCCCGCGCTTCGTGGCGGGGGTGCCGACCATGCTTACCGCTCAGGCCGGACGTCACGGGCCATATTGTCTAGTGGGCCCGGGGGCGGCACGCGTCCCTGGGGCCGATTCGTGTATTGCCCACCCCTATCACCGACAGCGCCGTTGCGCGATGCGAAATCGTCGAACCGTCGGATCTACTGCGGCGCGGTGTCACTCTGCTGGGGCTAGCCGGCTTTGTGATCGGGCTGACTGGATTTGAACCAGCGACCTCTCCGACCCGAACGGAGCGCGCTACCAGACTGCGCCACAGCCCGAAGGGACCCAAGGGTAGCCGTTGCCATACTGGGGTTGCGTGGGCGCCGGCAGCCTCCGAAGCCTCTCCACGCTCGCGCTGGCCAGCATTGCGTTGGCGGGCTGCTCGTCGGACGACGACTCGAGCGGCGCGACTAGCCGGCCCGCGTCCGAGCAGCCGGCGGCGGGCGATCCGGCCGGCGGTGGTGGCGGCGGGTCGGCGGCGGCGCGCCGGCCCGTGCGGCTGCTTCTCCTCGGGAGATTCGATCAGCCCACCTACCTCGCCGCCCCGCGCGGCGAGCGGCGGCGCCGCTTCGTGGTGGAGCGGGAGGGAAGGATCCGCGTCGTTCGCGGAGGACGGGTGCTCGACGCGCCCTTCCTCGACATCAGCGACCTGGTGACGACCGGCGGCGAGAGCGGGCTGCTGTCGATGGCCTTCGCTCCCGACTACGAGACCTCACGCCGGTTCTACGTCTATTACACGGACAGCCGCGGCTTTCCCACGATCGACAGCTTCCTGCGCTCCGAGCGCTCGGCGGATCGGGCGCTGCCCGGGTCGCGGCGGAACATCATCAGCGTGCCCCACCCGCGCTACAACCACAAGGGCGGCCAGATCCAGTTCGGGCCCGACGGCAGGCTCTACGCGGCGTTCGGCGACGGCGGCGGGGGCGGCGACCCGGACCGAAACGCCCAGAACCTGGGCCGGATCCTCGGGAAGATGATCCGGATCGAGCCCCGCCCGCAGGGCGGCTACTCGGTCCCCGCCGACAACCCCTTCCGCGGCCGCGCCGGCGCGCGGCCCGAGATCTACGCGTACGGCCTGCGCAACCCGTACCGCTTCTCGTTCGACCGGGCGAGCGGGGACCTCACGGTCGGCGACGTGGGTCAGGACGCGGTCGAGGAGATCGACTTCGTGCCGAACCGCGCCGGGGCCGGCGGCGCGCCCCAGGGCGGCTACAACTTCGGCTGGAGCGTGTTCGAGGGGAGGAACGGCTACAACGCCGGCAGCGCGCCCCGTCACCTCCCGCCGGTGATCGACCACTCTCAGGACGAGGGCTTCTGCTCGATCATCGGCGGCTACGTGATCCGTGACCGCTCGCTCGGGCGCGGCTGGTACGGCCGCTACATCTATGGCGACTTCTGCCAGCCGAGCCTTCGCCTCGCCCGGCTCCAGCGGGGCAGGGCATCCTCCAGAGCGACTCGGCTGCGGGTTCCGAACCTCGCCTCCTTCGGCGAGGATGGACGCGGGCGTGTATACGCGGTTTCGCTGAGCGGACCCGTTTATCGCATCGGCCGTCGCTGACTTGCGAAGCTAGGGGCCCCGTCAAGGAGGTCCTGATGCGCTTCGAAGGAGTGATCCCCGCCGTCCTCACCCCGTTCGACGAGGACGGGAGTGTCGACACCACGACGCTTGCCGGCACTGCCGAGTGGCTTGTCGAAGAGGGCGTCGGCGGTCTCGTGGGAAACGGGACGATGGGTGAGGCGCAGAGCCTGAGCGGCTCCGAGCGACGGCTCGTGATCGAGACGCTCGTCGCCGCGGCGGACGGGCGCGTGCCCGTGACCGCGGGCATCTCGAGCGTTACGCCCGCGGCCTCGATCGGCTACGCCGCCGAAGCCGCGGCGGCCGGCGCCGGCTCCCTGATGCTGCTCCCGCCGCTCGGCTATGAGGGCGACGACCGCGAGATCGAGGCCTTCTACCGCGCCGTCGCCGAGGCAACCGAGCTCACGATCATGGCGTACAACAATCCCAAGGCGAGCGGGACCGACATGCGGCCGGGGCTGGTGGCCCGGCTGGCGGACATCGAGGGCGTGGTGGCCGTCAAAGAGTGCTCCGGCGACGCCCGGCGAATCGCGGAGATCTTGAACGAGACGGAGGATCTCGAGGTGCTCGTCGGCGGCGACGACTGGGCGCTGGAGGGCTTCTGCGCCGGAGCCACCGGCTGGATCGCGGGCGTGGCGAACGTGGCGCCGCGCGAATGCGTCGAGCTCTTCCGGCTCTGCAGGGAGGGTCGTCTCGACGAGGCGCGTGCCGTATACGCCCGCATCCTCCCGCTCGCGCGACTCGACATGCACCCCAAGCTCGTGCAGTTCTTCAAGGCGGCGATGGACCTGGCGGGGCGGCGCGGCGGACCGTGCCGGCCCCCGCGCCTCGAGCTCACGGAGGACGAGCGGCGCCGGGTGCAGGAGGCGGTCCGGGCCCTCGGCGTAGAGGTGGCCGGGTGATCGCGAGCCGCGTCTTCGCCGCGGTCGACTCTCACACCGAGGGCATGCCCACGCGGGTGATCACCGGCGGCGTGGGCCCGATCCCCGGCTCCACCATGCTCGAGCGAAAGCTGCACTTCGAGCAGCACCTGGACGGCCTGCGGCTGCTCCTCATGCGCGAGCCGCGCGGCCACGGGGCGATGTCGGGCGCGATTCTCCAGCCACCGCTTCGCGACGACGCCGACTGGGGCGTCGTCTTCATCGAGGTGTCGGGCTGCCTGCCTATGTGCGGCCACGGCACGATCGGCGTGGCGACTGTGTTGGTCGAGACCGGCATGGTCGAGGTGCGGGAGCCGGAGACGCTGGTGCGGCTCGACACTCCCGCCGGGCTCGTGGAGGCGCGCGTGGCGGTCGCGGACGGGCGGGCGCGCTCCGTCTCGCTCCGAAACGTGCCCTCGTTCCTTCTCGGACGCGACCGCACGATCGAGCTCGAAGGGGTCGAGCTGGGCTACGACATGGCGTTCGGGGGCAACTTCTACGCGATCCTGCGGGCCGAGTCGGCGGGCGTGGCGGTGGACCCCGCCCGCGCCGACGAGCTGATCGAGCGCGGGCTGGCGGTGATGGAGGCGGTCAACGCGACCGACCCGCCGGTGCACCCCGGCGACGAGCGAATCGCAGGCTGCAAGCACGTGATCTTCACCGCGCCCGGGACGGACGGTCCGCGTTCCCAGCGCAGCGCAACCTCGATCCACCCCGGCTGGCTCGACCGCTCCCCCTGCGGCACCGGGACCTCGGCCAAACTCGCCGCGCTGCACGCCCGCGGCGAGCTGGGAGTGGGCGACGAGTTCGTCAACGAGTCGGTGATCGGCACCCGCTTCCGCGGCCGGATCGTGGAGGAGACCGAGGTCGGAGGCCTGCCTGCCGTGGTGCCGGAGATCACTGGCCGGGCCTGGATCACGGGGATGGGCCAGTACGTGCTCGACCCGGAGGATCCCTTCCCCGCGGGATTCGCGCTCTGAGGTCCTTCGACGTCGCGGTCGTCGGAGCGGGGATCGTCGGGTGTGCGACGGCGTTTGAGCTGGCGCGGCGGGGCGTGCGCGTTTGCCTGCTGGATCGCGGCGATGTTTCCGCCGGAACGACTGGGCTGGGTGAGGGGAACGTGCTCTGTTCGGACAAGGCGCCCGGGCCGGAGCTGGGGTTGGCGCGGCTCGGGCTGGCGTTGTTCGACGAGATCGAGGAACTGCTCGGCGACGCGGCCGGCATCCGGCGCAAGGGCGCGTTGGTCGTGCACACGGGGGAGGCGGGCTGGGCGGCGGAGCCGGAGCGGCTCGAGCGTTTGCGGGCGGCCGGGGTCGAGTGCTCCCTGATGACGCCCGCCGAGGTTCGAGAGGCGGAGCCGGAGCTGCGCGGCGAGCTGCTGGGTGCGTCCTGGTTCCCGGGTGACCTCCAGTGCGCGCCGCGGGCCATTGCTCGCGGGCTCGCGGCGGAGGCGGAGCGGCTCGGGGCCACGGTCTCGACTGGCGTCGATGTCGAATCGATCGTGATCCGGAACGACCGCATCGAGGGGCTTGACACTGGTGGGGGAGGGCTGGCGGTGGACGCGGTTGTGCTCGCCGCGGGCGCCTGGAGCGCGCCGCTCGCCCGGAGCGCCGGACTCGAGCTGCCGGTCGAGCCGCGCAAGGGCCAACTCGTGCGGCTGGAGCGGCGCCCGGACTTTCTGCGCTCCAAGGTGATCGACGGCGGCTACATGGCCGCGGTGGCGAGCGCCGACGCCGGTCTTCGGGTGAGCACGGTGATGGAGACGACCCTCGACGGGTACGTGCTCGTGGGCTCGAGCCGGGAGCGGCGCGGCTTCGACCTGACCGTCGATGCAAGGGTGAGCGATGCGCTGCTGCAAGCGGCCGCGGGGCTCGCCCCCGGCGTTCGCGCGCTTCGGGTCGAAAGCGCCTGGGCGGGCCTCCGGCCCTGGCTGCACGGCGGCCTGCCGGCCATCGGCCGCACCGCCGCCGCCGACGGCCTCTGGATCGCCACCGGCCACGAGGGCGCCGGCGTGGCCCACGGACCGATCACGGGCCGCCTGGTGGCGCAGGGGATTTGCGGCGAACCCACGGCACTCGAGCTCGAACCCTTCCGGCCCGACCGGTTCGGGTCACGCTATCTGCGTTGACCGCCATAGTGGCGGCAAATGCAGATCGGATGCCGATACCCGGCCGGTCCGGCTTGACCGACTCACGAGGAGTACGTTGACCGCCATAGCGGCGGCAAACGTGCCCCGGGTGCGGCCTCAGCCCAGGTTCACCCAGACCGTCTTGTTCTCCAGGTATGCGTCGAGCCCCAGGCGGCCGTGCTCGCGGCCCACGCCGGAGGCCTTGAAGCCGCCGAAGGGGGCGGCCGGGTCGCCGGCGCTCCAGGTGTTCACCCAGATATCGCCGGCCCGCAGGAGCGCGGCGAGCTTGTGGGCGCTCGAGAGGTCGCGGGTCCAGACACCGGCGGCGAGGCCGTAGTCCGTGTCGTTAGCGCGGCGGGCCACCTCTTCGATCGAGTCGTAGGGAAGCGCGACCAGCACGGGGCCGAAGATCTCCTCGCGCGCGATCGTGAGGTCGTCGCGGGCGGCGCTGAACAGGGTCGGCTCGATGAACCAGCCGTCGCCGCCGCGCTTCTCCCCGCCGGTGACGAGCTCGGCGCCCTCGGCCTTGCCGACCTCGATGTAGCCGCGCACCCGCTCCTCCTGCTCGGCCGAGATGAGGGGGCCGAGCTGGGTGTCGGGTTCGAGGCCCGGCCCGAGCCGCGCGCGGCCGGCCGCCTCGACCAGTCCCGCCACGACGTCGTCGTACTGGTCGCGCTGCACGAACAGTCGCGAGCCGGCGTTGCAGGCCTGGCCGGTGTTGTAGTAGATGGCCTGGTAGGCGCCCTTGACCGCCACCGAGAGGTCGGCGTCGGGAAGGATGATGTTGGGTGACTTGCCGCCGAGCTCGAGCGTGACGCGCTTCAAGGCTCGCCCGGCCTTGGCCCCGATTTCGCGGCCGACCACGGTCGAGCCGGTGAACGCGATCTTGTCGACCTCGGGATGGTCGACCAGCGCGGCGCCGGTCTCGCCGTCGCCGGTGATCACGTTCAGGACGCCCTCCGGCATTCCCGCCTCGAGGGCGAGCTCGCCCAGGCGCAGGGCCGTGAGCGGCGTCTGCTCCGCCGGCTTCAGCACGGTCGTGCAGCCCGCCGCCAGCGCTGGGGCGACCTTCCAGGCCGACATCCGGAGCGGGACGTTCCACGGGATGATCTGCGCGCAGACGCCGACCGGCTCCCGGCGCGTGTAGCAGTGCATGTTGGGCTGGGCGACCGGCAGCGTCTCGCCGGCGATCTTCGTGGGCCAGCCCGCGAAGTAGCGCAGATGCTCGGCCGTGAGGGGCACGTCCACGCGCTTCGCCAGCCTCAGCGGCTTGCCGTTGTCGAGCGACTCCAGCTCTGCGAGCTCGTCGGCGTGCGCCTCGACCGCGTCGGCCAGCGCGAGCATGGCGCGCGTGCGGTGGGCGGCGGCGATTCCGCTCCAGCGCCCGTCCTCGAACGCCTCCCGGGCGGCCCGCACGGCCCGGTCCACGTCCTCCGCGCCGCCATACGGAACGTTGGCGATCGTCCGCCCGGTGGCGGGGTCGAGCGTCTCGAACGTGCGCCCGTCGGCCGCCTCGGGCCGCTCGCCGCCGATCACGAGGCGATGCGGCCCCGCCGCGAACGTGCGGGCGGCGTCGGAGAGGGCGTCGGGGAGGGTGGCGGCGGTGGCCATGTATCCGAAGGCTACGAAAAGTGCAGCTCGACGCCCCCCAGTGCCTCGAGCTCGAGGCGCACCGTATCGCCGGGTTGCGCCGCGTGGGGCGGCGCGAGGATGCCGGTGATGATTCGCTCGCCTGGACGCAGCTCCTCGCCCGCCTCGGCCAGCCGCGCGGCTACGGCGTCGACCATCTCGGTGAGGTGGGCGCCCGCGCGCTCGGCGGGCAGCGAGTACTTCACGTCGCCGTTCACGAGGATGCGCGCCGCGCCGGGTGCCGCCGTCTCCACTCCCGGGGCGAATGCCACGGCGCGGTGGAAGATGTTGCCGGCCAGGATCTGCTCGACCCCGAGCTCGAGATCGGGCGGGTCGGCGAGCTCGAGCGCGGGCAGCAGGGCGGCGATCGAGCGCGCGTCGTCGCCGAGCTCCACCGCCACCTCCGACTCCACCATGAGGGGCCCGTCGAGGGGGACCTCGGCGCCGTCCTCCAAGAGGCCGTCGGTCGTCAGGAAGCCGGCCAGCGGACGGTCGATCCCGAGTTTCTGCTGCATCGCCGGGACGTTGAAGCCAATCTTCCATCCCACCGGCTCGGCGCCCGCGGCCAGGATCTCGCGGCGGCGGACCAGCATCGCGCGGGTGCCTCGCTCCACGCTCAAGGCGTCATCACGATCTTGAGGGCCTCCCGGCGGTCGTAGACCGCATAGGCCTCGGGCGCGTCGGCGAGCTTCATGTGGTGCGTGACGAGCGGCCTGGGATCGAGCACGCCGGCGGTCATCATCGCCAGCACCCGATCGACATGGCCGATCACGTTCGCGTGGCCGGTCTTCAAGGTGAGCGCTTTGATCCAGACGATCCCCATGTGCACCTGCACGCGCTCGGCGTAGACGCCGATCGCGACCACGGTGCCAGCCTTGCGGGTGATCCGGCAGGCCAGTTCGAGCGCGTCGGGGTGCCCGACCGCGTCGATCGCGGCATCCACGCCGCCGCCCTCGGTGGCGCGCTTCACCGCGGCGCGCGGATCGTCGTCCTTCAGGTGGACGGGCTCGGCTCCGAAGCCGGCGGCAATCCCGAGGCGCTCCTCGACCGAGTCGATGCCGATCACGCGCGCCGCGCCGGCCGCCTTCGCGGCCTGCACCGCGCAGAGGCCGACAGGCCCGAGCCCCAGCACCGCGGCGCTGTCGCCGGGCCGGATTCCGGCCTCGTCGACGGCGTGCCAGCCGGTGCCCATCACGTCGCCGGCGAACAGCGCCGCCTCGTCCGACATGCCGTCCGGCACCCGGCGCAGGGTGAGGTTCGCGTGCGGCACGAGCACCCGCTCCGCCTGGGCGCCCTGAAGCGAACCCAGCGTCTTGCCGTGCCCGAAGACCCGTCCCTCGTCGCACTTGTGGAAGTCGCCGCGGCGGCAGAAGAAGCACTTGCCGCAGGCCGAGCAGTAGCAGCCGAGCACGCGGTCGCCCTCCGCCACCTCGCTCACCGCGTCGCCGGCCGCGACCAGGGTCCCGACGAACTCGTGTCCCAGCGTGAAGCCAGGTTCGATCACCACTCGGCCGTGGTAGATATGCAGATCCGACCCGCAGACGCCGGTCGCCTCGACGCGCACGACCGCATCGTCGCGCGCCAGGAGCTCCGGCTCAGGGCGGTCTTCGACCCGAACCTCGCCCGGCGCCTGGAAGGTCACGGCCTGCATGGGGGGCGGGAGGCTACCCGGCCGTAGGATGGGCCGCCATGTCCGGCGCGTTCTACACGCGGGAGGGCGAACGGCTCGTGCCGAGCGAGCTGACCCGCGGACCGTGGGACCCCGGCGCCCAGCATGCCGGGCCTCCGGCCGCCCTGCTCGGGAGGGCGGTCGAGCGCTGCGAGTCCCGCGACGGCATGCAGGTGGGGCGAATCACGTTCGACATCCTGGGCCCGGTTCCCCTCGCCCCGCTCGAGGCGCGCGCGCGGGTGATGCGCCCGGGGCGAAGCGTGGAGCTGGTCGAGGCGTCGCTGAGCGGACCGGAGGGCGAGGTGATGCGCGCCACCGCCTGGCGCCTGCGCGCCGGCGAGGTGGATGGCCCCTCGGAGCCGGATCCGCCGCCTCCCGGGCCGGAGCAGGGGACGGCGCGCGAGTTCTTCGACACCCGTCAGGACCTGGGCTACCACACCGCCATAGAGTGGCGATTCGTCCGCGGCGCGTTCTTGGAGCGCGGCCCGGCGACCGTGTGGATGCGGATGCGCGTGCCGCTCGTGGCCGGGGAGAAGCCGTCCCCGCTCCAGCGGATTCTGGTGGCGGCCGACTCCGGGAACGGCGTCAGCGCCGAGCTCGACTACAACCGCTACCTCTTCATCAACACCGACCTCAGCGTCCACCTGCTGCGCATGCCCGCGGGCGACTGGGTGTGCCTCGACGCGACGACGCGCGTGGACGGACTCGGCCTCACCGACACCGTGCTCTGGGACGAGCGCGGCCGAATAGGGCGCGCCGTTCAAACGTTGCTTGTGAGGCAGCGTCCCGAGTCGGGTGCGTAGGCTGAAATCAGAAATCGAAGTCGAGGAGACACAGACTTGGCGTACTTCAAGGACGCGGACGAGGTTTACTCGTACATCGGGAGGCTCTTCGAGGAGCTCTCGGAGGACGAGGAGCTGGCCCCGAAGTTCCGCAAGGCCAACACCACCGTTCAGTACCGATACCGCGACCCCGAGTCCCAGATAACGGTCAAATTGCTGGAAGGCGAGGACGGCCAGGTGGACTGCGGGGAGACCGCGCTGGATCCAGAGATCGTCATGACGATGGACGCCGATACGGCGCACCGGTTCTGGCTCGGCAACGTGAACATCACGGTCGCGCTCGCCCGCGGTCAGATCAAGGCGAGGGGCCCGGTGGCCAAGATCCTCAAGCTGGTCCCGCTCGTGAAGCCGGTCTTCCCGCGCTACCGCACGATGCTTACCGAAGCCGGACGCGGGGATCTGCTCGAGGCCGCTTGAGGGACTTCTACCAGCACGTCGCGCCGACCCGTGTGATCGCGGGTCGCGACCTGCTCGGCTCGACCGGCTTCGAGTTCAAGAAGGAGGGGGCGGGGCGCGTTTTCGTGATCACCGACGAGGTGGTCCGCGGCACCGGCCTGGTGGAGAAGGTCGAGGCCGGCCTGGCCGACGGCGGTCTCGAGGCCGCGGGCGTCTTCGACGCCGTTCCTCAGGACTCCTCGACCGACGTGGTCGAGCGCTGCGCCGCCGCCGCCGAGGAGGCGGGAGCGGATTCCTTTCTCGCGGTCGGAGGCGGCTCCGTGATGGATACGGCCAAGGTTGCGGACGCGGTCTTCACCCACGGCGGCAGCGCGCGAGAGCAGGAGGGCTTCTTCCTCATGCCGCGCGATGCCGACGGCATGGGCCGACCACTCGAGATCGCGCCGCTCGCCTGCATCCCCACCACCGCCGGCACGGGCAGCGAGGCGTCGATGGCGGCGGTGATCAGAGACCCCGAGGCGAAGGTCAAGCTAGAGGTCGCGGACTTCCCGCTGTTCCCGCGGCTCGCGATCCTCGACCCGGAGACGACGCGCACGCTGCCGGCGCGCGTGGCGGCCGCAACGGGC
Source organism: Thermoleophilaceae bacterium (assembly GCA_036519295.1). GTDB lineage: Bacteria > Actinomycetota > Thermoleophilia > Solirubrobacterales > Thermoleophilaceae > JACVRW01. The sequence continues at coordinate 9,872 of DATDLN010000171.1, forward strand.
ATGGATGCGATGACCCACGCGATCGAGGGCTACGTCTCGGCGCAGTGGAACCCGCACCAGGACGCCCGCTCCCTGCACGCCCTGCGGCTGATGCGCGACAACCTGGAGCCGGCGGTGGAGACGCCCGAGGACGAGGACGCCCGCGGCAACATGCTGATCGCCGCGAACCTGGCGATCACGATCGAGCTCGGCTCGGTGCACGCCATGTCCCACCCGGCCGGGGCGATCTTCGGCGTGCCGCACGGGGTGGCGAACGCCATCCACCTTCCCCACGTCATTCGTTTCAACGCCGAGGGCGGACCGGACATCGCGGACCGCTACGGCGACATCGCCGACGTCCTCGGCGTGACGGCGGGTGCGGATGTCGGCGACGCCCTCGCGGAGCACGTGACGGAGCTGGTCGTCCGGCTCGGGCTGCCCACGCGGCTGTCCGAGGTCGGCGTGCCGGAGTCGGGCATCCCGCAGCTGGTCGAGGGCGCGATCGGCGACGGCACCACGCTCCTGAACCCGCGCGAGGCCGGCGAGGACGGGTACGAGGCGCTCTACCGCCGCGCGCTGTGAGCCGCTCAGCGCGCGGGCGGCTCCGCCCGGTGCGCGGCCACCATCTCCTGCAGCGTCGCCCGCGCGGTGTGGCGCGGGCGCCAGCGCAGGAGCCTGCGGGCGCGGTCGGTCCTCATCAGCACCGGCTTCTTAACCGAGTGGATCCACGCCACCGACTCGGGAGCGAGCGGCACCCGGGTCACCACTTCGGCCGTCATCTCCACCACCGGCTTCGGCACGCGCACGGAGTACCAGCCGAGCGCGTCGGCCACGTCGCTCAAAATGAGCACGCCTCCGCCCGCCAGGTTGTAGGGCCCGGGCTCGCCGAGCCCGCGGACGCCGGCCACGAACGCGCGGGCCACGTCGTCCTCGTGCACGAGCTGGAAGGGCGTGCCCGGATCCGGGATCACGGGTTTCAGCGCCGGCATCGAGCCCAGCAATCGGGCCACCCGCTCGGGCATCGCCTGGCTCAGCCGGTAGTAGGGGATCTCCTGGAGCATCGTGCGCGCCCCGGGGCCGGCGACGATGCAGGGCCGAAAGGCGTAGGCCACGGTGCGCCTGCGCCGAAGCAGGGTCTCCGCGAGCACGCGCTCCACCTCGGCCTTCTGCTGCGAATAGGGGTGCTCGGGTGAGCCGCGCGGCTGGACCTCCTCGGTGAGCCAGTCGGGATTGTCGTCGTGGAAGCCGTAGGCGGCGACGCTCGACGCGTAGCAGATGCGCTCCACGCCGGCCTTCGCCGCTTCCTCGAAGACCAGTCGCGAGCCGGCCACGTTCAGCTCGCGGGTCGCGTCGGTCGCGGTCAGGATCGCGAACGCCAGGTGCACCACGACGTCCGCGCCCTTCACCAGGTCGCGCACGCTCGCGACGTCGGTCACGTCTCCCTGCCGGTAGTCCGTCTTCTTCCAGCCGCGCTCGGCGGGATCGAAGGGGCGGCGTGCCATCCCTTCGATTCGCTTGACCGACCGCGAGCGCTCCAGCGCGCTCACTATGCCGATGCCGAGATCGCCAGTCGGTCCGGTGACCGCGACGGTCAGCCCCTCGCTCGTAGGGCGACTCACAACGTTTCCCCGGAAATGCGAGGCCCAGGGGCCGCCAGGCAAGGACGCAGGGAGCCCAGTAGCAGCGCTACCCGGGCGACCGAGGACGCCGCATGGCGGTTCCTGGGGCCGCAGTTTCGGGCGGAACGTTGTGAGGAGGTCCACTAGCCATGGATGCGGTTCTACCGGATGACGAGGAGCCGCGCGAGCCGGCGGGCGGGGCCAAGCAGGCTCTCGCAGCCCGTGACGATGTCGAAGCGATCGGCCTCCACCGCGTCCCCGCTCCCGGTTTCGCAGTCGATTCGATCGCGCTGGCGGTCGCGCGCTCGCACCATGTCGTCGCCGGCGCCGGTGGCGACCGCGTCGCGTCCCCCTCCACCCGTCACCCGGTCGGCCGCGTCGCCTGTCCGGATGCGATCGTCCCCTGCGCCCCCGTTGACCGCCGCGATGCCGCCCGAGGCGATCACGATGTCGTTGCCCGACCCCGCCGAGACCGTCACGTCTCCATCGTTGGAGCTCACACGGTCGGCTCCCGAGCCCGCCTCCACGTAGTCCGAGCCGAAGCTCGCGTAGATCCGGTCGCCGCCGGCGCCGCCAAAGAGCTGGTCGCTGTCGGCCTGTCCGAACAGCGTGTCCGCGCCCTGGCCCCCGAGCACGAGGTCCTGGCCGGCGCCGGCGTAGACCACGTCGCCGTCGTTGCCGCCGTCGATGCGGTCGTTGCCGGTGCCGCCGATCACGAGGTCCACACCGTCGCCGCCCGCCACCTCGTCGTCTCCGGCGCCCGCCTCCAGGTAGTCGTTCGAGTCCTCCCCGCTGATGCGGTCGTTGCCCGCCTCGCCGTAGACCTGGTCGGGGTTCACGGTGCCCACGAGCTCGTCGGGCGCGTCGGTGCCGAGCAGGGTGTCGGCGACCGCGACGGCTCCCAGCATGGACAGAAACCCGACGGCGACAATTGCCATGGAAGCGACGCGCCTCATGTCGAGGTGAACAACCGCGGCGTCCGGGGGTTGCGGCCGGGCGAATCAGCCGTCGTCGTAGCCCGGCTCCCCGGGCAGCAGCACCTCGGCCACTCCTTCCCGCATCACAACACGGGGCTGGACCGGCTCGACGTTGCGGCCGCGGGCGGCCTCGAGCAGGTCCGCCACCGAGCCGAACCGCCGAAGCTCCTCCAGATGCTTGATGGTGGGGAAAACGAGAAGCAGCTCGTCGCGCGCGCAGGCGTCCAGCGCGTCCGCGGGTCGCAGCCAACGGGCGTCGACGCACTCGCCTCCGTCGGGCGTGGCCCGCGCCCCGTCCGGCGCACGCGCCGCGAAGAACCAGGTGTCGAAGCGCACCTTCACCTCGGCGGGGGTGATCCAGCGAGAGAAGGGGACCGGCGCGGCATTCGCGGGGAGCGCGATCCCCGCCTCCTCGCGGAGCTCGCGCACGGCGGCGCCGGCGTGGTCGGCGTCCTCGGCGTGGACCGCACCGCCCGGGAACACCCAGACGCCCCCCATGAAGCGCTGCTCCGGATTGCGCTTCACCAGGAGCACCTCGGGACCGTTCGCCGAGTCGCGCAGCAGGATCAGCGACGCCGCCTGGCGCGCCTCGGTGACCTCACCCCGACCCCACTCCTCACCGGGCGGCGGGGCGTTGAAGCGCATCGCCCCAGCCTACCCCGCGACGGCGATAGTCTCCCGGGCCGCGTGAACGAGGCCGCCACAACGGAGCTCTACATCTGCACCTCGTGCGGGTTCATCTACGACCCCGCCGAGGGCGATCCCGACGGGGGCATAGCTCCCGGGACTCCCTTCGAGGACATTCCGGACGACTGGTTCTGCCCCGTCTGCGGCGCGCGCAAGAGGGACTTCGAGCCGTACGACGCCTAGAACGGGTCTTGTGGGCACTGGAGGACCGCCGGCTCCTGCGTTAGCGTGTCCATGCTGCGCACTTCGCTTCTCCCCCTGGCCCTGATCTGTGGGATGCTCGCCGCCGCGGCGTTCGGCCGTGAGCCGGGACCGTCTCCGAGCGCCTCGGTGGCGCTTGACCCGCAGGGCGCCGATCCGACCAGCCCGAACCCCCTGCTGGGCCTCAAGTTGTGGGTCGACGAGGACGCACCCCTCGTGGCACCAGTGGCAGGCCAACAGGGCCAGGGGCGACACGCAGAAGGCCGATCTCATCTAGAAGATCGCGCGTGAGCCGAAGAGCTCCTGGCTCGGTCGCTTCACGCGGCCGAACTTCTCGATCAAGGTCCGCCGCCTGCTGGACGCCGCCAAGGCGCAGGCGGCCGTACCCCTGTTCACCGTGCTGCGGGCCGAGGCCATCTCCTGCGGGCCGCCTTTCTCGGCTGCCGAACGCCACCGTCTACCTGGAGGCCGGCGCCTCCGACTGGGAGCCAGCGGAGCGCACGGCCGGACAGCTCCGGGCAATCGGGATCGCGAAGGTGCGCGGGTTCACGCTGAACGCCACCCACTACGACTGGACGCGCGCCAACATCCAGCACGGCCTCGAGATCTCCCGCCGCACGGGCGGCAAGCCGTTCGTCATCAACACCGCGGAGAACGTCCGGGGGCCGGTCTTCTACCGCCGGAACGGCCGCCGGATCACCGTCTGGTGCAACCCCGGTCTCCGCGGCCTGGGGCCGCCGCCGACCACGAGCACCTCGAACCCTAAGGTCGACGCCTACCTCTGGATCAACCGGCCGGGGTTCGCGCAGTCGTGTCAGGGCCGGCCGATCGCTTGGTATCCGCCGAGGGCGTTGTCCTACGCGCGCTACGCGACGACCTGGGAGGGCCCACCGGCGGGCGCCCGCTTTGGACACCTCGAGCACCATCCGCTGAGCGCGTTCGGGATCCCGTAGGCGGACGTTCAGCGGTAGCCGACCGGGTCGGCCGGTCGCCCGGCGTCCTGGACCTCGACCATGTACCGCCAGCAGTCCGGCCTCGAGCCGTCCACGTCGGTGAAGCCGTACTCTCGCGCCAGCTCGCCGGACGAGAACGAGCCGCCGCTGCGGCGCAGGATGTCCGGGTCCGCAGCCAGCGCCGCTACCGCTCGGCCGACGAACCGCGGGCTCTCCGAGATGGCGGCGAAGTGCGGATTGATGGCCGCCCCGTCGCGCCAGTTCTCCTCGGTGACCCCGTAGTTGTCGAGCATCATCTCCGAGCGCATCCAGCCCGGCGTCAAGGCGACCGCCGCGCACCCGTATTCGGCGAGCTCGACGCTTTGAGCGAACGCGAGCCGGATGACAGCGGTCTTGGCCAGGTCGTAGAACGCCGACAGCCTGTAGTGCTCCGCGTTGTACTCGCGCGTGCCGTCGGTCATCTCGACGACCAGCCCGCCGGGCTCGCGGATCAAGAGCGGCAACGCGAAGTGACTGGTGATCAGGTGGGTGTCGATTGCCAGGCGCAGGATCCGCAGGCCCTTCTCGAGATCGTGCTCCCACAGCGGCTTGTTCCACTCGAAGAGCCGCTCCCCGCCCCAGATGTCGTTCACCAGCACGTCGAGCCGCCCGCGCTCGGCGTCTATCCGATCGACGAGCGCGCCGACCTCGCTCGCCTCGAGATGGTCGACCGCGACCGCGATCCCCGTGCCGCCCGCGGCGCTGACCAGCTCCGCGGTCTCCTCGATCGTCTCCGGACGGTCGTATTCGGAGCGCCGCTGCCGGGTGGTGCGGCCGGTGCAGTACACGGTCGCCCCGGCCTCGCCGAGCGCAACCGCCGTGCCGCGACCGGCGCCGCGCGTCGCCCCGGCCACCAGCGCAACCTTGCCGTCAAGCGTTGTCATGATGTCTCCTTCCCGAATCGCGGTTGAAGCTTCCATGTGGCGCTCTCGCGGGCTGGGCGGGGCTGGGTCACGGCGATTCGAGCCGGCACGCGGACCGCGAGCACAGCCAAGAGCACCAGGACTCCGCCCGTGAGCTGCGTGGGACCGAGCGATTCACCGAACACGACGAACGCCAGTCCCACGGTGACGACGGGCTCCAGCGTCGACAGAATCGACGCGGCCGTCGGCCCCACCCGCCGCAGCCCGGCGAAGAACAGTGCGACGGCCCCGACCGTCGACACTAGAGCCAAGCCGCCGAGCCAGGCGAAGCCGCTCGCGCTCACGCTCCCCGGATCCAGATCGCCGCCGACGAGGCCGCCGAGCGTAAGGGAGACCGCCGCACCCGTGCACACCAGAGTGCTCAGGGCGAGCGGGCCGACGCGCGCCGAAACACCCTCCGAGGTCAGGATGTAAATGCTGTAGGCGAGCGCCGTGCCCAGCCCGAGCACCGTCCCGATCGGATCGAGCGCCCCCGCGGCGGCCCCGGCCAGCACGAGAACGAGGCCCGTGCAGGCGAGACCCAAGGCCAGCGTGGTTCGGCGGCTCGCTGACTCGCGCCCGAGCGCGATGGCGGCAACCGTGACGATGACGGGATACGTGTAGACGAGAAGCGAGAGCAGCGAGGCGTCGAGGCGGTCGAGCGCCGCGAAGTAGCCGCCGGCCTGAGCGCCGTATCCGACGGCGCCGAGGGCAAGGGCGATGCCCACGTCCCGGCGCGAAAGCGCGCGCAGGTGCCGTAGACCCCCCGTGCAGGCCAGGAACAGCCAGAGGAGCGCGGCGGCGAACACGAACCGGGAAGCCAGGAGCGTTCCCACGGTCGCGCCCTCGCCATAGGCGAGCTTGCCGAAGATTCCCATCGCGCCGAAGGCGGCGGCGGAGACGAGGCAGAAGAATGCACCGGTTGATGGCATGAGGCGGATCCTGCCGCAGACGTCTCCTTAGAAGCGACTCAGATTGATAACTGGAACTCGGTAGCGATGCTTACGCGACGCGCCGCGGCGCCGAGGCGAGAGCGGTCGCCGCGTCGATCGCGGCGGCGGTGATCGCGACCAGGCGCCGCAGGTCAGCCGCCGAGGTCGCGAGCGGCGGCATCAGCACCACCACGTCGCCGAGCGGACGAATGATCGCACCGCGGCGGCGGGCCTCGAGCGTTACGCGGTGGCCCATCCGCAGCTCGAGCGGGAACTCCTCGAGCTCGATTCCCACCATGAGGCCGCGCCGGCGCACCTCGCGGACGGCGGGGTGGGCGGCAAGCGGCCGAAGCAGCGCGCCGAGCAGCTCGATCTTGGGCCCGACCCGCTCGAGCGTGCGCTCCTCGCGGAAGACGTCGAGGGTGGCGAGCGCCGCCGCGCAGGCGAGCGGATTGCCCGTGTAGGTGTGGCCGTGGAAGAAGGCGCGGAACTCCTCGAACTCCCCCAGGAACCCCTCGTAGATCCGATCGCTCGTGAGCGTCGCGGCGAGCGGCAGGTACCCGCCGGTGATGCCCTTGGCCAGGCAGAGCAGGTCGGGCGAGACGTCCTCGTGCTCGCACGCGAACATGCGGCCGGTGCGACCGAAGCCCGTGGCCACCTCATCCAGGATCAGAAGCACGTCGTACCGGTCACACAGGTCGCGTACCGCGCTCAGGTACCCCTCGGGGTGAACGAGCATTCCCGCGGCGCCCTGCACGAGCGGCTCCATTATCACCGCCGCCACCTGGCCCTGGTGCTCGCGGAACAGGCGCTCCATCTGGGCCACGTCTCCCGGTTCCGCCTTGAAGGTGTCGAAGAGCAGTGGCCGGTAGAGCGAGTGGAAGAGGTCGATCCCGCCGACCGAGACCGAGCCGATCGTGTCGCCGTGATAGGCCATCTGCAGGGCCACGAAGCGGGGGCGCTCCTCGCCGCGCTGCTTCCAGAACTGAAACGCCATCTTGAGCGCGATCTCGGCGGCGGTGGAGCCCGAGTCCGAGTAGAAGACGCGGGTGAGTCCCGGCGGCGCGAGCTCGACGAGGCGGGCCGCGAGCTCGATTGCCGGCCGGTGCGTCAGGCCGAGCATCGTTGAGTGCGCCATGCGTTCGAGCTGGGCGCGCACCGCCGCGTCTATCCGCGGATGGCGGTGGCCGTGCACGTTGCACCAGAGCGACGACACGCCGTCGATGTAGCGCCGGCCGTCGAGGTCGATCAGGTCGGTGTCCTCGGCCCGCTCGACCACCAGCGGCGGCTCCTCGCTCCAGCCCCGCTGCTGGGTGAACGGGTGCCAGAGGTGGGCGCGGTCGGCGGCGGCGAGGTCGATGGCGAAGGACGGTAATTGGTGGCGTGGTCGGAAAGACCCGTCTATAGGATGGCCCGCCCATGAGGAAAGGACTGTGCGCCGCGTTCGTCGTGGCAACGCTGACCGCCATGGCCATCCCGACGGCCGCCCAGGCCCAGTTGAGCCTGCTTCCGTGGCCGAACGACGCGCTCACCGTGCGGGATCCGAGCACGGACACGGGGCGCCGGCTGAACCTTCCGAGGGACGGCATGCCCCGCAACGCGGGTGGGGTCCCGATCGACCCCACCGACATGAATCGGGCCGACGGCTTCAGCCCGGGCTCGATGCTCATCGTCAAGGTGCCGGGCCTGGACAATCAAGAGGCGCTCGAGCGCAGCCGTCTTCCCTCGCTGCGGGATATCGCAAGCAGCCTGCGCAAGCGATCGCCGATCGTGGTCTTGAACGCCCGGACCGCCAAGCGCCACCCGGTGTGGGCCGAGCTCGATTCGAACGCGAGCACTGACGCTAACCGGATGCTCATCATCCGACCGGCCAGGAACTTCAGCGAGGGCGAGCGCTACATCGTCGTGCTGCGCGACCTGAAGACCGCGAGTGGGGCGCCGATCGGCCGGAAGGCCCGCATCCGGACCGCCCTGCGTCGGTCTCGCGGCGGCGTGGGCGGCTTCCGCCGCCGCGGCGGCTTCCGCGCGCTGCGCAAGGCCGGCGTTTCGCGTCGCGGGGTCTACCTGGCCTGGGACTTCACTGTGGCAAGCGAGCGGAGCCTGGCCGGGCGCGCGCTCCACATCCGCGACGACGCCTTCCGCCAACTGGGAGACCGGAACCTGCGCGACCTGAAGGCCTCCGGGCGGGCACCGAGCTTCCGGATCGACAGCTCCACCGATCTGATGCCGGCCGAGGACGACCGGATCGCACGCCGGGTGGAGGGAACGATCACGGGCGTGCCGTGCTACCTCACGAACGGCTGCGCGCCCGGCGGTCAGTTCACGTTCGACGGTCGGGGGCGCCCGCAGCAGCACGGCACAACCGACGTGCCGTTCACCTGCCGCATACCGCGCTCTGCCCTCGATCCGGCCGACCCGCCGCCCGCGCGGCCCGCGCTGTACGGGCACGGGCTGCTCGGCAGCCCGAACGAGGTCGACGCGAGCAACGTTCGCTCGATGGCCAACGAGTACAACTTCGTCTTCTGCGCCACCGCCTGGGCCGGTTTCGCGCAGGAGGACGTTCCCAACGTGATCGGCTCCATCGGCGACTTCTCTCGCTTCAACACGGTCGCCGACCGAATGCAGCAGGGCTTCCTAAACATGCTGATGCTGGGGCGGCTGATGATCCATCCGGAGGGCCTCTCCTCGAACCCGGCCTTCCAGAAGAACGGCCGCAGCGTGATCGACACCCGCCGCCTTTTCTTCGACGGCAACAGCGAGGGCGCCATCATGGGCGGCGCGCTCACCGCGCTGGCGCCGGACTTCGAGCGGGGCGTGTTAGGCGTGACGGGGATGAACTACTCGACGCTGCTCCAGCGCAGCGTCGACTTCGACACGTTCGCCCAGCTCATCTACCCGTCCTACCCCGACGAGTCGACCCGCCAGCTGATGTTCGCGGTGATCCAGCTGCTCTGGGACCGCGGCGAGGCGGACGGGTACGCCCAGCACATGACGGGCCGTCCGCTGCCGGGCACGCCGAAGCACGTGGTGCTGCTGCACGTGGGCTTTGGCGACCATCAGGTATCGGACACGACCGCCGAGGTGGAGGCGCGCACGATCGGCGCGCGCGGGTATCGGCCCGTGCTAGACGCGGGACGTTCGCCGTGGACCCGGTTCCAGCTGATCCCGCCGATCGGCCGCTTCCCGTTCAAGGGCTCGGCGATCGTGATGTGGGACTCGGGCACGCCGGCGCCGCCGATCACCAACACTCCCAACCGGGCGGGCGACGACCCGCACGACAACGTGCGTGCCACACCCGCGGCCAGGGTGCAGAAGTCCGAGTTCCTGAAGCTCAAGGGGCGGGTGGTGGACGTGTGCGGCGGCGGGCCATGCCACGCCGTGCCATAGGGCAGCTAGCTACCCTGCGGCCCTGATGCCGCCGCTACCGTTGCTCGTCTTCGTGGTGGGGACGGGCTCGCTCGGCGCGGAGATCGCCGCCGTTCGCCTGCTCGCCCCCTACTTCGGCGCCTCCACGATCGTCTGGGCGAACACGATCGGAATCGTGCTGGTTGCGCTGTCGGTCGGCTACTGGCTGGGCGGCCGCCTGGCCGACCGCCACCCCAACATGCGCGGGCTCTGCCTCTTGGCCCTCACCGCCGCCGGCCTGCTCGCGCTGGTCCCGTTCGCGGCCGACCCGCTGCTCGACGTCGCGGTCGACGCTCTCGACGAGATCTCGGCGGGCGCCTTCCTCGGCTCGCTGGTCGCGGTGCTGGTGCTCGTCGCAGTGCCGGTGCTTCTGCTGGGGGCGGTGTCGCCATATGCGATACGCCTTGCCGTTTCGACGGTCGAGGAAGCGGGGACGGTGGCCGGTCGGCTGTACGCCCTCTCCACCGCCGGCTCGCTGCTCGGCACCCTCGTCTCGGCGCTGCTCTTCATCCCGCTCGTGGGCACCCGGCGGACGTTCCTGATCTTCGCGCTCGCCATCTCGGTGGTGGCGGTCTGGGGACTCAGACCGGTGCGCCGCTACGCGCTCGCGCCGGCCGCGATCGCGGCTCTGATCGCGCTCCCCGTCGGCACGCTCAAGGCCGACACCGACGGCGACGGGCGCGTGATCTACGAGGCCGAGACCGAGTACCAGTACGCACGCGTGATCGAGCGCGACGACGGCAGCCGGTGGCTCGAGCTGAACGAGGGGCAGGCGCAGCACTCGGTGTGCGAGGCGGAGTGCGACAACCCACACCCGAGTGTCAGGGATCCCCGGTCGGTCCTCACGGGCGACGTCTGGGACGGACACCTCGTGCTGCCGTTCACGTCGCGGTCCGAGCCACCGCGGCGCGTGGCCATTCTCGGCAACGCCGCGGGCACCACCTCCCGCGCCTACGAGAAGTTCTTCCCGCGCACGCGCGTGGACGGAGTGGAGATCGACGCGGAGCTGTCCGACATCGGGCGCCGCTACTTCGACATGAACAACCCGCGCCTGCATCTCTACCACGAGGACGCGCGGCCGTTCCTGCGCCGGATCGACGTGAGCTACGACGCGATCTCGGTCGACGCCTACCGTCAGCCCTACATCCCGTTCTACCTGACGACGGTGGAGTTCTTCGAGTCCGTGCGCGACCACCTCCGCCGGGGTGGGGTGGTAATCGTCAACGCCGGGCATCCCGAGGGTCAGGACGACCTCGAGAAGGTGCTGACGGCGACGATGTCGGAGGTCTTCCCGCACGTGCTGCGCGACCCGATCGAGGACACCAACACGCTCATAGTGGCGAGCGAATCTCCGCTGTCGGCGGCCCGCGTTCGCGAGGCCGTCCCCAGGCTCCCGCCGGCGTTGCGCGGCACCGCGCTCGGGGCGGCCGCGCGTCTCGAGAAGCCGCTCCAGGGCGGCGACGTCTACACGGACGACAAGGCGCCGGTGGAGTGGCTGATCGACAAGTCGATCGTCGACTACGCCGCGGGGGACTGAGTGCTCCCCGCCGCGGGTACCGCCGGAGCTTACGGCGGGGAGCACTGAACTGACCGGCTTTCCCGACGTCGCGATCATCGGCGGGGGAATCGTGGGCTGCGCGGCGGCGGCCTTCCTCGTGGAGGCGGGGGCGCGGGTGGAGCTTTTCGAGCGCGGTGAGCTGGCCGGGGCGGCGTCCGGCCGCAACTCGGGCTCGATCCAGCATCCCTTCGACCCGCTCCTCACGGAGCTGCACGTGGAGACGCTCCGCCACTACCGCGAGCTCGACGGCTTCGCGCTGCCGGAGAGCCCCGCCGGCGTGCTCATGCTCGCGCGGGCGAGGACGGCCCTAGAGGCGGCGGCGGACGAGATCCGGGGCGACTGGCCGGAGCTCGAGCCGACCCTGCTCGGCGGCCGCGTCCTACATGAGCTCGAGCCGGGCCTGGGCCCGCGGCTATGGGCGTGCCGCCTCGAGACCGGCTATCCGGTGCGGCCCGCGGCGGCCACCCTGGCGTTCGCGGAGCGCGCCCGCCGAGCGGGCGCGCTCCTGCGCGAGGGGCGGGTCGCATGGCCCTGGGTGAGGGGCGGGCGCACGCGCGGCGTGATCGCCGGACACGAGCACTGCGCGGCGGGCTCGATCCTGGTGGCGGCCGGCCCTTGGGCGCCCGAGGTGATCGACCCCACCCGGGCGTGGCGTCCGATCGTCCCGGTCTGGGGCCTCGTGCTGGAGGTCGAGCTCGTCGACCCGCCGCGACATGTGCTCGAGGAGGCCGGGGTCGAGGACGCGGCCGCCGGCGGCCCGGGCTCGCTCTTCAGTCTGGTGGCGACGGACGGCGCGGTCTCCGTCGGTTCGACCTTCCTGACCGAGGAGCCGGAGCCCGCAGCCTGGGTCGGCGTCCTGCGCGAGGCGGGCGAGCGTTTCGTGCCCGGGCTCGCGGGCGCGTCCCTCGTTCGCACGCGGACCTGCGCGCGCCCGCAGTCGTTCGACGGCCGGCCGCTCGTCGGCCCCGTGGGCGACGTCGAGGGGATCTGGATCGCCGCGGGCCACGGCCCCTGGGGGATCTCGGCCGGCCCGGCCACCGCCCGGCTGGCGGCGGACGCGCTCCTGGGACGCGCCGAGGTGCCGGCGGCGCTCGCGGCGGCGCGGGCGTAGGCGCCCCCGGCCCGGCCGGTGGAGACACCAGCGCCTCGAAGCGGAGACCCGAGCGCCCAGCCGCCCGTCTGAGAGGATGCGTCCCGCCCCCGGCATGAACGCCGCCGCTCTCCCGTACACCACCGCCGAGGTCGAGGAGCTGCTTGCGGAGCTGGTCTCGATCGACTCTGTCAACCCCGCCCTCGTTCCGGGCGGCGCCGGCGAGGCTGAGATCGCGCGCTTCGTGGCCCGCTGGGCGGAGGAGGCCGGTCTGGCCGTGGAGATCGTCGAGCCGGTTCCGGGGCGGCCCAGCGTGGTCGCGACGGCGAGCGGCCGCGGCGGCGGCCGCTCGCTGATGCTGAACGCCCACCTCGACACGGTTGGCGTGGCCTGCATGGAGGGCCCGTACGAGCCGTGGGTGCGGGACGGCCGGTTATACGGCCGCGGCTCCTACGACATGAAGGGTGGGCTCGCGGCCTGCATGCTCGCCACGGCGGCCGCCGCCCGCGCCGGTTTCCCGGGTGACGTGCTTCTCGCCGCCGTCAGCGACGAAGAGCACTCGAGCATCGGCGTCCAGGCGGTTGTGGAGCGCTTCCAGACAGACGCCTGCGTGGTCACGGAGCCCACCAGCCTGCGGGTCTGCGTCGCCCACAAGGGCTTCGCCTGGTGGCGGATAACGGCGCGCGGCCGCGCCGCCCACGGCTCGCGGCCCGATCTCGGCAGCGATGCGATCGCCCGCATGGGCCCGGTGCTGACCGGGCTGGCGGAGCTCGACAGGACCCTGGAGGCGCGCACTCATCCGCTCGTGGGACGGGCGTCCGTGCACGCGTCGCTGATCGGCGGCGGGCAGGAGCTGTCGAGCTATCCGGAGCGCTGCGTGCTCGAGGTCGAGCGGCGCACGCTGCCCGGGGAGACCCGCGAGGCCGTCGCCGAGGAGCTGCGGCGGTTGCTCGACGGTGGAGACCCCGCGGCAATGGAGGGCGAGGTCACGCTCGTGCGCGAGCCGTTCGAGGTCGGCGACGACGAGACGATCGTGACCATCGTGCGCGAGCAGGCCGCGGGCATCCTCGGCCGGGAGCCGGAGATCGTCGGCCACACGGCCTGGATGGACGCCGCGTTCACCCAGGCCGCGGGCATCCAGACCGTCGTCTTCGGCCCGCACGGCGAGGGCGCCCACGCGGTGGAGGAGTGGGTGGAGCTCGCGAGCGTTGAGACGTGCGCGCGGACCCTGGTCGCGACGGCGGCCGAGTTCTGCCGCTGACGCCCTCGGGACCTCTCGGCCCGGGTAGCCTCTCGGGCGGAGAGGAGATCGCGGATGAACTTCAGGAAATACCAGCTCGGCACCTACGAGGAGATGTGTGCCCGCCACCGCTGGGAGGTGCCGGAGCGCTACAACATTGCCCGCGACGTATGCGACAAGCACGACCGCGACCGCCTGGCGATGGTCTGGGAGGACTGGCGAGGCGACGAACGGCGCGTGAGCTTCGGCGAGCTGCAGGACCTCTCGTGCCGGTTCGCGAACGTGTTGCGCGCCCATGGCGTTGAGCGGGGCGACCGGGTCGCGACCCTCCTGCCGTCACTGCCGGAGACGGCTGCGGCGTTCATCGGTACTTACCGCGCCGGGGCGATTTTGCTGTCGCTGTCGGTGCTCTACGGGGACGAGGGCATCGAGCACCGGCTGCGCGACTCGGAGGCGAAGGTCGTGGTCACGGACGCCGCGAACCGCGACAGGATCCCGGATGGCATCGCGGAGACGGTCCTGGTGCTGGACGGGGGTCTGCTCGATGAGATGGCCGACGCGCCGGTCCGGTTCGAGACGGTGGACACCGCGGCGGACGACCCGGCGCAGCTCTACTACTCCTCGGGCACCACCGGTCGGGCGAAGGGCATCCTCCACGCTCACCGCTACCTGCTCGGTCACGAGGAGTTCGAGTTCTGTCACGACGTGCGCGACGGCGAGCTCTTTCACGGCTCCGGCGAGTGGGCCTGGGCGGCCGGAATCTGTCCGCTGCTCGGCCCCTGGCGCTACGGCGCGGTGGCGCTCGTCCAGGCACGCAAGGGCGGCTACGACCCCGAGGAGCACCTGCGCTTCCTGTCGAGGCACGGCGTGGAGAACATGTTCACGACCCCCACGGCGCTCCGCGCGATGACGGGGGTGGAGGACGCGGGGAACCGCTACCCGCTGGAACGGCTGAGGATCACCTGCTCGGCCGGCGAGCCGCTCAACCCGGAGGTGATCCGCTGGTTCCGCGAGCAGTTCGGCCTGACCGTGCTCGACTACTACGGGCTCACGGAGAGCTATCCGCTGTGCGGGAACTACCCGACCGTCGAGGTGCGCGAGGGCTCGATGGGCCTGCCGATGCCGGGCTGGGACGTGGCGGTGCTCGACGAGGACGAGCAGCCGCTGCCGCCCGGCGAACGCGGCGAGATCTGCCTGCGAGCTCGCTCGAATCCGCACTACCCGATCGGCTACTGGAATCGTCCCGAGGACACCGAGGAGGTGTTCGGCGGCGACTGGTTCCACACCAAGGATGCGGCCACGGTCGACGACGACGGCTATGTCTGGTACGCGGGGCGGGCGGACGACGTCATCATCTCCGCCGGCTATCGGATCGGCCCCTTCGAGGTCGAGTCCGCCTGCGTGGAGCACCCGGCGGTGAAGGAGGCGGCGGCCGTGGCCTCGCCGGACGCCCGCCGCGGCTACATCGTGAAGGCGTTCATCGTTCTGAGCGGCGGGCGAGAGCCCTCGGACGAGCTGGCCGACGAGATCAAGGTCCACGTGCGCGAGCGCCACTCCGCCTACGCCTACCCGCGCGAAATCGAGTTCGTCGACGATCTGCCGAAGACGCTGACCGGCAAGATTCGCCGGGTGGAGCTGCGGGAGCGCGAGCGCGAGCGCAAGGAGGCGGACGCGCCGGCTTAGCTCAGACGATCGGCAGCAGCGGGATGTCCCAGCGGATCGCCGCGAAAACGAACGCGGCGGCGGCCAGGGCAGCCAGAGCCCCGGCGATCACGCGCTGAGCCGTGCTGGTCTGCTCGGCGCGGATGGCCGCCATATCGGCCCAGATGATCGCCCGCTCCAGCAGGCGCTCGGCCCGGTCGAACTCGAGCGCCAGGAAGCCAAGCCCGACCAGGATCACCGCGATCCCGGGTCCCGGAACCCCTGGCCCGGAGAGGACGATCCCGACGAGCACGATCAGGAAGCCGAGCACCACGACGCCGGCCCGGTGCAGGGGATGGCGCTGCTTGTGGCGCGCCTTTCGCTCCCGGAGCTTGATCAGCAGCTCGGGCGGGTCGTCCGCGTTCGGTGGCGGTGTGGCTTCCTCGGTGGTGGGCATCCCACCTGAGTGTCCCCCATAGCTTTCCGTCGCGATCCAGACGGTAGCGATGGCCGTGCCACGCGGCGCCGTACTCTTTCGCGCCGTGAACCTCGAAACCCCCGAGGTCCGCTACGCGCGGAGCGGCGACATGAGCATCGCCTATCAGGTCGTGGGCGAGGGGTCGGTCGATCTGATCTTCGTGCCGTTCATGATCAACCTGGTTTGGGCCTGGGAGCAGCCCATATTCGTCGACTTCTGCCGGCGCCTCGCCGACTTCTCCCGCCTCATCCTGCTCGACAAGCGCGGCACGGGTCTCTCCGACCGGCCCAGGGACCTGCCCAGCTTCGAGACCCGCATGGACGACATTCGCGCGGTCATGGACGACGCCGGCTCCGAACGCGCCGCCCTACTCGGCGCGGGATCACCCGGGGGTCAGCTCTGCGCCGTGTTCGCCGCCACCTACCCAGAGCGCGTGGTGGCGCTGATGCTTCACAACACCTGGCCGCGGGTCGTCTCGGCGCCCGACTATCCGATGGGCAACACGGTCGACGAGTGGCACCGGCGGGTGCGCGACACGCGGCTCAAGTGGGGCGATCGCGACTACCAGCTCGGTGAGCTCCGCAAGTACTTCCCGAGCCACGTGGGCGACCCGGAGTTCGAGCACTGGCACGTGAACCACGAGCGTCTGGCAGCCAGTCCCGGCGCCGCCGCCTGGTTCCTGCGGGTGCTGATGGAGACCGACATCCGCGAGGTGCTACCGACCATCTCCGTCCCCACGCTGGTCATGTACCAGCACGCCTACAGCGACGGCTGCCTCTACCTCGCCAAGCGGATCCCGCACGCCGAGGTCCTCGAGCTGCCCTCGCCGGACAGCAGCATCTATAGCGACCGGGGAGTGCCCGACGCGGTGAAGCGGTTCCTTTCCGAGGGGCGCGTCGACACCGCGCCCGAGCGTGTCCTCACCACCGTCCTCTTCACGGACATCGTCGAGTCCACCTCGCGCGCGGCCGAGCTCGGCGACTCTCGCTGGCGCGCCCTGCTCGACGCCCACCACGCCACAATGCGCGCCCAGCTCGCCCGCTACGGCGGCAGGGAGGTCCGTGGCACGGGCGACGGTTTCTTCGCCACGTTCGACGGCCCGGCGCGAGCGATCGCATGCGCCCACGGAGCGATCAACGCGGTCGGCGAGCTCGGCCTCGACATCCGGGCGGGCGTCCACACCGGCGAGGTAGAGGTCGTGGGCGGCCAGGTGGAGGGCATCACGGTCCACATCGGCGCCCGAATCGCGGCTGAGGCCCGACCCTGCGAGGTGCTCGTCTCCAGCGTCGTCAGGGACCTCGCGGCCGGCTCCGGCATGGACTTCGAGGATCGCGGCACCACGAGGCTCAAGGGCGTTCCCGGCGAATGGCATCTCTACGCGGCTCGACTCAGCGACCGCGCGCGCATAGGCTAAGGGCGCCATGAAGCTGTTCAGCCAGGACACCAAGGTGCAGGCGCTCAAGGCCGCCCCCCTGTTCGAGAGCCTCTCACGCAAGGAGCTCGTCCATCTGGCGCGGGTCTCCGAAGACCTGGAGGTCGAGCCGGGCACGGTTCTCTGCAAGGAGGGCGAGATTGGACACGAGTTCTTCGTGATCGTCGACGGAAAAGTGAAGATCACCCGGAAGGGCAGGACCGTCGCGACGCGGGGTGGCCCCGACTTCGTCGGCGAGATCGCACTCCTCGAGGACATCCCCCGCACGGCGACCGTGACGGCCCAGACGCCGCTACGTCTGTTCGTGCTGACCCGAAGGGACTTCCGCCACCTGCTCGACGAGAACCCGAGCGTGGAACGCAAGGTGCTGCGAGCCCTGGCCCGACGCCTGGCGGAGACATCGACAGACCCCAGCCTCGCCTGAGCTCATACCCAGTCGTCTAAAGGAAGCGAGCGCGCGGCGGCGGCGAGCGAGCTGCGATTGGTCCGGGGTAGGCCACTCACCGGCACGTCCCCGAGGCGCTCGATCGCGGCGCGGTTGGACGCCTCGATCGGCGCCGGTTCGGCCGGCCAGGGAGTCATGACCACACCGGCAACGCCCAGGCCGGCCGCTCTGGCCGCCTCCACCGTCAGCAGCGTGTGATTGATAGTGCCCAGCCCCGTCCCGGCGGCCACGATCACCGGCAGCCCGAGATCCACCGCGAGATCGCGAACGAGATATTCGGGGGTAATGGGCACGAGCAGCCCGCCCACGCCCTCGCACACCAGCGCGTTCGCTCCCGCGCCCGCCCTACGAGCCGCCGCGACGAGCAGCGCCGGCTCGATCGTCTCGGCGGCGAGCTCCGCGGCATAGTGGGGCGAGAGCGGCGGCCCGAAGCGGTGCGGCGCCACGTCGGCCGGCGACTGGCCGGCGGTTGCCGCGCCGGCCAGCATCTCGTGGTCGGGCGGCCAGTCGCCCCACGGCTCGTCGAGACCGGTGACGGCGGGCTTGAACGCCGCCACCCGCTCTCCGCGAGCGGCCAGAGCGGCACAGACGGAGGCGGCCACCACCGACTTGCCGACCTCCGTGCCGGTTCCGGTGACGAAGATGCCCCGCATCACGGACGCAGCAGCGCGAGGCGCCAGCGGCGCACGGCCCAACACATCCGTGACGAACGCACCGCGCGGCTCGGGCCGCCGCGCGCGCAGCGGCCGACGGGCGGACGGCGGCAGGCGAAACGGTGGGCGCGCAACTTAGACCACTTAGGCGCTACGCCGCGTCGCGGAGGCCGTCGAAGACTCGTGAGCGGCCGACCTCGCGCTCCCGCTCGGCCTGCTCCGCCGCCGCGGCGTCGCGGGCGGCTTCCGGAACGACCGCGGCGAGCGCCGCGGCCGCCTCGCGCAGCTCGGACTTCGTGTGCGACGCCATGACCGCCAGCCGGAGGCGGGAGCTGCCGGCGGGAACGGTCGGCGGGCGGATCGCCTGCGCGAAGATTCCCCGCTCGAGCGCGCGTTCGCTCGCCCTGACGGCGTCGGTGGGGTCGCCCACGACCAGCGGCACGATGGGCGTGTCTCCGGCGGGCACGGGCATCCCGCTCTCACCGAGCGCCTCGCGCAGGACCGCGCCGTTGCGCTGGAGCTTCTCGACACGACGCGGCTGCTCGCGGAGCAGCCCCAGCGCCGCCATCGCGGCGGCGACCGCCGGCGGCGGTAGCGCGGTGGAGAAGATGAGCGTGCGCGCGGTGTTGATCAGGTACTTGGCCATCTGCTGGTCGCAGCAGACATAGGCGCCGTAGGAGCCGAGCGCCTTGCCGAGCGTCCCGACGATGAGGTCGACCTCGTGCTCGAGCCCAGCTGCGGCCACGGCCCCCCTCCCGCCGGGGCCGAGCACGCCGGTGCCGTGCGCCTCGTCGACCATCAGTCGAGCGTCATGACGCCGGGCGAGCTCGACGATCTCGGCCAAGGGCGCGACGTCGCCGTCCATCGAGAAGACGCCGTCCGTGACGATCAGGGAGCCGCGGCCCTCGGCCCGGCGAAGCCCCCACTCGAGATGGTCGACGTCGAGGTGGCGGTAGATGAAGGTCTCCGCCCGGGCCAGCCGGCAGCCATCGACGATGCTGGCGTGGTTGAGAGCGTCGGAGAAGACCACGTCTCCCTCGCGCGCGAGCGCCGAGACCGCGCCCACGTTGGCCAGGTAGCCGGACCCGAACAGAACGCAGGCGTCGGAGCCCTCGAAGGCCGCGAGCTGCTCCTCGAGCCGGCGGTGGATCGTCATGTTCCCGGAGACGAGCCGCGAGGCGCCCGAGCCCGCTCCGTAGCGCATCGCCGCTTCCGCGGTCGCCTCGCGGACGCGCGGGTGGTCGGCGAGCCCGAGGTAGTTGTTCGAGCACAAGAGCAGCACGGGCTTCCCGTCGAGCAGCACGCGCGGGCCCTGTGGCCCGGAGACGCAGCGCATTCGCCGGTACAGCCCCCGGTTCCTGATCTCGGCCAGTCGATCCTCGATCTCGGTGCTCATGACGGCTCCACGTGGACGATCTCCGGGTAGGCGTTCGGCGCCCCGTCCGGGCGGGGCGGCACGGATGACTTCTTGCGGTGGCGAAGCTGGACGGAGGGGTCCCAGAAGCTGGCTTCGGAGCGGCTGTCGATCAGTGCGTCCACCGGCGTGCGCGGCGACTCGCCGGCGAGCCAGCCCGAGCGGTTGTCGGGACGAGGATTCGCCCCGTTGTCCGGCTGGCGGGCCACGTTCAGGCCGAGCTCCTCGAACATCTCTCGATCCTGCTCGGGCTCCGAGCCCAGCGTGGTGAGGAAGTTGCCCATCATCACTCCGTTCAGGCCGGCCCTGACCGCCAGCTGCTGGATCTCGCCCACCCCCAGGTTCTCGTTGCGCCCGCCGCAGAGACGGAAGAGAGCGTCGGGCAGGATCAGCCGGAAGATGGCCACCCACTTGACAGCCTCGAGCGGATCCATCAGCTCTCGGTCCCCGAACTTCGTGCCGGGGCGGGGGTTGAGCACGTTGATCGGCACCGAGGTGGGATTCAGCTCGGCGAGCTGGAACGCCATCTCCACGCGCTGCTCGCGCGTCTCGCCAAGGTTGAGAATGCCGCCCACGCAGGTCTCGAGCCCGGCGTCGCGCACCGCGTCGATCGTGCGCAGCCTGCCCTCGTAGCGCACGGTGGTGGAGACCTCGGGATAGTAGCTCCGGGCCGTCTCCACGTTGTGGTGCACGCGCTGGATGCCGGCCTCCTTGAGCGCCTGGGCACGCGCGGAGGACATGTGCCCGATCGACACGCATCGCTTTAGGTTCGTGTGCTCGGCGACGAGCCGCGCGCCGGCCAGGACGTTCTCGAAGTCGCGCTTCGACAGACCCTGCCCCTGGGTGACCATGCAGAAGCGGTGCGCCCCCGCCGCCTCCGCCGCCCGCGCATGCTCGAGGATCTGCTCCGGACTCATCATCGCGTGCATCGGCGTGTCGGCCTCGGCGAAGCGCGATTGCGCGCAGAACCCGCAGTCCTCTGCGCAGCCGCCGGACTTCGCGTTCACGAGGGAGCACATGTCGGTGGAGTTGCCGAAGCGCTCGAGTCGCACCTGCCAGGCGCGCTCCACCAGGGCTTCGATCTCGACGCGATCCTCGATCTCGCCCAGTCGCAGCGCCTCTTCACGGGAGATGAGGGACGGCACCGGGCGTCACGGTAGGCGGCGCCCCGGACGGATCAGCGCCGCTCCACGACCTCCTCGAACGGCTTTCGGTCGGCGGCCTCGATCCACCCCTCGGCCGGTCGGGACTCCGGGTCCCGTCCCGGACGCGCCGGATAGCCGAACGTGAGCACGATCACCGGCTCCTCCCCCTCGGACAGGCCGAGGACCTCGCCCGCCGCCGCGCGGTCGGGCATCCCGTTCGGGGACGAGCCGACCCCCTCGTTCCACGCTGCGAGGAGCATGTTCTGAGCGGCGCGACCTGCGTCGAACGACGTGGGCCCCTTCCCCGATACGGCGATGGCGACCGCGAAGGCGCAGGCGCGCAGGTTGCTCGCCACGAAGACCATCTCGGCGAGCCGGTCGAGCAGCTCTCGGTCAGTCACCCAGACGAAGCGCCATTGCTGGCGGTTCTGGGAGCTGCCCGACACTCGCCCGGCGTCGAGGATCCGTCGCTGGACCTCCTCGGGAACCGCCCGGTCCGAATAGTTCCGCACCTCTCGCCGGCTGGCGATCGCCAGGTAGGCGTCCACGAACGGCAGCCTAACGCCCGCGCCACACCGGGCGGCGTTTCTCCGCGAACGCGCGCACGCCCTCGCGGAAGTCCTCCGAGCGGAAGCAGGACTCGCGCAGGTCGATCAGCTCGCGCTCGAGCTCGGGCGGCAGCGTATGAGCGCGGAGGGCGCGGAGGATGCGCTTGTTGCCGGCGAGCGAGAGTGGGGCGCCCGAGGCGATCTCGGCCGCCAGCTCGAGCGCGCGGTCGTCGAGCTCGTCCGGCTCCACCACCTCGTTTACGAGGCCCATGCGCTCGGCACGCTCCACCTCGACGTTGCGGCCGACGTAGAAGAGCTCCGCGGTGTTCGCGGGCCCACACGCCTGCATGAACTTGAGCAGCCCGGTGTGCGAGTAGATCAGCCCCAGCTTCGCCGGCGGCATTCCGAGCTTGATCCCCCGTGCCGCGATCCGGATGTCGCAGGTGATCGCCAGCTCGAGCCCTCCGCCGATGGCGTGCCCGTTGATCTGGCCGATGACCGGGTAGCGGTACGCCTCGAGCGCCTCGATGGCGTCGTGGAACGGATGGGCGACCAGCCGCTCCGCGGTCTCCTCGAATCCGGCGTCCTCGAGGTTGCCGATGTCGTACCCGGCCGAGAACACCGGGCCCGAGCCGCGAATCACGAGGCAGCGGGCGTCGAGGGTCCGGGCGTGCTCCGCCAGTGCGTCCAGGAGCTCGTGGTCGAGTGCGCCCCGACGGTCGGGATTCGAGATGGTCAGCCGCGCGACCTCCGCGGCCGGCTCGTCCAGTCGGAGGTTGCCCGTCACTCCAGGACGACGAGCGTGTCGCCCTCGGACACCGACTGGCCCTCCTCGCAGACGATCTCCTTCACGACGCCCTCGTCCTCCGCCTCGACCGGCATCTCCATCTTCATCGACTCGAGGATCACGAGCGTGTCGCCCTCCTCGACCTGCTGGCCGATCTCACATTCGACCTTCCAGACCGTTCCTGTGATGTGAGCCTCGACGTCGGGCAAGCGGGTCCTCGGGTTCGGGGTCGCAGCACGATACCGGGAGCGCGCGCCCGCGCCGGAGACAGTCAGCTGCGGGCGAGCGAGTTGCTGTTCTCGGCGTCGGCCCCAGGCACGAGTACGGAGGTCCATGCCTCGATGAAGGGCCGGTGGCCGCGGGCGCGGGCGAGCGGACCCAGGAGCCGGCAGAGCGCTCGCTGCACGGGCCACGGCGGGCTGGTGAGCCGCAGGGTGTCAGCGTAGGCGGGGATCATCACCACCCGCTGGAGCAGGCCCGGGATGCCGCGCGAATCGGTCTTTCCCTCGGCGGCCAGGGCGCAGAGAGCGACCACCAGGCGCTCGCTCGATTCGAGCGCAGGCTGCTGCTCGAAGCGGAGGTGCAGCGTGTCGCCGCCGGCGTTCCAGAACTGATGCGGCGTCCCCGCGGACGCGAGGAGCTGCTCGCCGGGCAGGGCCACACGCTCCATGCCCTCCAGCTTGAAGCTCGCCACCCCCCTGACCACCGTGATCGTGGTCTCCTGGCGCGGGTGGATCCGCTCCGGCTGCCGCGGGTGGTCGGGGGGAAGGAAGCGCTCGACCTCGAACCGCTCGCCACCGCTCTCGCGGGCCGTGACCCGGACCACGACGCGCTCGCCCGTGACGGGATTGACGATCGCATCTCCGCTCCGGAGCACGCCCAGAGCCTCCCTCGTCCGCTGCCGCGCCGGGGTGAGATGCGTCACACGCCGTGGCGTAACAAACCCCCGCCCGGGGGTAGAAGGGCCCGGGTGAAGGAACAGGTCTACAAGGATCCGCGGCCGGCGGAGCATTTCAGGCGCTTCCACGAGCGCACGCGGGCGAAGCGCCCGAACTGGGTCTACGACCTCGTTCGCCTCGTGCTGACTCCCTGCATCGTGCTCTTCTACCGAGCCCGCTGCATCGACTCCCCGAACGTCCCGGCGGAGGGCCCGGCGATCATCGCGCCGAACCACTTCTCGTTCCTGGACCACTTCTTCGTGGCGGTGTACCTGCGGCGCAAAGTGCAGTTCATGGCCAAGTCGCAGCTCTTCAAGCGCCCGCTGCAGTTCATCTTCCACAACGGGGGCGTGTTCCCCGTCCGCCGTGGACACCACGATGACGAGGCCTTCAAGACCGCGAGGGCCGTGCTCGATCGCGGCGACATCGTCGTCATGTACGCGGAGGCCGGACGCTCCCGCACCGGCGAGCTCGGCAAGCCGCGCCACGGTATGGGGAGGCTGGCGCTCGAGTCGGGCGTACCGGTGATCCCCACCGCGATCGCGGGCACCGAGAAGGCGCGCAACTGGAAGCGGCTCCAGTTCCCGAAGGTGACCGTGCAGTTCGGCAAGCCGCTGCGCTTCGAGGCCGTCGAGCGCCCCTCCCGCGAGCAGGCCCAGGCCGCCTCGGAGGTCGTCTTCGACCGTGTCCGTGTGCTCCACCGCCGGCTGAGCCGCGAGGGGCGCCGGAGCGTGGTAAAGGCGGCGCGCGACGCCCGCCGGGCCGCAGAGGCGGCGGGCCGCCGGCCGGTCGACGCCTAGAGAAGCTCGCGCAGCTCCCGCCGCAGGATCTTGCCGGTCGGCGAGCACGGGATCGCGTCGATGCGCTCCACGCGCCGGATCCGCTTGTGCGGCGCCACGCGTTCGGCGATCCAGCTCATCAGCTCGTCGTCGGAGACTTCCCCGTTCGCCACGACGAAAGCCGTGGGGAGCTCGCCGGCCTCCTCGTCGGGCGCCCCGATCACGGCGGCGGCGGCCACCGCCGGGTGGGTGCAGAGGAGCGCCTCGAGCTCCGCGGGCGCGACCTGGTGGGCCTTGTACTTGATCAGCTCCTTGATCCGGTCCGTGATGAACACGCGACCGTGCTCGTCCACGCGGCCGATGTCGCCGGTGTGGAGCCAGCCGTCGGCGTCGATCGTCTCGGCGGTGGCGTCGGGCCTGCCCAGATATCCGCGCATGAGCTGCGGCCCGCGAATCAAGATCTCGCCGGTCCCCCTGGTCCCGAGGTCAGCGCCCGACACGGGGTCGACCACCCGGGCCTCGGTCCCCGGCACGAGGATGCCCGCCTGGCCGTAGACGTGGAGCTCGGGCTCGGCGACCCTGGGGATCGCGATTGAGGCCGTCGCCTCTGTCATCCCATAGCCCTGGTGGAACAGGCACCCTAGGCGCTCGGCGCACTTCTGCTCGACCTCCTTGCCGAGAGGCGCCGCGCCGCAGCCGGCGAAGCGGAGGCTGGACAGGTCGAAGCGGTCGACGACCGGGTGGCGGGCGAGCGCCAGGGCGATCGGCGGCACGATGACCGTCCCGGTGGCGCGGTGGTCCTGGATCGCCCGCAGGAACGCCTCGAGGTCGAAGCGCGGCAGCGACACCACCGTGGCGCCGGCGGAAAGACCGGTGTTCAACAGGACCGCGAAGCCGAGGGCGTGAAAGTACGGCGCTACGGCGACGATCGTGTCGTCCTCACCGCAGTCGAGCCCCGCCGCGCTCTGGATCAGGTTCGCGACGATGGCGGCGTGGGTCAGCTCGACACCTTTCGGCACTCCGGTCGTGCCGCTCGAGTAGAGGAGCGCGGCCGTGTCTTCCGGGTCGATGCGCACCTCGGGCGGCTCCTCTCCGTGCTCGAGCAGCGCGCCGAAGGGAGTGGCGTCGGGCGCCTCTCCGATCACGTACAGCTCGCGGCAGCGCGCTTCCGCCGCGGCCTCACGCGCGGCGTCCAGGAAGGGGGGCACCGTGACGATCGCCCGTGCTCTCGAATCGAGGAGCTGCTTCGTCAGCTCCGCGGGCGTGTAGAGCGGGTTGGCGGTGGTGAGCACACCGCCCAGGGAGAGCACGGCGTGGGCGACCACGGCGTACTCGGGCAGGTTGGGCGCGTAGATGGCCATCACGTCGCCCTGCCGGAAGCCGCGCGCGGCCAGGCCGGTGGCGGCGCGGCGCACGAGCGGTGCCAGCTCTCGGTAGGAGATCGCCCGACCGCTCGGGGCGTCGATCAACGCCGGCTTGTCGCCGAGCCGCGGCGAGTGGCGCAGGGCGAACGAGCTGAGGTCGGTCTCGGGGATCGGCGGAAGCGGGAAGGGGCTCCGTACGATCGGCTCGACTGCCTGCATGGTCATCCGGTTTTTCCTCCTGGGCTGCGGGTCCGAGTATCCGGACGAGGCGGGGGTCCGGTTTATTCCGACCGCCCTGACAGTCTGAGGGGAGTGCCTCGCCTCGCCCTCCTGACCGCCGTTCTCGTGGCCGGCGCCGCCCTCGCGGCCTTCGCGCTGCTGGGCGGCGACGATCGTCCGCAATTCGCCGACGTGCCGCTCGACAACGACCCGTTCGCCTACGAGCCAGGTCGGGACTCCGCCTTCGAGGCCCGCGCCGCCGCGGGGCAGAGCCACGTGATCTATGCGAAGAGCCCCGGTGGCGTGGCGGCCACCGCCCGGCGCGTCGAGCGCTACCGGCCGCAGATCGAGGAGGTGGCGGAGGGCACCGGCGTCGACGCCGACGTGCTCGAGGGGATTGTCTTCCTGGAGAGCGCCGGGCGGCCGGAGGTGACGGCGAGCGACGGCCTCGAGGGCGCCGTCGGATTGACGCAGATCCTCGCGGAGACCGGCAAGGCCCTGCTCGGGATGCGCGTGGACGTCGAGGCGAGCGAGCGTCTCACCCGCAAGATCCGGCGCGCCGAGCGGCGCGGAGAGGCGGCGAAGGCCGGGCGCCTGAGGGCGCACCGGCGCGAGGTCGACGAGCGCTTCGACCCCGAGAAGTCGCTGGAGGCGACCGGCCGCTACCTCGAGCTTGCGTTCGCCCGCTTCGGGCGCGAGGACCTCGCGGTGGTCTCCTACCACATGGGGATCGGCAATCTCGAGACCGTGCTCGCCGCGTACGGCGAAGACGACCCGAGCTACGCGCAGCTGTTCTTCGACGCCACTCCCGATCGCCACCCGCAGGCCTACCGCCTCCTGACCAGCTTCGGCGACGACTCGAAGACCTACGTCTGGAGGGTGTACGCCTCCCGCGAGGCGATGCGGCTCTACCGTGAGGATCCGCCGGAGCTCGCGCGGCTATCCCGGCTGCACGCCGCCAAGGCGTCGGCCGAGGAGGTGCTTCACCCGCGCTCGCGGACCGAGGTGTTCGAGCACCCGGCCGACCTCGAGGAGGCGTACGACGACGGCGAGCTGCGCCCGTTCCCGCCGCGTCGGGAGGCGGCGAGGCTGGGGCTCAGGCCGGGGCGGGGCATGGGGGAGCTCGCCGGGCGCCTCGACGCCGATCGCGCGCTCTACCGCGGCCTGCGCCCCGAGGCATACGCGCTGGCCGTCTATCTGGCCGCGGGCGTGCGCGAGGTCGCCGGGACCAGGGCGCCGCTCGTTGTCACGAGCACCGTGCGCGACCTCGACTACCAGCGTCTGCTGGCTCGGCGCAACCCGTTCGCCACGCGCGCGTACTCGCTTCACACGACCGGCTTCGCCTTCGACGTGCGCCGCACCTACGCGAGACGCGCCCAGGCCGCCGCCTTTCAGTACATGCTGGACCGTCTGCAGGCG
The DNA here is from genome assembly GCA_036519295.1 of Thermoleophilaceae bacterium. Taxonomy (GTDB): domain Bacteria; phylum Actinomycetota; class Thermoleophilia; order Solirubrobacterales; family Thermoleophilaceae; genus JACVRW01. The sequence continues at coordinate 36,716 of DATDLN010000171.1, forward strand.
CTGAACCTGATCGCCTGGGTCCGCGAGCCGGACGTCATCCACATCACGGTCTCACGCGAGGCGGCCAGGCTAGCTCACTCGTAGACCGCGTCGAGCTCCTCCCACACCTCCCAGTCGTGGCCCGGGATGATCAGCGCGTCGGGCGTCTCTCGCGCGTACTGGCGAATCTCGCGCAGCGACCGCTCCGCGAGATGGTCGTCGGCCGGGCGGTGGCCGAGTCGGATCTCGTCGAGGTTGCGGCGCAGATAGACGGCGTCGGCCGCGAGCAGCGCCTCGCGCCTGCGGAGGCGCAGCACGACCGAGAGGTGGCCGAGCGTGTAGCCCGGCGTGTACACGCAGCGCACGCTCCCATCGCCGAAGAGGTCGAACGAGCGGCCGAAGGTGGCGAACGACTCCGCCTCGGGACCCTCGAAGTCGAGCAGGCGGTAGTCGAAAGCGTGGTCGAACTGGCGCTTCGCGTAGCCGTTGCGCACGCTCTGGCTGGTCGCGGCCGTCCATTCGGCCTTGCTCAGGACGAAGGTGGCTTCGGGGAACTCAGAGATCGCGCTCGCATGATCAATGTGCAGGTGGGTCATGACCACCACCTTCACCTGTGCCGGCTCGATGCCCTTGGCTCGCAACTGAGCCGTCGCCGACTGCTCCGGCTCCATCCTCACGTTCTTGAAGACGGTGAGCGGGAGCCGACCGAGGTTCTTCTTCGGGTCGACAGCGACGGAGGGGTGGAAGCCGGTGTCGATGAGCACGGCGCCTGCGCCGGGATGCTCGACGAGGAAGGCCGGCACCGGGAGCTCGAGCCACTCGCTCCTCGGCACACCGAGCCCGAGCGCCCGCCGCCAGGCCAGGCGGCCGTCCTGGCGCACGAACCACCCCTCGGGGCCGATCATCCGGCCGGTGAGGAGCGGGTGGAGTCGAACGCTGGCGCCCTCGCGGCCGCCGGGGAGGGGCAGCTCGGCGGGCCGTGGTTCGGCGGCGGTGGCCATCAGGGGGCTAGTCAACTAGATCCCCCCAGAACGCGATCCACGTGCGCACGTGGCGAATGCCGGCCTCTAGGGCGAGCCGCGGGCCGCGCGGCACCTCCCCCGGCATCTCCCTCTCGATCCGCTCGTACTCGGCCAGCTGGCTCCGGTGAGCCTCCAGTTGGACTCGCGCCAGCTCTTTCGGGTCCGCCCCGAAGAAGAGCTTGAGCAGGGCGAGGTCGCGCAGCTCCGCGAGGGCGTCCGTGGGTTCCGCGCGCCAGTCGCGAACCGCCCGCTTGCCCTTGTCCGTGATGCGGTACAGCTTGCGCCGGCGGCCGCCCTCCTCGCGCTTCACGCTCACGTAGCCGCCGCGCGCGAGCCGCTCCGGCTCGGTGTAGAGCTGGGCGTGCTGAAGCGACCAGAAGTGACCGACCGACAGCGAGACGAGCTGCTTGAGCCGGTAGGGCGTCGCCTCGCCGAAGCTCTCCAGGAGCCCGAGCACGATGTACGAGGTCGGCGTGAGCCGTGGCTCTTGCATTAGTCCAGACTAGACGGTATGGTGTGGAACATGACGACCAGCACGGTAGCGCGGCAGACGGACGTCCGGCTCGGCTTCGCGAGCCTCGAGGAGGAGACGGCGGTCGACCGGCTGCCGGTGAGCGGGGAGGTGCCGGCCTGGCTGACGGGCGCACTCGTGCGCGTGACCCCGGCCCTGCTCGAGGTCGGCGGCCGCCGCCTCGCCCACTGGTTCGACGGGGTGGCGATGCTGAACCGCTTCGGCTTCGCGGACGGGCGGGTGTCGTACAGGAACCGCTTCATCGACAGCCTCGCCTATCGCGACGCGAAGGAGGGCGAGTGGCGTCACGGCGGCTTCGCCACCGATCCCTGCCGCTCGATCTTCAAGCGCGTGCAGTCGATGTTCTCGCCCGACGTCACGGACAACCCCAACGTCAACCTCGCCCGCATCGGCGAGCGCTACATAGCGATGACCGAGACCCCGATGCCGATCGAGTTCGACCCCGAGACGCTCGACACGATCGGCCACCTCGCCTACGCGGACTCGCTGAAGGCGCACGTCACCACGGCGCATCCGCACCACGATCCCGAGCGCGACGAGCTCGTGAACTACGTCGCGCGCTTCTCACGGGTGAGCGAGTACGTCCTCTACGGCCTGCCCGCGGCGAGCTCCCGGCGCCGCGTCATCGCGAAGCTGCCGGTGGAGCGGCCCGCCTACATGCACGCCTTCGGGATGAGCGGCCGCCACCTGATCCTGGCCGAGTACCCACTGCGAGTGAACCCTCTGAAGCTCGCCCTGTCCGGCAAGCCATTCATCGAGAACTACGTATGGACTCCGGAGGAGGGCACGAAGTTCCAGGTGATCGACCGCGAGACCGGCGCAGTGCGGGGCACCTACGAGACGGAGCCGTTCGTCTGCTTCCACCACGTGAACGCGTTCGAGCGGAGCGCCTCCGAGCTCGTGGTCGACCTGATCGCCTACGCCGACCCCACGATCATCGACGCGCTCTACCTCGACGAGCACGGCCCGCGCGGGGCGATCCCCTCGACCGAGCTTCGCCGCTACGTGATCGACCTCGCTGGGGGCGCGGTGCGATGGGAGAAGCTCGCCGAGGGCACGGTCGAGCTCCCGCGTATCGACTACGCGCGCCGCAACGCCCGCGACTATGCGTATGCCT
>DATDLN010000172.1:0-57119 GCA_036519295.1 Thermoleophilaceae bacterium
CCCCTCGTAGTCGCGCTGCCAGTAGTGGCGGTTGTACTTCGCCCAGCCCTCCTCGGCCTCGAGCTCCTCCTCGAAGCGCGCGACGATCGCCCACTCGGGGTGCGCCGGAGCGAGCGGGACGGCCGGCCCGATGTAGACGACCGCGATCGTGCGCTCGGGATGGTCGGCCGCGATCAGGGTCGCCCACAGGGCGCCGCACGAGAGCCCCACGAGTACCGCGCGCTCGGTCGCCGTCGCCTCCATCACGGCCAGCGCGTCGGCCGCGAACTTGCTCTCGACGTATGAACCGACGCCCCGCGGGCGATCGGACCGGCCGTTGCCACGTCCGTCGAACGTGACCACGCGGAAGTGGCGCGCCAGGTAGGGAATCTGCGCCTTCCAGTGGCGCGAGTGCATGATAGACCAGGTCGGCAGCAGCAGAACCGTCGGCTCGCCCGAGCCATAGACCTCGTAGAACAAACGGACACCGTCGCGCTCGACGTAGCCGTCCGCGTCGGGATAGCGCGCGCGGGTCTGCTCCTGCAAGCTCGCGGGCGCGTCGACCGTCGTCATCCTGCCTGTTTGCTCTCGAGCCAGTCGTCGATCCAATCGAGCAGGTCTGCCTGGCCGGTCTCGATGCCCGAGAGCCGCTCGAGCATGATGCCCTCGTTGAAGGTGATCACCAGCGAGACGAGGGCGTCGAGCGGCATGTCGATTCCGTAGCGCTCATGCGGCCCGGCGAATGCCTCGGTCAGGACCGCCCGCCACTCGCTGTTCACGTGTGCGACGCGCTCGCCCAGCTCGTTCCGGTTCCAGGCGAGCGCCTGCAGCTCGTACCAGACCTTCTGGTACTCGCGGTCGGCCTCGAGGTAGCGCATGGCGGTGCGCCACTTCTCGATGAACGGCACATCGCGCGCCGCATACATGGCGCGCTGGCGCGCGATCAGCCGCTCGGTGAACCGCTCGAGCACGCGCACCAGCAGGTTCTCCATCGAGCCGAAGTAGTAGTGCACGAGGCCGTGGTTGGCGCCCGCCTCCTCGGCGAGCGCCCGAGTCGTAATGCCCGCGTATCCGACGCTGACCAGGAGGCGCTCCGCGGCGTCCAGGAACGCCTCCTCGGTCTGCTGTCTGGCTAGCGACGCCGGAGCCACCCGCCGAGCTCCCTGAGCCGTGCGCCGACGAGGACGGCGAGGACGCTCGCGGCCGGCGCGGCCGCGAGCAGGCTCTCCTCGAGCGGGACGCCACCTACGTGGGCGAAGGGGACGCTCATTGGAAGATCTCCGTGGTGCAGTCGCCGCCCTCGAGACGCACCTCGTGCGCCCGCGCCGGGCCTCCCGACCGCTCGTGGAAGTCGACGAAGAAATCGCGGTCGACCTCCATCCCGCCGCCCGGGTCGCAGTTCACCTTGAGGAGCCACGAGCGCAGCTCGGGGTAGAACTGGTTGTCCCAGCTCGAGTAGAGCGAGTTCGTGACGTAGAGGCGGCGGCCGTCGAGCGAGAGCTGGAGCATCTGCGGTCCGCCGTTCAACTCCCGGCCCGCGTCGCTCTGCCTGCCGAGTAGCCCGCCGAGCCACAGCCGGCCGGTCAGCTTGGGGTTCTTTGGATCGGAGACGTCGTACTGGCGCAGGTCCCCGTGGAGCCAGTTCGAGAAGTAGAGGAAGCGGTCGTCCATCGAGACGACCAGGTCCGTGATCAACCCAGGGACGCCGCCGGGCAGCGGCCAGCCCTCGAGCTCCTCGTTCTCGACCTCGATCACCTTGTCCGCGCTGTAAGAGCCGTTCTGGCGGTGGAAGCGCCACATCGTGCTCGAGAGGGCGGCGCCGACGAAACCCTGGTTGGCCTCGGGATCGTGCAGCCAGCGCATCTCCAGTGGGACCAGCCCGGTCTCGCCCAGCTCGACCGTCTGCTCGACACGGCGCTCGCTCAGGTTCCAGAAATGCAGCCGGCTGCCGTAGCGGCCAGCGGCGACGTCCTCGATGTCGAAGCCCGGCTCGTAGGCGTTGGGCTCGCCGAACTCCGACGACGCCAGCACGTTGTGGCGCGGCTGGTACCAGAAGTCGTAGTTGAACGGCGGGCGTGGGCCGCCGTCCTCCCAGCGACCCTTGAGCTCGAACGTGCGCGCGTCCATGACGGCGAAGCCGCAGGCGCCGTTGCCGTCCGCGTCGCCAAGCATGCTGATCACGACGTTGTCGCCGGGCATGCAATGGACGGTGTGGGGGCGCGTCAGACCCGTGACGCGGACGACCTCCTCGGGCTCGATCACCTTCTCGATCGTGGGCCGGCGGGGATCGTCGGCCACGTTCACGATGTGGATCCGCGAGGACCCGAAGCCGGGAACGATCAAATGCGAGCGGTCAGGCCCGTGGCAGGCGGAGCTGCAGCGGTTCCAGCCGTAGTGGTGCAGCTCGTCGCCGACGTTCGGCATTTCGACCTCGTGGACGATCCGTCCCTCCTCGGCGTCGATCACGGCGACGAAGTCGGGCCGCTCGACGCCGGTGCCGTTGTGGAGGCAGGCGACGTAGAGGTGCCCCTCGGCCGGGGCGCGGATCGCCTCCGCGGGGGAGGCGTAGAAGGAGGAAGGGGTAGCGCGGCTCATGGGATTTGCCTCCTGAGCAATTGACTAAGACAGTTGACCAAATCTCTCCGTGGTTGTCAAGCGGGTCCCGCCCGTTGGGTCGCGACCAGCCGACCAGGAGCAGGGCGCACTGCCGCATTCGCTCGGTAGCTTCGTGAGCCATGCAGATCGATCACGTGATCTATGCGGCCGCCGACCTCGATGCAGCGGCCGCCCGGCTCGAACGCGAGCTCGGACTCCTCGCACGGTCCGGTGGACGCCACGAAGGACTCGGGACGCACAACCGGATCGTGCCGCTCGGCCGCGGCTATCTCGAGCTCCTGGCCGTGGCAGATCCGGATGAGGCGGCAGGGTGGGAAGTTGGCCGTGGTCTCATGGCACGCCTCACACACGGTGGCGACGGGCTCCTGGGCTGGGTCGTCGCGGTCGACGACCTGGACCCTGTTGCGCGGCGGCTGGCGACCACGGTCACCACGATAAGGCGCGCGGGGCTGAGCGCCCGCTTGACCGGCTTGGCCGAAGCAATGCACGAGCCGTTTCTGCCGTTCTTCATATGCCGCGATCCTGGAGTTCCTGATCCGGGTATCGGCGGCGACGCCGGGGGCATCACATGGATCGAGGTCGCCGGCGACGCTGCCCGGCTGGATCGGTGGCTCGATTTCTTCCCGCTGCCGGTACGAGTCGTGGACGGTTCCCCTGCGGTGGTAGCGGTCGGTATCGGCAAGCGCGAGCTCCGGTAGATCCAGAGGCGCGTCTAATCGAGGACGCGGTCCTCGCGGTGACGCCCGAAGCGCTCGGCGTAGCGGCGGGCCACTTTCTCCATGGTCAGCTCCGCCCGCTCGATGCCGAACACGGTGCCGGGGAAGTCCATCCGGTGCTGGATCGGCCACAGCTCCTCGTGCGCCTCGGGCGGGAAGAGCTCCGCGGGGTCGCCGACGGCGATCCAGCCGATCGGCACGGTGACGCCGGCCCGGAGCGCGCTGTTGACGTGCACGACTCCATTGATGCGCACCTCGCAGCCCCTGCCGATGCGCGCCCCGGGGAAGACCGATACACCGGTGGCGAGGAACACATCGTCCTCAATCGAAGCGCCGTTTACGTGAGCGTGCGGCCCGACGAGCACGTGGTCGCCGAGGCGCACCGGGTGGCCTTCTCGACCCCGGACCACGGCGTTCTCCATGACGATGCAGCGGTCGCCGACCTCGACGAGCCCGCCTTCGGCGGTGAGCACCGCGCCGAAGAGGACTCGTACCTCCTCACCGAGCGTCACGTCGCCGCAGAGAACGGCCGAAGGAGCGACGTACGCCGAGTCGGCGACCTTCGGCCGCACGCCCTCGTGCTCGACCAGCAGCGCTCAGTCCTCGCAGAGGTCGGCGACCCGCGCCTGGCCCGCACGCACGACGTCGAGCGGGTCGAGCAGCACGCCGTGCTCGTGGTCGCCTCCGCCGCACAGGATGCGGTCGTGGTCGAGCAGGCTCTCGTCCATCAGCTCCACGGCCTCGATCATCGGCGCGAACGGCGGGAGCGCCCCGACCTCGAACACACCGAAGTCGGTGGCCATCTCGGCCTCGGTGACGAACCGCAGTCCGTGCGTCTCGCCGAGCACGTCGCGTACCTTGCCGAGATCGAGCCGCCGCGACGCCGGAATAACCGCAAGCCGGTAGCCGGTCTCGTCGCGCAGCACGACGGTCTTCGCCACGTCATCGGCCGGCAGTCCGGCCGCCCTTGCCTCGGCCGCGGCGCTCTCGGTGCGCTCGTGCTCGACGATCTCGAAGGGCACGCCCTCCCTCTCGAGGTAGCCGGTCACCGCCTGGAACCCCGTCTGAGCGCTCATGCACCTCTCCTCTCTCGCCTCAACTGCCCATGCTACGCCACCCGCGAAGCGGGTGCAGTAGCGTCCGGGCCCGTGCAGCTGGGGGGATCGAGGGTCCTGCTCACGGGCGCCAGCGGCGGCATCGGCCGGGCCGTTGCCCGCGCCCTTCACGGCCGCGGCGCGCGTGTTCTGCTGAGCGGTCGGCGCACGGAGGCGCTCGAGGGGCTGCGGGCCGAGCTGGGAGGAAACGCGGAGATCCTGGAGGCCGACCTCGCGGAGAAGGCGGACGTGGCGGCGCTGGCGGAGCGCGCGGGCGCGGTGGACGTGCTCGTGGCGAACGCGGGGCTCCCGGCGAGCGGGCGGCTGGAGAGGTTCACCGCGGAGGAGATCGACCGGGCTCTCGACGTGAACCTCCGCGCGCCGATCCAGCTGACCCGAGCGCTGGTGCCGGGTATGGTGGAGCGGGGGCGCGGTCACGTGGTTTTCGTCTCCTCGCTCTCCGGCAAGGTGGCGTCGGCCCGCTCTGCTCTCTACTCGGCGACCAAGTTCGGGTTGCGAGGCTTCGCCGGCGGACTGCGTGAGGATCTCCACGGCGGCGGGGTCGGCGTGACGGTGGTCTTCCCGAGCTTCATCCGCGACGCGGGCATGTTCGCCGACACGGGCGTCAAGCTGCCCCCCTGGGTGGGCACCCGCAGCCCGGACGACGTGGCACAGGCCGTGCTGCGGGGGATCGAGGCCGGCAGGACCGAGATAGACGTGGCCCCGCTGGCACTCCGGTTGGGGGCGTGGGCGGCCGCGCTTGCGCCGGAGACGTCGGCCCGCGTGCAGCGCCGACTCGGCTCCCAGGGCATCGCGCGGGCGATCTCCCGCGAGCAGCGGGCGAAGCGGTAGGGGCAGGCGACTCAGGCGCTCCGCAACAGACCCGCCCGGCGCGCCCATTCCACGGTTCGGCGCACGGTCTCGCGGGGGTCGGTGTAGCGCATGCCGAGCTCGCGTTCGGCGCGCGACCCGTCGTAGCGGTGCCCGTGGATGAGCGTGCGCACCATCTCGCGACAGACCGGCGGGTGCCGGCGTGCGAGGCGGAAGGCGCGCTCGACCGCCGTCGCCGCCGCGGTGGCCAGGCCACGAGGGACGAGCCGTGGACGGCGGTTGACGCCCGCGACGTCGGCGGCCAGCTGCAGGGCGTCGGTGATCGACAGGGTCATCCCGTTCAGGATGTAGCGCTCGCCGGGCGCTCCGCGCTCGGCCGCGAGCAGATGCCCCTCGGCGCAGTCCCCTATGTCGACGAGGCTCATGTTCGTGTCGACGAAGAGCTTCAGTCGTCCATCGAGGAACGCCAACATGATTCGACCGGTCCCGCGCACCCGCCCAGGCCCTTGAACCGACGATGGGTTCACGCACACCACCTCGACACCTTCGTCGCGGCCCGCCTCGAGCACGACCCGTTCGCCCTCGGTCTTCGAGCGCTCGTACAGGGAGAGGTACCAACCGCGGTGTGGCGTGTCTTCGCGCCCCACGCTTCCCTCCGGCTCGCCGATCGTGTTCGCCGAGGAGGTGTGCACCACGCGGCGAACGCCGGCCCGGGCCGCGGCACGGACCACGACTCGCGGACCCTCTACGTTCGCGCGCAGCATCGGTCCCGGGTCCTCCACACAGAGCGAGTTCACTCCCGCCGCGTGGAACACCGTCTCGCAGCCCTCCATGCCGCGGGCGAGGGCATCGCCGTCGAACAGATCGCCGCGCACCACCCGCGCTCCCCGTCGCTCGACGGCGGCCCGAGCCGCGTCGGAGCGGGCCAGGGCGATCACCTCGTCGCCCCGTGCGTGCAGCCGCTCGACGAGCGCGCCGCCCACCGCGCCGCTGCCGCCGGTCACGAAGACGCGGCTCACGGTGGGGATCGGAGTACCGACCAGAAGCGGATCAGGTAATCGACTCCCGACCAAGCGGTGACGAGGGCCGCGGCGGCGATCGCCCACTCGTCGAGGTAGGCCCCGCCGATGGTCACGTCGGGGTGCACGATCGCAAGGATGATGGCCGCGAACTGAACGGTCGCCTTCCACTTGCCGAGTAGCGAGGCCTCCAGGTGCCGGCCCTCGGCAGCGGCCGCGGCGCGCAGTCCGAGCAGCACCAGCTCGCGACCGATGATCACCACGGCGAACCACGGCGACACGCGGTCGACCGCCACGAGCGCGACGAGCGCTCCGGAGACGAGCAGCTTGTCCGCGGTCGTGTCGAGGAACGCACCGAGCCGCGAGGTGACCTCCCAGCGCCGGGCGAGGCGCCCGTCGACCCAATCGGTTGCGGCTGCGACCGCAAAGACGATCGCCGCGGCGGTGTCGGCGCCCCCGAGCACGAGCCCGATGACGACCGGCGTGAGGACGATTCGCGTGCAGGTGCCGGCGACGAGAAGGCCGCTCCGTCCGCCCGACGCGCGGCGCGCCCTGAGGACGCCGGCGCCCAGGGAGCGCGCGACGCCCGCGGTCGGCCTGTTCACAGCAGCGCCGCGGCGAGCCGCCGCGCCTCGTCGGCGTCCTCCGCCGCCAGCGCTCGCTCGGCGGCCTCGGACGCGTCAACGAGCGTTACAGAGCGGAGCGCCGCCTTCACCTCCGGAACGAGGCGTGGGGACATGCTCAGCTCGCGCACGCCGAGCCCCGTGAGGAGAACCGCAGCCGACGGGTCGCCCGCGAGCTCGCCGCACACACCGACCCAGCGGCCGCTTGCTTCCGCCCCCCGGACCGTCTCTCGCACGAGTCGCAACACCGACGGATGCGGCCCGGCCAGCAACGCTGCGACGCGTTCGTTGCCACGCTCGGCAGCCATCGTGTACTGAGTGAGATCGTTCGTGCCGATCGAGAAGAAGTCTACGTGTCGTCCCAGCGACCGGGACAGCAGCGCGGCGGCGGGGACCTCGACCATGATGCCGGTCTCGAGCGGCGCATCGATGCGGGTTTGCGCGCGCGCCTCGTCCAGGATCTCGAGCGCCGCTCGCAGCTCGGCGACCGTCGCGACCATCGGGAACATCACCTTCAGCGGATGCTCGGCGGCGACCCGCAGGATCGCGCGGAGCTGGGTGGCGAGCAGCCCCGGCCGCTCCAGCGAGAGCCGGATGCCGCGGAGGCCGAGGAACGGGTTGTCCTCCGGCTCCATCGGCAGCGCGGGCAGCGGCTTGTCGGCGCCGACGTCGAGCGTCCGCACGATGAGCGGGCGGCCGCCGAGGGCGCGTGCGATCTCCGCCAGCCGCTCCGCTTGGTCATCCTCGGAGGGCAGCGTGGGATGCTCGAGAAACAGGAACTCCGTCCGCAACAGACCGACGCCCTCGGCGCCGAGCTCGACGGCCGTGGCGGCATCGCCCGGCTCGTCCAGGTTGGCGACGACCTCGATCCTGGTCCCGTCCCGGGTGAGAGCGGGCTCCAGCGCGCGTTCCAGGGTGGCGGCACGACGTGCGGCGGCGCGCTCCTCGCGCTGCTGCGCCGACCGCACGAGCTCCTCGCTGGGGGTGACGTGCACCGAGCCCTGGTCGCCGTCGAGCAGGAGCGGGGTCGCCGCCGGCACGGCGAGCACGGTCCGGCCGAGGCCGACCACGGCCGGAATCCCGAGGGCGCGCGCCAGGATCGCGGCATGTGCCGTGGGCGTTCCGCGCGCGGTGGCGATGCCCCGCACGAGGCTCGAGTCGAGCGCGGCCGCGTCGGCCGGGGTCAATTCCGCCGCGATCACGATGCCCTCCTCGGAGGGACCGGAGGGCCGGCCGTCGCCAACGATCGCCGCCACCACTCGGCGGCCGACGTCCTCGACGTCGGCGGCCCGCTCGCGGAGAAGGGGCTCCTCGAGCGCGCGGTAGGTCGAGGCGGCGTCCTCCGTGGCGTCGAGCCATGCCCGCTCCGCCGGCACCCCGCGCCCGATCGCGGCCAGCGCGGGCTCGAGCAGGGCTGCGTCGTCGAGCAGCGCGAGGTGGGCGGAGAAGATCGCGGCCTCGGCGGCCGCCCCGCGAGCGACCAGGCTCTCGCGGTCGTGCTCGATCGCCGCACGGGCCCCCGCACGGCCGCGCTCGAGGCGATCGCTCTCGGCCTCTACGCCTTCCGATTCGCGCTCGGGCGGCGCTTCCATGCCGGATTCGAGATGTCGCGCGGGCGCCACGACCACCCCGGCGGAGGCGGCGATGCCGGTGAGGACGGTGCCCGGCCCGGGGGGCGCGGCGGCCTCCTCGGCGGCCGGAGCCGAAGCGGGTGGGGCGGCCGGTGGAGGCGGGGCGGCCCGGGGAGCCGGGGTGGGCTGGGATCCTGACGCGAGCCCCTCGCCAAATCCCTCCTTCGCGAGGGCCTCGAGTGCGGCCAGAGCCTCGCCGGCCTGGGGGCCCGAGGCGCTGGCCACGAGCTCGTCGCCGAGCCGGGCCCCGAGCGTCATCAACCCGGTGAGGCTGCGCGCGCTGACCTGCCCGGGGCGGCCTGCCTTGCCCAGCCGCAGGTCGGCATCGAAGCGGGAGGCGAGCTCGACCACCAGCGCGGCCGGACGGGCGTGCAGGCCGATCTCGTTCGCGACGGGTATCCGAGCCTCGGCCTCGGCAGCGGGGCCCGCCGCGGGCCCCTCGCCCGCGGGCGCCTCCTCGCCCCCAAGCTGCGAGACCTTCATGGCGAGCGCGCCCCGCGCCTCCGCCGCCACCTCCTCCAGCGACGCTCCGCCTCGGGCGACGGCCGCCGCGGCCACGGCGCCCTCCACGAGCGGGGCCTCGCTCAGCAGCACGCGGTCGCCGCTCCCGAGGAGCTCGGTCGCCATCTCGGCGCTCATGAGCGCGCTGCCGAGGTCCATGAGCACGAGCACCCCGTCGGGCGACATGGCCCTCTCGATCGCCGCCTGCACTCGGGCGGCGTCGGTGCCGACGGTCCCGTCGTCGAGGCCGCCGGCCGGCTCGATGCGAACCTCGCCGCCGCCCATCTCCCTCGCGAGCTCGACCACCCCGGCGGCGAGCTCGGCGCTGTGGGAGACGATGACGAGCCCGACCACCGGTCGCTCGTCTACAGGCGGTACGCGCGGTGCAGCAACTCGATCGGATGCGCCGAGGGCTTGTGCGTGGCGTGCTCGATCTGCCAGCGGCAGGTCTCGCTGTCGCACGCCACCAGCCCGGCCTGCGAAGTGCGGATCTGGTCGAAAAGGTCGGCGCCCGCCGCCATCGCGACGTCGTACTTCTCGCGCTTGAGCCCGTAGGTGCCGGCGATCCCGCAGCAGCGCGCGTCGAGCTCGCGCACCTCGAGGCCGGGCACGAGCGCCAGCAGCTCGAGCGCCGGCTTGCCGATCCAGTGGCCCTGCTGCTGGCAGGGGGCGTGGTAGGCGACGACCTTCTCGACGGGCTGGAGGTCGGTCTTCAACTCGCCGCGGTCGTGCAGCTCGAGGAGCAGCTCGCACACGTCATAGGTGCGCTCGCTCACCAGCTTGAGATCGGGATCGTCCAGGAGGCCGAGGATCTCACGCGACTCGCGCTTCAGCATCAGCGTGCAGCTCGTCGCGTTCCCGACGATCAGCGCGCCGTCGCGGGCGTGGGGGGCGAGGGCCCGGGCCAGCCGGAGAACGTACTTGCGGGCGTCGTCGAAGAGCCCGTTGGACTGAAGCGGGAGGCCGCAGCAGCCCTGCTTCGGGATGTCGACCTGGTAGCCGTTGTGCTCGAGCACGGCGACGGTCTTCTCGCCCACGTCCGGCTCGTAGTACTCCGTGCCGCAGCCGTGGAAGTAGACGACCCGTCGTCCCGAGGCGGGGCTGGAGTGGTGGCGCGCCCAGGAGCGAAACGTCCGGCCGGCGAAGCGGGGCACCGGCGCGTCGCGATGTACGCCGAGCACGCGCTCGCCCGCAACTCGAACCGGGCGCGACCGCAGTGACGCGTTGGCCAGCCGCGCGACCGGTGTGCCGAGGCGGCCGAGTACCGTGGGCCGGGCGATGAGGCGGTCCCGCAGGGGCACGCCCTTCTGCTGCTTCAGCTTGTGGCGCGCCTGCGCGTTTATCTCGGCGATCTTTACCCCCTGGGGGCACACCTGTGTGCAGATCCCGCATCCGGAGCAGTAGTCCACCGACCACTCGACCGACGGCTCGTCGTCCACCCGGTAGCGCTCCGCCTGGGGCCCGGCGTACTTGGGGCCCGGGAAGAGGGGGGTCACGTTGGAGACGGGACAGGCGGTCTCGCAGATGGTGCACTTCACGCAGTGGTCGAGCGACCCTCGCAGCAGCTCGTGCAGTACCTCGGTCATGCCGCCGCCGCGACTCCATCGGACGCGAGCACTAGCTCGGCCGCCCGGTAACCGCTTGTGAGCGAGATCCCCTCACCGGAGCCCTCCCGCCATGGCTCGGCGCCCGGCAGGGCAGCGCCGGCGACGAGCACGTTTTCGGTTCCCTCAGCGCGCAGGTTCGCCTCCACGGCGACGCCCACAGGGGCCATCGGCTGCTCATCGAAGTACTCCGGCCGAAAGCGCGGGCTCCCCGGAGGCGGTACGCCGCGCAGTGGGAGGTCGAGCATCGTTTCACGGACCATCCAGTCCGAACCGAGCGCCAGGCCGCCGGAGGCGAAACCACCGGTTGCGAGCACCACCGAGCGAGCTCCGAAGATCGTCTCACGTCCCGCCGTGTCCACCCGCAGCGCGGTCACGCGCGCGCCCTCGCGCTCGGCTCCCACCACCCGCGCGCCCATCACGAGCCGCCCTCCGGCGGCTCGAAGCGCGGCCCGCAGGGCCTCGAACATGCGCATCCCGGGAACCGAGGGCGGCAGCGTGGGGATCTCGAAGACCGGGCGCCCGAGCCGCTCCTGCAGATCGCTCCAGGCGCCGTGCGGATCGCGAAGGCCGAGCACTGCGGGCAGCCCCACACGCTCGTCTCCCTGGACCAGCGGCCCCAGGCGAGCTGCGAGGTCGCGGCGAAACGCGGGATCGTCGAAGCGCCGTCCGAGCCCGAGCGCATTGACCTCGGGACGATCGATCTCGAACTTCACCTCGAGGGCGCGGGACTCGATGCCCAACCGCGTGATGTTTCCGGCGCAGAGGGAGGCGTGGAACTCCCGCAGCACGCGCGTGCCCACGATACATACGGGCCGCTCCGCGCCGAGGTCCCCGCCCGCCATCGTCTCGGGGACGAGCGCCGACGGGCGGGCCGCGCCGACCGCCGAGGGCAGCAGGTGGTTGCGCTCGAGGCTCCCGACGTAGCGATAGCCGGGCTGGGGGCCGCGCTCAACCCGCGTAGCGAACCAGTCGACGGCCGGGCCGACCGCGTCGACGCCGAGCAGCGCGTACGGATGGTCGGGGCGCGCCCCGACGAACGCAGGCAGCGCCGAGGCCGGGGACTCGACCCGGTCGGGGTCGTAGCCCAGAACATCGACGGTCCCCGCCGCGAGATGGGTCGAGCCGACCCCCTTCGCGAGCACGCACACGCGCGCGCCGCTCTCGGCCAGCCTCGCGCCCGCGGTGAGGCCGGCCACGCCGGCTCCGACGACCAGCACGTCGTAGTGGAGCGACGGCCTCATTACCCCAGATGCCCCACGTCGAGCACGCCCTGGAAGATCCAGTCGTCGAGCCGGGCCTGTCGCAGCTGGTCGCCATAGAGGATCGGCCACACACCCTTCCAGCGTTCCTGCAGGAAGCTGAGCAGCGCCTGGTTCGCCTGCTCGGCCGTCAGCCCGTCGATGCCGTGCATGATTCCGGTGGCCCGGTAGATGCAGAAGCCGCCCTGGCACGGCCCCATGCCGAGGCGGAGCACCCGGCGGAAGTCGCCGAGGTTGTCGGTGCCGCGCATGCGCATGGACTCCTCGAGCTTGGTTCGGGTGATGAGCTCGCACTCGCACACGAGCTGCTCGTCGCGCAGGTTGCCCTCGCGCCGGGCGAGCCGCTCGCCGAGCTGGTAGTGCTCGCCCTCCTCTGAGCCCGGAAGCCGCTCGGTCATGGTGGTGCACGGCCGGTTCTCGCCGAGCTGGCGGCACACGGCGTCGACCGTCTCCTCCGCCATCAGGCGGAAGGTCGTGAGCTTGCCGCCGGTGATCGTGACGAAGCCGCCCACGCCGTCGCGCTCGGCGTGGTCGAGGAGGGTGTGCGCTCGGGTGACGTCGCGCGTGGATGCCACGTCGTCCTTAGCGTCCTGGAACAGCGGGCGCACGCCCGTCCACACACGCAGGGCGCGCGCCTGGCGAAACCCCGGCACGAGGCGCTCGCCGTCCTCGAGCATGGCGTCGACCTCTTCCTCGGCGACCGTGTGGTCGTCCGGATCGTCTGTGTGCACGTCGGTCGTGCCCATGACGCTGACCGTGCGGATCGGGACGAGGATGTCGCCGTCCGTCGGCATCTGGCAGCGGTTCACCACCGTGTCCACCAGCCGGTGGTTCATCGCGATCATGATGCCCCGGCCCGGGAGCACGCGGACGCCCTCGATGTCGGCCATGTCGGCGACCTTGCCCGCCCAGGCGCCGGTGGCGTTCACGGTCACGCGCGCCTCCACGTCGAGCTCCTCGTCCGTTCGCACGTCGCGCAGGCGGGCGCCCGTGACCTGGTCGCCGCTCCGGTGGACGTCCACCGCGGCGTGGTAGGGGAGAATCCGCGCCCCACCGCGCTCGTTCGCCCCGCGCGCGAGGGCCCAGACCGTCTTCCAGGCGTCGATGTTCGCGTCGGGCACGCGGAAGGCGCGGGAGATGCCGGGGTGAAGGCGCGGCTCGTCGCGCAGCACCTCGGCCGGTTCGACCTCCTCGCAGTCCACACCGGTGGCGCGGCAGCCCTCCGCGAATCGGTCGGCGTAGGCGGGATCGTCGGAAGGGGTGGTGACGAACAGCCCGCCGGTGTCCTCGATGCAGTCCGCGGCGATCTCCCGCAGGATGCGGTTCTCCCCAATGCACTCCTGGGCCGCGAGCGGATCCTTGACGACGTAGCGCCCCCCCGAGTGCAGCAGGCCGTGGAAACGCCCGCTCGTGCCCTCGCAGAGGTCCGCGCGATCGGCGAGCACGACGTGGAAGCCCCGCAGCGCCGCGTCCCAGGCCACCCCGGCACCCGTGGCGCCGCCGCCGATCACGAATACGTCGGTGGAGAGCGTGGCCATGCGCTCAGCCTACTCCGCGCCGCAGGCCCGGCGGCACGAGCCGCCGGGCCCATGGTCACCCTTAATCCAACCAGTCGAAGGTCCGCTCAACCGCCTTCTTCCAGTAGCGGTAGGCCTCGTCGCGGGCGGCGGCGTCCATCTGGGGCTCCCAGCGCTTGTCCTCGACCCAGTTCTCGCGCAGGTCCTCGACCTCGGCCCAGAAGCCGGTCGCCAGGCCGGCCGCGTATGCGGCGCCGAGTGAGGTGGTCTCGGCGACCTTCGGACGGATGACGGGCACGCCCAGGATGTCGGCTTGGAACTGCATGAGCGTCTCGTTGACGACCATGCCGCCGTCCACCTTCAGCGACTCGAGGTCCACGCCCGAGTCGGCGTTCATCGCGTCGGCGACCTCCCGGCTCTGGAACGCGGTGGACTCCAGCGCGGCCCGGGCGATGTGCCCGTTATTGACGAAGCGGGTCAGGCCGGCGACCACGCCGCGCGCGTTCGCCTTCCAGTACGGCGCGAAGAGCCCCGAGAACGCGGGCACGATGTAGGTGCCGCCGTTGTCCTCGACGGTCTTGGCCAGGTCCTCCACCTCACCCGAGGAGCGGATCATCTTGAGGTTGTCGCGCAGCCACTGGACGAGGGCGCCGGTGATCGCGATCGAGCCCTCGAGGCAATACACGGCAGCGTCGTCGCCGATCTTGTAGCCGACGGTGGTGATCAGGCCGTTCTTGGACTGCACCGCCTCGTTGCCGGTGTTCAGCAGCAGGAAGTTGCCGGTGCCGTAGGTGTTCTTCGCTTCGCCAACGGAGAAGCAGGTCTGACCAAACGTGGCGGCCTGCTGGTCGCCGAGGTCGCCCGCCACCTGAATGCCGGCAAAGGAACCCTCCTTGACCTCTCCGTAGGTCGCGCTCGAGGGCCTGATCTCCGGGAGCATCGCCCGCGGTACCCCGATCGTGTCGAGCAGCTCGTCGTCCCAGTCGAGCGTCTCGAGGTTCATCAGCATGGTCCGGCTGGCATTGCTCGGGTCCGTGATGTGCAGGCCGCCGTCGGTGCCGCCGGTGAGGTTCCAGATGCACCAGGTGTCCATGTTGCCGAAGAGCAGGTCACCGGCTTCCGCCCGCTCCCGTGTCCCGTCGACGTTCTCGAGGATCCAGCGCACCTTCGGTCCCGAGAAGTAGGTGGCGATGGGCAGACCGTTCTTGAGGCGGAAGCGATCCTGGCCGCCGTCCTGTGAGAGCTCGTCGCAGATCTTGTCGGTGCGCGTGTCCTGCCAGACGATCGCGTTGAAGACGGGCTCGCCCGTGTTGCGGTCCCAGACGACAGTGGTCTCGCGCTGGTTCGTGATGCCGATCGCCGCGATGTCGCCGGCGTTGCCGCCGACCTTCTCGAGCGCCCCGTCCATCACCTGTCGGCAGCGCTGCCAGACCTCGTTCGGATCGTGCTCGACCCAGCCGGGCTTCGGGTAGATCTGCTCGTGCTCGAGCTGCTCGACCGCGGCCACCTGTCCGCCGTGGTCGAAGATCATGCAGCGCGAGCTGGTGGTTCCCTGATCAAGCGCTGCGGCGTATTCCGCCATCCCTCTCTCCTTTCAGCCTGCCAGCGCCTCGGCGGCGCTCCTGTAGAGGTAGTAGGTGGAGGTGGCGCCCGGGTCCTGATGGTCCTTGCTGCGCTCCCCCAGGTAACTCGCGCGCCCCTTCCGCGCCACCAGGGGAATAGTCGCCAGCATCCCCTGCTCGGCGCCCTCCACGGCGCCGCGCAGTGCGCCGTCGAGGTCCGTCGCCTGCTCCATCGCCTCCACCGCCGGGACGATCGCATCGACCATCGTCTTGTCCCCCGGCTCTGCTTTCCCACGCATCTGAACGCCCTCGAGCCCCTTGCGCCAGGCCCCTATGTAGCCGGCCAGGTCCACCTCCTCCTGGCCCGCCAGCGCACCACCCATCTGCAGGAAGAGAGTTCCGTACAGCGGACCGGCCGCTCCGCCGACACTCGAGACGAGCGCCATCGCGACCGTCTTGAGCACGGCGCCCGCGTCGGCCTGCTCGGCGCCGTCGAGCCGCTCGAGCGCCTTGCGCATTCCCCGATCCATGTTCGTCCCGTGATCCCCGTCGCCGATCGCGGTGTCGAGGCGCACGAGCTCCTGGCGGTGCTCCTCCATCTCCCCGGCGAAGCCCCTCATCCAGTCGAGGACGGTGTCCCGGTTGACCGGCACGGCTTGGCTATACGCCCCACCGCAGGCCCGGCGTGTTCACCGGGGCGTCCCAGTAGCGGAGCATCTCGTCGTCGAGCTTGACCAGCGTGATCGAGCAGCCCTGCATCTCGAGCGAGGTGATGTAGTTGCCGATGAGGTTGCGCCCGATCTGGATGCCACGGCCCTCGAGCAGCTTGGCCACCTCGGCATACATCACGTACAGCTCGATCAGGGGCGTTCCGCCCATGCCGTTGAGGAACGCGAGCACCCGGTCGCCAGACGAGAACGGCAGGTCCTCGACGATCGGCGTCACCAGCCGCTCCGCGATTTGCGACGCGGGCCCGATCTCCTCGCGGAAGCGGCCCGGCTCGCCATGGATGCCGATCCCGATCTCCACCTCGTTCTCGCCCAGCTCGAAGCTCGGCTCACCGGAGGCCGGGGTGATGCAGGGCGTGAGGGCCATGCCCATCGACCGCCCGTTTGCGTTCACGCGCCGGCCAAGCTCCGCCACGTCCGCGAGCGGGCGCCTGTCCTCGGCGGCGCCGCCGCAGATCTTCTCCAGCAGAACCGTCACGCCCACCCCCCGGCGCCCGGCCGTGTAGAGCGAGTCCTCAACCGCCACGTCGTCGTTCGTGAGGACGGACTCGACCTCGATTCCCTCGCCCCGGCCGAGCTCGGCGGCCATGTCGAAGTTCATGACGTCGCCGGTGTAGTTCTTCACGATGTGCAGAACGCCGGCGCCGCCGTCGACGGCCTTGGTCGCCTCCGACATCTGGTCGGGCGTGGGGGAGGTGAACACCTCGCCGGGGCAGGCGGCGTCGAGCATGCCCGGCCCCACGAAGCCGCCGTGCATGGGCTCGTGCCCCGAGCCTCCGCCCGAGACGAGGCCCACCTTGCCCTCGACCGGCGCGTCCGCGCGGACCACGTACGCGGGGTCGTAGCTCACGCGGAGGCGATCCCCGTGGGCTGCCTCGATTCCCCGCAGCGCGTCCTGGACGACCGCGTCGGGACCGTTGATCAGCTTCTTCACCGTGCTGCTCCTGTCGCTGCTCTCGCCGGCTCGCTGCGAACCGGCCTGTTTCGATCACTCCTCGGGTGGTTGCGAACCCGCGTAGCCCGGCGGCCGTTCCTGTGGCGTCGGCTGCGGGACGCGCCCCGCCGGCTCCGGTTCGCCCACCGGTGCCTCCGGGACGCCCCCGGCTGGCGGCGCCGCGGGACCGCGGGCGACGAGCACGTTATGGATGAAGAAGTCGTAGATCAGCGCGCCGACGAGCCCGCCCACAAGGGGAGCGACTATCGGGATCCACATGTAGCCGTCGATGTTCGCGTAGTTGCCGGGCACCGCAATGTCACCCCAACCCTGAATCCAGGCGAACAGCCGTGGACCGAGGTCGCGCGCGGGGTTGATCGCGTAGCCGGAGTTCGCGCCGAACGACAGCCCGATCGCGAACACGAGGAAGCCGATGAGCAAAGGCCCTATGTTCACCCTCGGGGCCACGTTGAACTCGTCGACCAGCGCCAGGACGATGCCGAGCAGGAGCGCGGTGCCGATCAGCTCGTCCAGGAATGGGCCGGCGACGTTCGGGTAGTAGTCCGCCGGGAACGTGGCGAAGATGCTGTACGTGGGTACCGAGTTCGGGTCGCCACGTGAGATGTCGTTGGCCGCCTCGAAGCTGTTGATGGCGTGCTTGTAGTTCAGGTACAGGACCGCGGCTGCCACGAACGCCCCCAGCACCTGGGAGATCATGTAGCCCGGCACCTTGCGCCACTCGAAGCCTCGGAACACGGCCATCGCCAGCGTCACGGCGGGATTGATGTGGGCGCTGCTGATCCCGCCTGCCACGTACACGGCGAGCGCGACCGCCAGGCCCCAGCCCGTGGTTATGAGAATCCAGTCGGACTGGCCTACGAAGGGCTCCGGCCCACGGCCGGACTGGTTCAGCGCGGCGACGACCATCGCGACGACGCCGTCGCCGAACATGATGAGCACAAAGGTCCCCAGGAACTCGGAGCTGTACTCGCCGACCGTGGTCTGGCGCCATCGGGCTGTGACTCCCATCGATCCTCCTCCTCTCGGCTGATCGCAGTCTCCGGGCGAGCTATATCAAGTACGCCCCGAGAACGACTTGGCCCGGGTGGCACGAGCCGTCACGGGCCCCGCTTCAGTGGACCGCTAAGGGCTGCCTGTCGTCGTCGTCACGCGGGTGGCGCGGACACGAACGGCCGGCCTCCGTCAGTCGGTTTCCCTGATGGGCGAGACTATTCGAGCGCGCACTTCGCCGTCAACCGGCGCACGGAAAAACCGCGGGTCGAGCGGCTCAGACGACGACTTAGCCTCAGCTCAGCGCGACAGCGTGAGGCGCTTTCTGAGCCTCCCGGCGCCGTCCCCGTTGTCGCCCTGCTCGAAGAAGCGCTGGACGCGCTCGACCACGGTCCCGGCGTCGTCGGCCGGCTTGATCGGCTCGCCGAACGAGACCTGAACACGGTGGCGCCTCGAGATCACCTTCCCGTGCAACCGCCTCGGCCAGAGGCGGCCGGGAGGCATCACGGCGCGAGTGCCGCTCACGCGGATCGGCACGACCGGCAGCTTGTGCCGGTTCGCCAGCACCGCGGCGCCCCGCCGCACGCGGCCCGCTCGCCCGCCGCGCCGCGTCCCTTCCGGGTAGACCAGCAGGTTCCAGCCCTCGTCGAGCAGGCGGTCGAGATGATCCGTGGCCTGATTGCCGAGCCCCCCGCCCTTGCGGTCCATCGGCACCGTGTTGAAGATCAGCGACACCAGCGAGGCTACGACCTTGTTCCGGTAGAAGTAGTCCGCGGCGGCCGCCACCGCGGTGCGCTTGCGAAACCGGCGCGGCAGCGCGGCGAGGATCACCGGGGTGTCGATGTGGCTCGTGTGGTTTGCGACCAGGATCACGGGACCATTGATCTTCGAGAGCACGTCGCGGCCGGTGGCGCGACGGCGCGTGTAAAGGTTCATGAGCGGGCGCAGCACGAAACGCAGGCACGTCTCCCGTACGACGCCGGCGAGCCACGACCGCGCCCAGGGGATGTCGAGCTGTGGAGCAGCCCGTCGAAGCTCGCGCCCACGCTTGATCACGCGGTGCCCGAGCGACGGCTTGCGCTGGAACGGCAGCACCGACCGTGATACCCCCGCGTGTGCGGACTGTTACATCACCGGCCGCTGCGCCGACAGGTCCGGCTCGAGCCGGTCCTGCTCGAGGTCGAGCGCCACGCGGACGATGCGCGACTGCTCGCGCTTGTGGGCGGCCGTGTAGCCCTCGCCGGGGGCCGCCCGAAGCTGGCGCCCCACGTAGTCGTACGACAGGTGCGCGGGCAGGATCTTGGCCATCCTGCGGCGCATGAAGGCGCGCGCCCCCATGTTGCGCGGCTCCTCCTGCACCCACACCACGCGCTCGAGGTTCGGGTAGCGTTCCATCAGGGCGACCAGCTCTGCCTCGGGAAACGGATAGAGGAGCTCGACCCGCGCCACCGCGATGTGGCGGGCGTTTTCGATCTCCTCGTGGCCCGCGATGTCGTGGTAGACCTTCCCCGAGCAGAGCACGAGCTTGGTGACGGCATCGCGGCCGCCGTCCGCGAAGCGGGGGTCGTCGATCACACGCTCGAACGACCCGTCCGCGAGCTCGGCCAGCGTCGACGTCGCCGCCGGTAGCCGCAGCAGGCTCTTCGGGGTCATCAGGATCAGCGGGCGAGGCTTCGAGACCAGCGCCTGGCGTCGCAGCAGGTGGAAGTACTGTGCCGGGGTCGTGCAGTTGGCCACGCGGATGTTCCCCTCGGCGGCAGCCTGGAGGAAGCGCTCCAGGCGGGCGCTCGAGTGCTCCGGACCCGACCCCTCGTAGCCGTGCGGCAGCAGCAGGCTCAGGCGCGTCGTCTGGCCCCACTTGGCGAGTCCCGAGACCAGGAACTGGTCGACGATTACCTGAGCCGAGTTCACGAAGTCGCCGAACTGGGCCTCCCAGAGCACGAGCGCGTCGGGGGCCTGGACCGAGTAGCCGTACTCGAAGCCGAGGCAGGCCTGCTCGGAGAGCGGGCTGTTGTGGAGCTCGAAGGGGGCGACCGCGTCGCGCAGCTGTTGGAGCGGGCACCATGCGGCGCCGGTGGCGGCGTCGTGGAGCACGGCGTGCCGCTGACTGAAGGTGCCGCGCGCCGTGTCCTGGCCGGTCAGCCTCACGGGCACGCCGAGCGCGAGCAGCGATGCGAAGGCGAGCGCTTCCGCGTGCGCCCAGTCGATGGCGCCGTCGGGCTCCTCCAAGGCCGCGCGGCGTCGATCGAGGAAGGGCTTCAGCTTGCGGTGGACGGTGAAGCCGTCGGGCACGCGGAGCAGTTGCTCATTCAGCGCGCGGAGCGTTTCCTCGGCCACGGTGGTACGCGGCTCGCGGCTCATCGTCCGATCGAGCTCGTGCTCCCCGGTCTCCGGGGGCGCGCCGATCGCCCGCCTGAGCTCCTCGTGCGCGTCGGTGACCCGCTGGTACGCCTCGGCCGCCATCCGCTCCGAGTCTTCGGCGCTCACGACGTCCTCGCCCTGGAGCTCCTCCGCGTACAGCTTGCGCACGGGCGGGTGCTTCTTGATGCGCTCGTACATGAGGGGCTGCGTGTAGGCGGGCTCGTCGGTCTCGTTATGACCGAAGCGGCGGTATCCGATCAGGTCTATAAGCGCGTCGCGGTGGAAGGTCTCGCGGAAGGCGTAGGCGAGGCGAACCGCGGAGACGCAGGCCTCCACGTCGTCGGCGTTCACGTGGATGATCGGGATGTCGAAGCCCTTGGCGAGGTCCGAGGCGTAGCGGGTTGAGCGGCTCTCGCCCGGATCGGTCGTGAAGCCGAGCTGGTTGTTCGCGATCAGGTGGAGGGTGCCGCCCGTGGAGTAGCCCTCGAGCGCCTGGAGGTTGAGCGTCTCGGCCACGATTCCCTGGCCCGGGAAGGCGGCGTCGCCATGGATCAGCACCGGCACCACGGCCGTCGGGTCGTGCCCGAGATCGCGCGCCTTGCGGGTCGTCTGGTCGGCCCGCGCCCGGCCTTCGATCACGGGATTCACGTACTCGAGGTGGCTCGGGTTGGGCGAGAGGGTGACGGTCACGCGGCGGCCGCCCTCCGTCGCGTAGGTCCCTGATGCGCCGTAGTGGTACTTGACGTCGCCCGTGCCTCCCTCGGGAGCGGCTGTGTCGACAGCGAGCGTCCCCTCGCCCTCGAACTCCGCGAGGATCGTCTCGTAGGGCCGCCCGACGGTGTGGGCGAGCACGTTCAGGCGCCCTCGGTGGGCCATCCCGAGCACGACCTCGCGGGCGCCCGCAGCGGACGCCAGCTCGATCGTCTCGTCGAGCATCGGCACGAGGGCGTCGAGCCCCTCGATCGAGAACTGCTTCTTGCCGAGGAACGCCTTGTGCAGGTAGGTCTCGAGCGCCTCCACCTCGGACAGGCGGCGCAGCAGCTTGCCCCGCTGCTCCGTGTCGAGCGCCTCGCGGTAGGCGCCGGACTCGATCGCCTGCCGGAGCCAGACGCGCTGCTCGTGCTCCGAGATGTGCTCGATCTCGTACGCGATCGTGCCCGTGTAGGTCTCGCGTAGGCGGGGCAGGGCGTCGGCGAAAGTGTCGCCCGGCACGGCCACGCGCAGGACGGAGGCCGGGATTCGCCGCATCAACTCGGGCGTGAGGTTGACGGTCGCCGGGTCGAGCGCGGGGTCGCCCACCGGCTGCGAGCCGAGCGGATCGAGCCGCGCGGCCAGGTGGCCGTGCATGCGATGCGCCTTCACGATCGAGGTGGCAGCCTGCACCGCCTGGAGCAGCGCCGCGTCGGCCACCGGCCCGGCCGCCGGATGTGCGGTCGCGGGGACCGGCTCGGCGGCGGTCACCTGCGCCGTGCCGTCGCCGCCCTCAACCCCTACCGGCAGGTCGAGGGCGTCGAACACGCCCTCGTAGAAGCCGTCCTCGCCCTGCAGCAGCTGGTCGATCCTGCGCAGGAACGAACCCGACTCGGCGCCCTGGATCACGCGGTGGTCGTAGGTGCTCGTCATCGTCATGACCTTCTCGACGCCGAGCTCCGCGAGGCGCTTCGGCTCCACGCCCGTCAGACCGGGCGGATAGCCGATCGCGCCCGTCGCCACGATCGTGCCCTGGCCGGGCATCAGACGCGGCACCGAGGCGACGGTGCCGAGGCCGCCCGGGTTGGTGAGCGTGATGTTGGCGCCCTGGTAGGCGTCCGGCGGCAGCGTGTTGTCGCGGGCGCCGGCGACGAGCTCGTCGTAGCGGGCCACAAAGTCCGCGAAGCCCATCTCGCTCGCGTTCCCGAGCACCGGAACGATCAGCGTCCGCGTGCCGTCCTTGCGCTCCACGTCCACGGCCAGTCCGAGGCTGATCGTGGCCGGCACGACGCGCTGCGGCCTGCCGTCCTCCTCGGCGTAGGCGTTCCCCATGACCGGCATGTCGCGCGCCGCTTGCACGATCGCCCAGGCGATCAGATGGGTGAAGGAGAGCCGCCTGTCGTTCGCCTTCAGCTCCCTGCGGCGCGCATCGAGGACGGCGACCGGCACGGTCCGGAAGCTCGTTGCCGTGGGGATCGAGCGGCTGTCGTTCATGAACTTGACGAGCGTCGCGGCCGGCCCGCGGATGGGCCGCGTCTCGGCGCCCGCGGGTGGCGGCGCGACCGCGGATGCGCTCGGCGCGCCGTTGCCCTCGATGGCAGCGAGCACGTCGTCCTTCGTCACCCGCCCGCGCGGGCCCGTGCCCTTCACGGCTCCGAGGTCGAGCCCATGAGCGCTCGCGATGCGGGCCGCCACCGGCGTCGCGCCTACGCCGTTGCCGTCGGAGGCGCTGGGCACGGCGGTCGGCGCCTCCGCGGGCGCCGCCGACGGCTGGACCGGCCCGGCCGGAGCATCGGCGCCGGCCGCGATCCGGCACAGCACCGAGCCCACCTTCACCGTCTCGTCCGGGTCGACCAGGATCTCGGCCACCGTTCCCGCCACAGGAGCAGGCACCTCGGCGTCGACCTTGTCGGTCGAGATCTCGACGAGCACGTCGTCGACGGCGACGGTGTCTCCGGGCTTCACGCGCCACTCCAGCACGGTGCCCTCGGCCACCGAGTCGCCCATCTCGGGGAAGGTGACGTCCACGGTCTCGGTCTTGGTCTCGGCCTCGGCGGCCGGGCGACCGTCGCCGGCCTCCGCCGCAGGCGCCCCACCGTCGCCGGCCGCGGGAGGCTCACCGTCGCCGCCCACCTCGATCTCCCCCAGGGCCTCGCCCACCCGCACGGCCTGATCCGGCTCGGCCAAAATCTTCGTCAGCGTGCCCGATGCGGGAGCAGGAACCTCGGCGTCGACCTTGTCGGTGGTAACCGCGACCAGCGGCTCCTCGGCCTCGACCCGGTCCCCGACCTGCTTCAACCACTCGAGAACGGTCCCTTCGGTGACCGATTCGCCCATCTGGGGCATCGTGATTTGCACGGTCGTCGCCCGCGTTGCCATTCCAACTGTCAACTGTAGCCCGCGGGCGGGGTGGTGCTGCCGCCCGCAGCAAAGCTCGCAGGCCAGCCCTGCGAAGCTACCCCTCCGTGGTCACGACGCGGCGGCGCAAGCACTGGGGTTGGGGCTTCGAGGACGAGCAGCCGTCCCACGCCGAGGTCGAGCAGGCCGCCGCCGGCATCCGGGACCACCTCGGGTTCCCCGCCGGCGAGGTCGAGCGGCCGGTGGCGCTCGAGCATGTCCGGCTGCCGCCGCCACGCCTGGAGCCGCCGCGTACGCTCGCCGACATCTGCCGGAGCGACACGTACGAGCGGGCGGCGCATGCCTACGGCCGCTCCTATCGCGACGTCGTGCGCGCGTTCCGCGGGCGCTTCGACAATCCGCCGGACGTGGTGGCCCACCCGGCGGACGAGGCGGAGCTGGAGCGGGTGCTGGCCTGGTGCGCCGAGCAGAACGCCGCGGCGATTCCCTTCGGCGGCGGCACCAGCGTGGTGGGCGGAGTCGAGCCGGCCGTGCCCGAGGACTACGCCGGCACGGTCACGATCGACCTGAAGCGGCTGGACCGCGTGCTCGAGGTGGATCCCGTCTCGCGCGCCGCCCTCATCCAGGCCGGCGCCACCGGTCCCGTGCTCGAGGCCCAGCTGAAGGAGCACGGCCTCACGCTGCGCCACTACCCGCAGTCGTTCGAGCTCTCGACGCTCGGCGGCTGGATCGCCACGCGCGCCGGCGGCCACTTCGCCACCCTCAACACGCATATCGACGACTTCGTCGAGTCGGTGAGGGCGCTGACCCCCAGCGGCGTGTGGGAGAGCCGGCGGGTGCCCAGCTCCGGCGCCGGGCCGAGCCCGGACCGCATGCTGATCGGATCGGAGGGGATCCTCGGCGTGATCACGCAGGCCTGGGTGCGGGTGCAGGCGGCGCCGCGCTTCAAGGCGTCGGCCGGCGTGCTCTTCCCCGGCTTCGGCGAGGGGGCGCGCGCCGTCCGCGCCCTGGGTCAGTCGGGTCTCCACCCCTCGAACTGTCGGCTGCTCGACCCCGGCGAGGCCGCGCTCACGGGCGCCGCGCCCGAGGGCAGGGCCCTCCTCGTGCTCGGCTTCGAGTCCGCCGACCACCCGCTCGATGCATGGATGGAGCGCGCCCTCGAGTGCTGCCGCGACCACGGCGGCGAGCTTCCGGCGGCTCCGGCGGTGGGGGAGAGGAACGAGGCCGAGGGCGCCTGGCGGGAAGCCTTCCTGCAGATGCCCTACCTCCGGGACACGATGGTCGCGGCGGGCATCCTGGCCGAGACCTTCGAGACCGCCATCACCTGGGACCACCTCGACGCGTTCGTGGCCGCCGTGCGCGCGCGAACCGAGGCGGCGCTCGGGGGCGGCCGCCTTACCTGCCGACTCACGCACGTTTACCCCGACGGCGCGGCACCCTACTTCACGGTGCTGGCTCCCGCCCGTCGAGGCGCCGAGCTCGACCACTGGGACGAGGTGAAGCGGGCGGCTTCCGACGCGATCACCGCGGCCGGGGGCACGGTCACGCACCACCACGCGGTCGGGCGGGACCATCGCCCTTGGTACGACCGCCAGCGGCCCGAGCCGTTCGCGGCGGCCCTGCGCGCGGCCAAGGCCGCCCTTGACCCCGGGGGCATCCTCAACCCGGGCGTGTTGATCGACCCGTGAGCGCCGGGGGGCGAGAGCTCTCCCGGGCGGACCGGATACTGCCCGGACTGTGGCGTCTGCGGCTGCCGCTGCCGTGGCCCGCCGTTCCGCACGTCAACGCGTTCGCCGTCGCCTCGGGCAAGGGCGTCGTGCTGGTCGACACCGGGTTTCACGAGCCCGGCGCGATGCGCCAGCTCGAGCGCGCGCTCGACCAGGCGGGGCTGCGGCTCGAGCACGTGCGGCTCTTGGCCTGCACACACGCGCACTCCGACCACTACGGCTTGGCGGGGCCGATCACTCGCGCCGCGGGCTGCGAGCTCTGGATGCATCCGAACCACGGACACGCCACGAGGGCGGCGCGCGACCCGGAGCGCGCATTCGAGCGGCGACTCGAGGTGGCGCGCCAGAGCGGTGTGCCGGCCGCCGACCTCGAGGTCTTCGAGGAGCAGCGCCGCGGCCAGGGCTTCGGCATCGCCGAGATCGTGCTCCCCGACCGCGATCTCCTCTCCGGCGTCGAGGTGTCGACCGACCTGGGCACATGGCAGGTGTACGAGACCCCGGGCCACGCACCCTCGCACGTGGTCCTCCACCAGCCCGAGCGTGGCCTGCTTCTGTCGGGCGACCACCTGCTCGGGCGCGTCTCGCTCTACTACGACTACGGCTACACGCCCGACCCGGTCGGCGAGTTCCTGCACAGCCTCGACGTGGTCGACGAGCTCGACGTCCGGCTTGTCCTCGCCGGCCACGGGCGCCCGGTGCGCGATGCCCGCGCGCTCGCGGAGGCGAACCGCCGTGCGGTTGCCGAGCGGTTGGCGCGCGTGCGGAACGCCCTCGGCGACGGCCCGCGCATGGCGTTCGACGTGGTCCCCGAGATGCTCGACCGCGAGCTGCCTCGGCCGATGATGGTCGGCTGGGGGCTCTCGGAGGCGCTCTGCTACCTGCGGCACCTCGAGCTTCGCGGCGAGGTGCAGCGCCTCGACGGGAGCGATCCCGAGCGCTGGGCGCGGGCCGAGGTGGGCCCGAGCCCTAGACCGTCGCCTTAGCCCGCGTCCACGGATGCGCGGCGCGGACCGCCGCGAGGATCGCTCGCGTTGCGGGCGAGCGGTTCAACGTGTAAAAGTGAATGCCGGGCGCGCCCCGCGCCAGGAGATCGGAGCATTGGAGGGTCGCGTACGCGACCCCGAGCTCGGCAACCGCTTCCGGGTCGTCGGCGCGCCCGTCGAGCTCCCGCTCGAGCTCGTCCGGGATAGTGGCGCCGCACATACCGGTGATCTTCTTGATCTGGTTGACGTTCGTGATCGGCATGATGCCCGGCACTATCGGCACGTGGACGCCGGCGGCGCGGGCGTCCTCGACGAAGTCGAAGTACAGCTCGTTGTCGAAGAAGAGCTGCGTGATCAGGAAGGTCGCCCCCGCCTCGACCTTCTCCCTCGCGTAGCTCAGGTCACTCGCCCGGTCTGGCGCGTCCGGATGTACCTCGGGGAAGCACGCGGCCCCGATGCTGAAGTCGAACTGCTCGTTGATGAGCCGGATCAGCTCGACCGAGTAACTGAGCCCGCCCGGGTGCGGAGTCCAATCGCTCTGGCCTCGGGGCGGATCGCCTCGGAGCGCCAGCACGTTCTGGATCCCGGCGGATTGGACCTCCGCGAGAATCTCGGTGAGCCGCTCCTTCGGCTCGCCGACGCAGGAGAGATGCGCCATCGCCTCGATCCCGAGGTCCTGCTTGATCCACTTGGTGATCTCGACGGTGCGCGCCCGCGTGGTGCCGCCGGCGCCGTACGTGACCGAGACGTAGTCGGGCTGGTCGTCCTTAAGCACCGCGAGCGTGCCTTCGAGCGTCCGCTGCCCGTCGTCGGTCTTGGGCGGGAAGAACTCGAACGAGAACACGGGGCGCTGGTGGTCGAGGATCTCCGCGATGCGCATGGGGTCCAAGGTAGAACCTTGACATGATCGTGTCAAGGTTGGCGGTTCTCGGGCGGGATGATCTCCAGTCCCGTCGCCACGGCGTCCCGGTTGCCGAGCCGGTACTGGACGTCCACCGAGTCGTCCTTTCCGTACGAGCCGAACAGCCCGAGGAAGATCGCGGTCCAGCGGCCGAGGCCCAACTTCTCCTTCTCGAGCGGCTGAAAGAAATGGAGCTCGCGGCCTGCGACCTCGTAATCCCTGCCCTCCCGCTGCGGCACGCCGTTCAGGAATACGCGGTAGGGCGGCTCGGCGCCGCGCGGGAGGGGGACGCGCCAGCGCTTCACGGCCGCTCCTCGAGCGCCCTCCGCAGCGCGTCGTAGGCCGATTCCCGGCGGCCCTGGTCGAGTAGCTGCCGCCGCAGGCGCCCCGTGAAGGCCTCGGTCGAGCCGTCGCCGCGGACGTCGACGCCCGCGCGCAGCCGGCCGGGCCCCGCCAGCTCGAGCCGGCCGACGACCTGCTCGACGGGGTCCAGCCGGCGCATCAGGGTGCCCCCGACGGCGTGCGCGTCGGCTCCCCGCTCGAGCTGCCGGCCCTCGCGCTCCATGGCTTCGAGCGCCCCGTCGAGCGTCGCGAAGCGTTCACGCCGCACCTTTGCCCCGCTGCGAACGGTGAGCGTGTACGACCTAGCCACCGATGGCGGACATCGTGCGCGGCGGCTGCCTGAAGCCCGGCTCGCCCACGTGGTGCTTCAGCTCCTTGCGCCAGACCGCGTCGCGCAGGATCGTCTCGAGCTCCGAGTCGGTTGCACCTCCGCGCAGCGGCTCCCGCAGGTCGGTCTCGTGCAGGGAGAAGAGACAGGTGCGCAGCTTGCCGTCGGCGGTGAGGCGGATCCGGTTGCAGTCGCCGCAAAACGGCTCCGAGACGGGATTGATGAAGCCGATCTCGCCGCGTCCGTCGCGGAAGCGGAAGACGCGCGCGGTGGCGTGCGGCTCGCGCGGGCGCTCCTCGAGGGGGTGAACCCGGTCGATGATGGCCCGGATCTCCTCGCCCGTGAGCACCTGGTCGCGGCTCCAGGAATGGTCGCCGTCGAGCGGCATGAACTCGATGAAGCGCACCTGGTAGCTCGTCGAGCGCGCGAACTCGGCGAACGGCAGCGCCTCCTGCTCGGTGAAGCCGCGCAGCGCCACGGCGTTGACCTTGATCGGCCGCACCTCGGGATGGCGCGCGATCGCCTCGAGCCCTCGGAGCACCTGGGGAAGCGAGTCGCGCCTGGTGAGCTGGAAGAAGCGGTCGCGCTGGAGCGAGTCAATCGAGACGTTGACGCGAGTGATGCCGGCTTCGACCAGCGCGTCGGCGTCGCGCTCGAGCAGGTATGCGTTGGTGGTGAGCGAGAGGTCCTCTAGGCCGGGGATCGCGGCCAGCATCCCCACGAGCCGTGGGAACTCCCGCCGCACCAGCGGCTCGCCGCCCGTCAGGCGCAGGTCCGTGACCCCCATTTCCGACAGCACGCGGACGATGCGCTCGATCTCCTCGAACGTCAGCACCTCGTCGCGGTCGAGCCACGGCAGCCCGTCCGCGGGCATGCAGTACTGGCAGCGGAAGTTGCAGCGGTCGGTGACCGACACCCGGAGATCCGAGATGCGCCGTCCGTGGCCGTCGAAGAGCGATTCGCGGACCATGATCTGGAAGGGTACTCGCGTGGAGTTCCCGCGTATGGAGATTCGCGCGCCCACGCGTGGCAACCGCCGCTTGGAGGCGCTGTTCGAGGCCGCGAACGGCGACACGAGGCTGCAGGGCTGGTGGCACATGCAACAGGTGAACGCCGACCGGCTCGACATGTCAGACCACTCGTGGGTGCACATCCAGATCGTCGTCAACATCGCCCTGCGCCTGTTTCGCCTGCTGAATCGGGCGGGCGTCGAGCCGGCCATGGTCTCCGAGCACGGAATGGGGAGGCGCGACGCCGAGGTCGTGATAACCGCGGCCTGCCTGTTCCACGACACCGGCATGTCGATCCACCGGACCGACCACGAGCAGTACTCGCTCTTCCTCGCGGCCGACCGTATGCCCCGGCTGCTCGAGGGACTCTACGAGGAGCCCGAGCTAACCGTCGTCATGTCCGAGGCGCTGCACGCCGTGATCGGCCACCGCCGCCGGGGCGGCGAGCCGCTCACGGTCGAGGCCGGCGTCGTGCGGGTGGCCGACGCGCTCGACATGGCGTCGGGCCGCTCCCGCGTGCCGTTCGAGACCCGCCGCCCGAACATCCACTCCCTGTCGGCCGCCGCCATCGACGCGGTGACGATCGAGCCGGGCGAGGAGCGGACGGTTCGGATCGAGATCGCCATGAACAACTCGTCCGGCCTGTTCCAGGTCGACGAGCTGCTCGCCACGAAGCTCCGGGGCTCGGGGATCGAGGAGCACGTCGAGGTGGTGGCGAGGATCGAGGCCGAACACGAGAAGCGGCTCGTGCCGGTCTTCCGGATTTAATCCCGTCCGCCTCGGGCATAGAGCCGCCGGAATGACGGGGGACCAGGACGGCCTGCTCGTCGAGCTAGCGCAGGTGCGCAAGAGCTTCGGCGACAACGTGGTTCTCGACGGCGTCGACCTTAGCGTCGAGCGTGGCGCAGCCATCGTGATCGCCGGCCCATCGGGGTCCGGAAAGTCCACGCTGCTGCGCTGCATCAATGGCCTCGAGCCCGTCAACGCCGGGGAGGTGCGCTTCGAGGGCGCCCCGATCGACTATTCGGGCGGGGCGCTGAGCCGGCTGCGCGCGGAGATCGGGATGGTGTTCCAGCAGTTCAACCTCTTCCCACATATGACGGTCCAGGACAACATCGTTCTCGGCCCGGTCAAGGGGAAGGGCGTGTCGCGTGAGGAGGGCCGCCGGCGGGCGCGCGAGCTGCTGGAGCGTGTGGGGATCCCGGAGAAGGAGAACGAGTACCCCGCCGACCTGTCCGGCGGCCAGCAGCAGCGAGTGGCGATCGCCCGGGCGCTCGCCATGGATCCCAAGCTGATGCTGTTCGACGAGCCGACCTCGGCACTCGATCCCGAGATGATCCGCGAGGTCCTCGACGTCATGAGGGACCTTGCGCGCGAAGGCATGACCATGATCGTGGTCACGCACGAGATGGGGTTCGCGCGCGAGGTCTGCGACCGGATCGTCTTCATCGATCGGGGAGAGATCGTTGAGGAGGGGACCCCGGACGAGTTCTTCAGCGCAGCAAAGAGCCGGCGAGCGAAGGAGTTCGTGGACAAGATCATCCACCACTGACAAGGGGGACACCATGCGAGACAAAGGCAGGATGCTGAGACTGCTCGTCGCGCTCGCGCTCGTGCTGGGAGCGTTTGTTGTCGCGGGCTGTGGCGACGATGACGATGATGGGGGAGACGGCGGCGACCAGGCCGCCGACGCGCAGCAGTTCCCTGCCGACAGCACCCTGGGGAAGATCCAGAACCGCGGCGAGATCACGATCGGGGTGAAGTACGACGTGCCGCCCTTCGGCTTCAAGAACCCGCAGTCGGGCGAGGTCGAGGGTTTCGACGTCGACATGGGCAGGTTCATCGCCGAGGAGCTCGGCGTGGAGCCGAAATTCATCGAGGCGATCTCCGACAACCGCATCCCGTTCCTCGAGAAGGGCACGGTCGACCTGATCCTCTCGACGATGACGATCAACGCCGAGCGCGATACCGAGATCGATTTCTCGGAGCCTTACTACATCGCCCAGGGGCGAATCCTGGTGCCAAAGGGCTCCGACATCATGGGCCTGAAGGACCTTGCCGGAAACAGCGTGTGCACCGCGCTTGGCTCGACCTACGAGGAGACCATCCGCGAGGAGGCGCCGGACGCCGACCTCAAGCTCGTCGACACCTACTCGGAGTGCCTGGAGCTGCTCCAGAACAAGGCGATCGACGCCATCTCCACCGACGACGTGATCCTGACCGGGATGATCATCCAGGACGACACCCTGCAGATGGTCGGCGACCGGCTCACGACGGAGCCCTACGGCGTTGGGATCAAGGAGGGCGACAGTCAGCTGAAGCGCTTCGTCGACCGGGTGCTGAGGCAGGTCGAGGAGGATGGTCGCTGGGAGGAGACCTACCAGAAGTGGGTCGGCCGCCACATCAACAAGCAGGAGCAGCCTCCGGACATGACGCTGAAGCAGGCGCTCGAGCTCGGCTAGCGAGCGACCCCTTTCCGGAACACCGCCCATGGCTGAGCTCTGGGAGGTACTGACCGAGCACTTCTCGGAGCTCAGCTCCGGTTTCTGGGTCACGGTCCGCCTCGTTGCCATCTCGTTCGTCATCGCGATGGCGGTGGGCACGCTGGTGGCGGCGCTGCGCGTGGCTCCTCTGAAGCCGCTCAACTGGGCGGGCGGGATCTTCGTGGAGGTGTTCCGCAACACGCCGCTGCTGGTGCTGCTCTTCATCTCGTTCGCGGGCCTGCGCCGGGCCGGCGTCCCCATCGACGCCTGGGTGGCGGGAACGGCGAGCCTCGGCCTCTATACCGCGGCGTACGTGGCGGAGGCGCTGCGTTCGGGGGTATTCGCCGTTGGGAAAGGGCAGATCGAGGCGTCGCTGTCGCTGGGCCTCGACTACCCGCGGACACTGCGCTACATCGTGCTGCCGCAGGCGTTCCGGACCGTGATCCCGCACCTCGGCAGCCTGACGATCGCCATGATCAAGAACTCCGCGATCGTCGGTGTCTCGCTGCTCGCGCTGCCCGACCTGCTCAAGCAGGCGCGCATCGTCCAGTCGCGGACGTTCGAGACGAACGAGACGTTCTTCTGGGCCGCCGTGGGCTATCTGATCCTGACCGGGCTGGCCACGGTCGCCGTCCGCTGGCTCGAGGCCCACTACGCGATTCGCAGGTGATGTGGCGGTGAACTACCTGTTCGATGGGAGCAACTGGGAGTGGCTGACCAGCGGGAACAACCTCCGCTTCCTGCTGGAGGGCTTCTTGGTCAACCTGGAGATCGCGGCGATCGCGATCGTGTTCTCGCTGATCTTCGGCCTGCTGCTCGCGCTCGCCAGACTCTCGACGTTCCGCCCCCTGAGCCTGACGGCCGGGCTCTGGGTGGACGTGTGGCGGAACCTGCCGCTCATCTTCATCATCCTCTACCTCGCCCTGGCGCTGCCGGCGCCGTGGAAGGACTTCTACGAGGACAACGTGCCCGGCTTCTTCCCGGAGGCGCTGCAGTCCGGCCGGGTGTTCGCGGGAATCCTCGGCCTCGTCCTCTACAACTCCGCGGTGATCGCCGAGATCATGCGCGCGGGCATCCTCTCGCTCGATCGCGGGCAGGGGGAGGCGGCCGCGTCGCTCGGGCTCACCTATCCACAGCAGCTGCGTTACGTGATCCTGCCGCAGGGCCTGCGGCGGATGGTTCCCGCCACGGTGTCACAGCTCATCACGCTCAACAAGGACACGACGCTCGTGAGCATCATCGCGATCGAGGAGGTGATGCGCCACGGGCGCATTCTTTCGAGCGGCTTCACCGCCTTCGTCGGCGGCGTCGAAGCACCCGTGCTGCAGGTGTTCATCTTCATCGGCCTGCTGTTCGTGGTCACGAACCTGGCTCTCTCGCGCTTCTCCCGCCGTCTCGAGATTCGCGAGCGCAAGCGCACCGGCGGGACCGCCGGTCCCGTCGCCGGCTTGGAGGATCAGGTCGCTCTGGCCGCCGAGAGCAGCTGAAGCGGGTCAGACCCCTCGAGCGGACGGCCTCGAGGGGTCTGGCCCTGGTCAGGTCACGGCGTGATCTTCACGAGCGTGCCGCCCGCTCCCCTGAATTCGCTCTTCTTGGGCGTCCTGCGAGGCAGGACGCTGTAGTTCGACACGTAGACCGCCCCGGTCGAGTCGACCGCGGCGCCGGTCGCCCCGAGCAGGGTCTTGCCGCCCAGGAACGTCCGAGTGCCGTCGGGCGCGACCCTCACGACCCTTCCGCGGAAGTCCTCCTTACGGAAGTCGCGAACGAACTCCGTCACGAACAGGCTCCCGTCGGGTCCAAATGCAACTCCTGTTATCGCCGTGAAGCCGGTCGCGTGCACAACCGGCGTGCCGCCGGCGGCGGGGATCCGCCACACGCGCGCCTTGCCCTTGCCGGCGCCCTCGGCCAGCTCACCGACGTAGAGGTTCCCGTCGGGACCCAGGGCGACCGAGCTCGGCACCGCCTGGGCCTTGCCGTTCTTGGGGATCACGGCCAGCAGCCTCACCTGCGTGCCTCGGACCTCGAAAACGGCGTTCGCGCCGGCGTCGACCACGATCTGGCGGTCGGGCAGCGCCAGCACCGCATACGGGTTGGAGTTTCGGTCGCCCCGAACCTTGTCGAAGTTGTTCCGCCACTCGAGCTGATCGATGCGGGCCACCGGGGAGAAGCTGCCGCCGTTCACCTCGAGCAGGCGGCCGGTCTGGCGACGCACGGCGGCGGGCAGTGACTTGATCGCCTCGGGCGGGCCCGACGTGGTGACGGCGTAGACCTTGCCGTCCGGGCTCACCGACACCCCGTCCACGCCGGTGGCGAAGACGCCGCCCGGCTCGGCGGCCGAGACGAAGCCCTTGGCCAGCGTGGTTGTCTGGCCGTTCGCAAATCGGACGATCCGGCCGGTGTTGCCGACGCACATCCGGTCGTCGCCCTTGCCCTGGCACTGGCGACCGCCCCGGCCGGCGTTGGCCACGTAGACCGCGCCGTCCGGGCCAACCGCCACCGAGCGCGGGTTGTCGAGGCCGCGGGCCACCGTCTCCACCTTCGCGGCGCTGGCGCCGGAGGCGGTGGCAAGCGCGGTCACGGCTACGCCGCATCCCGCTGTGAGGGCTCTCCTAAACGATTTCATCTGGTCCTTTCGTTTAGCCCCTGCCTGATTGGGGCCCTACGTCAGGAACGGTTTACGGCTCGGCGCGCTTGCGCCCTCGCGCCAGCGGAGATTCGTAGGAAGGCGAGGGCCTAGCGCTGCGCCGGGTCGATCAGCTTGGTCTCCGCCGTCGGCTTGTCGGTGAGCTTCGGCCGCTCGCCCACCGGGACGTAGTCGCGTTCGCGCTCGCCCGTGTAGATCTGGCGCGGGCGCGCGATCTTCGTCTCGTCGTCCTGGAGCATCTCGCTCCACTGGGCGATCCACCCGGAGGTGCGCGGGATCGCGAACATCACGGTGAACATGTCCTTGGGCAGGTTGAGCGCCTCGTAGATGAGGCCCGAGTAGAAGTCGACGTTCGGGTAGAGCTTGCGCTCCACGAAGTAGTCGTCGTCGAGGGCGCGCTTCTCGAGCTCGGTGGCGATGTCGAGCTTCGGGTTCCTGCCGGTGACCTCGAAGACCTGCTCAACGTGCTCTTTGATGATGCGGGCGCGCGGATCGTAGTTCTTGTACACCCGGTGGCCGAAGCCCATCAGGCGCTCCTTGCGGTTCTTCACGCCCTCGAGGAAGTCGGGAATGTTGTCCACCGATTCGATCCGCTCGAGCATCCGGACGACCTGCTCGTTGGCGCCACCGTGCAGCGGGCCGTACAGGGCGGCCACGCCGGCGGCCACGGCCGAGTACGGATCGACCTCCGACGAGCCCACGCCGCGCACGGCGTTCGTCGAGCAGTTCTGCTCGTGGTCGGCGTGCAGTATCCAGAGGACGTCCAGGGCCTTCTCGAGCCGGGGATCCGGCTCGTACTTGGCCTCGGTCATCTTGAACATCATCGACAGGAAGTTGCCCGGGTAGGACAGGTCGTTGTCGGGATAGACGTAGGGCAGGCCCAGGTTGTGGCGGTAAGCGAACGCGGCGAGCGTCGGCACCTTGGCGATCAACCGCACGGCCGCCATGTGACGCTCCAGCCGATCGTCGATGTTCTTCGCGTCCGGATAGAAGGTCGAGAGAGCGCCGATCGTGGCGAGCAGCATCCCCATCGGGTGGGCGTCGTAGCGGAAGCCCTCGACGAACTTCTTGATGTTCTCGTGGACGAAGGTGTGATGGGTGATCTCGAACACCCACTCGTCGAGCTGCTCCTGCGTGGGCAGCTCGCCGTAGATGAGCAGGTAGGCGACCTCCAGATAGGTGGAGCGCTCGCAGAGCTGCTCGATCGGATAGCCGCGGTACTCGAGCACGCCGGCCGCGCCGTCGATGAAGCAGACCGCGCTCCGGCAGGAGGCGGTGTTCGTGAAGGCGGGGTCGTACGTCATGAGCCCGAAGTCGCCGTCGTCGACCTTGATCTGGCGGAAGTCCATCGCCCGCACGGTGCCGTCGGTGACCTCGACCTCGTAGGTCTCACCGGTGCGGTTGTCGGTGACGGAGAGGGTGTCCTGCGCGGTGACCACGCCACCACCATCGTCACGTTGGACCTGTTCCTCGGCCATGGCCTCGCTCCTGGTTCGCGGCTCGCTGTTGGTTCGCTCTACGGCAGTTTGACGAAACGGCTCATGACCCTCGGCCTGCCTCACGCTCGCCACCATCCGCCAGCGGGGACAGATCGGGCACGCCGCCCGCCCAGGCCGCCTCGGGCGCCGGCGGTGGGTAGGTGTTCGTAGCGTCGCGGTCGTCGGCGCCGGCGCGGCGCATGTGTCTGTACCAGCGGTGGTAGAGGGGCGCGGCGAGCACGGCGAGGGCGGTGAGGACCGCCAGCCCGGCGAGGAACCAGAGGTGGCGGCGCAGCGGCTCGGCGTCGCCGGCGGGCCAGATGGCGAGCGCCGCCAGCACCAGCGACAGCCCGATGCCGGTGTAGTAGTCGAGCGGGAAGCGCCAGATCCACGGAACCTCGAACCACCAGACGCGCCCGCGACCGAAGCGGTGGACGGTGTAGGCCGGGTTCAGCACGAACCAGAGGTAGTCCCACACCACTGCGAGCACTAAGTAGGTCGCGACCGCGATGAGCTCGCCCTCGAGCGTCCAGTCCACGCCGGCGACGAACGGGAGGTGGAGGAGGAGGAGCGGGATGGTGAACGCGAACACGTGGTAGCCGGTGAGCGGCCGGTGGCCCATGAAGACCCCGAAGATCCGGTACGGGAGCGCGCGCTTTCGGTACCAGGTCGGCAGCCGTTCCGCCCAGCCGTACCCGCCCTCGATCTCGATTTCTATTCCCGCCAGCCCAAGCGCCCAGAACCAGAGCAGCAGCGTGCGGCCGATGTCGAGCTCGTCCACGGGCGGATCCTACGTCGCCGTGCACCCGGCACGAGCTCTCCGCCGGCGCGTCGTCAGCGCCGGCGGCGCCCGCCGAACAGCCGCCGCACCGTCCCGCCCACCCCCGGCCCGCCCGGAGGCGGCGGCAGCTCGGCGCATTCGGCGGCGGTGATGTTGAGGGTGACGCCGCGCTCCGCGGTGCGCGCAACCTCCGGCGCGTCGACGAAGCGCCGCTCGCCGCCCGACGTCTCGATCACGAGGCCGTCGAAGATGTGCTCGCGATAGTTGTCGAGCACCTCGGCAACCGTCCCCACCTGCTGCTCGTCCGAGCTGTACACCGGCGTGCCCCGGGTGAGTGCGGTGTAGTGAACCGCGTGGCCATCGTCGATCGGCGCCACCTACAGCACCACTAAACGGGCAGCACGGCCGCGGCTCCCTCGCCCCCTTCGCCCTCCTCTTCGGTGGCGCTGGTATAGATGCCGGTGCCGATCGCGGCGGCTGCCAGTACGATCGAGATCGCGCCGACGAGCCTCGCCGCGCCGGCAGAGCCGGGAAAGTTCTCGCGTGTGATGCCGAGAAAGGAGACGAGCAGCGCCCAGGCGGCGAAGAGAATGCCGCAGACATGGAAGGCGTTCACGACGTCGAACGCTAGCGGAATGGACATGCAGCTTCACCGGGAAATCACAGTATCCGCGGCCACCCGCCCCAGGCTCCGAGAGATGATGGTGCCGCTTATCGACAGCATCCGCGAGGCGATGGGCGCGGCTCGCGCGGGCCGTCCCATATGCCTCGTGTGCCGGCGTGCGGTGACGACGCGAGACGAGTGCATGCGCCTGCGCGGCGGCGGGATAGTGCACCGGCGCTGCGCGACGTACGACATACGCGGCCGCCGCGTGAGTTAGGCCCCGGCCCGATATCCGCGCAAGCGCCGAGCTCGGGCTAGCTGTGACCTGCGGGCACGCGCGGGCGGGCGCGCGCCACCCGGATTCGCTCCGGCGGGCGTGGGCGTGTGCCGCGGTGCGGACCTCGCCGCGGAGGGTGCGGCGGCCGGCGGCGCGGATGCCGAGGATCGCGATCGGAGCCTCCGCCGTCGTCCTCGTCGGCCTCCGGCACCGGCGGCTCGCGGATCGCCCACCAGACGATCAGCAGCAGTGCCACGATCGGGATCTTCAGCACCACGGCGAGCCAAAAGATGCCCCAGAACCCGCTCATCGGGGAGATCGTACCCGGTGCGGGCCAAATCGTCCTTTCGGACGACCGGAGATTCGTCCCCATCCGTAGATGAGGCCAGGCTCGACGTCAGGCAGCAGTCGTCCGTGGCGGGCGGGTTCGTGGGGGCGGTCCCTCCCTAGTCCCGCCCCCGCGGCGAACTCCGCTTCTCGGGCGCCCCCGAAAACCCTGATCCGCTTGTACCCGCAAGCGACTGGTTCTAAGCGGACCTCAGCCGATTTGCACGTTCACGCGCTCGGGATCGAAGGCAAGATGGCCGGCGATGCCGGTCGACTCGGGGCGTGGATACTCATACGACCAAGCGGCGTCGGCCACCCCGCCGACGTTCCAATAGCGCGCCTCGCCCTTGTAGGGGCAGACGGTGCGCTTCTCGGCGGGCTCGATCGGCAAAGTGACATCCGCGCGCGGGATATAGGCCCGCGGCGGCAGGCCGGTCTCGAACAGCAGCACCGCGCGGTCGGTGTCGGCGAACACCCCGTCGCCGGCGGTGATCCGCACCCGCCGCGAGCTCGGCAGGACGTCGATCCG
Source organism: Thermoleophilaceae bacterium (assembly GCA_036519295.1). Classification (GTDB taxonomy): domain Bacteria; phylum Actinomycetota; class Thermoleophilia; order Solirubrobacterales; family Thermoleophilaceae; genus JACVRW01. The sequence goes on from DATDLN010000172.1 coordinate 37,452, forward strand.
ATGGAACGGATCGCGCAGGTGGCCGAGCGTCTGTTCGTCCTCGACCCACCACTCGTCGGCCTGCTCGGGGTACAGGGAGGCGTAGCCCGCCAGCCACGCCGCCTCGCCGATCGGCGACTCGTAGGCCCACACCGCGTTCGCGCGCGAGGTGCCGTTGACCGTCAGGGACCAGTACGAGGCATCACCCTTGAAGGGACAGTGCGTCGTGTGCTCGGTCCGCGAGAGCACCGCCGGGTCGAAGTCCTCGAGCGGCGCGTACAGCCGCGGCATGATGCCGGTCTCGTAGAGCAGCTTGCCGCGTGTCGTATCGAGCACCGTGCGGCCGTCGACCACAGCGCGCACTCGCGGCAGGAAGTTGGCGAAGTAGATCCGGTGGGGCGGGGCCGAGTTGTCGAGGTCGAAGTTGAACGCTCCCGCGGGAGCCTGTCCGAGTGGTCCTGTGCCTAGCGAGAGGGACATGCCCCGACGGTATCAACTTGGTTGCGCGCGCAATCGTCAGCGATGCACCGCGGCGAGCAGCGCCGCGTACGAGCGGATCAGGAGGGCCCGCTCCTCGGCGAGCCTTTCGTCCTCCGGGTCGCAGCCGGCTTCGACCCAGCGGTCGGAGACCACCATCGCCTCCGCTCGCAGCGCGGCGGCCGCGCGCACGTCGCCCGGATCGGCGGCGTAGGTATAGGCATAGAGGTCCCGCAGCGCCAGGATCAGGGCTTCCGCCGACTCGGCGCGGCCATCGTGCTGGGCCTCGCGGTGGGCCCGCCACCATTCGACCTCGAGCTCGGCGGCGTGGAACGGATCGAACGTGACGTTCTCGCTCGCCGCCAGCAGGCGGTAGAAGCGCGTCATGAGCGCCCGCGCGGCGTGCGGATCGTTGTCGGGGAAGGGCGCCCACTTCTGGTTCGCTCGGAGCACGAGCCAGGCGCCTCGAGCGGTCCTCGGCCAGCTCATCCTGAACGCGGCGCGGACCAGTCCCACCGAGGCGATCAGGAAGGCGGCCCACTTCCGGCGGTAGTAGGTCTCCCAGGCTCGGCATTCGAGCGCGCCGACCGAGCGTGGATCGAAGGAGCGCATCGGGCTCGAGCGCTTCCCTAGCGGCGTCCTCATCCGTCAGGGGGTTGGGACACCCTCGATCGAGGTCATTCGCCTGAACGACTCGTAGCGCTCGTCGATTTCCTCGCGGGTGAGCCGCGCCGCGCGCTCGCACCCGAACTCCTCGACCCAGAACGAGGCCACGGCGGAGCCGTAGGTCACGGCCCGCCGCAGGGCCGCGTCGTCATCGGCGCCGCCCTGCGCGTCGAGATAGCCGAGCAGGCCGCCGGCGAAGGCATCGCCCGCGCCGGTGGGGTCGATGACCGTCTCGAGCGGGTACGCGGGGAGGGAGAAGAAGCTCTCCTCGGTGAAGAGCGACGCGCCGTACTCGCCCTGCTTGACCACCACGATTCGAGGACCGAGCTTCATCAGCTGCCGGGCCCCGCGGAGCAGCGTCGGCTCCTCGGTGAGCATGCGCACCTCGTCGTCGTTCATGAGCACCATGTCGACGTCCGCGATGGTGCGCAGCAGGGAGTCGCGCGTCGTCTCGATCCAGTAGTTCATGGAGTCCAGCGCCGCGAGCTTGGCGCCCGTGCACTGCCTCCGAACCTCGCGTTGGAGGTCCGGCTGGATGTTGGCCAGGAAGAGCGTGTCGGCCTGCTTCGACGCGTCCGAGAGCTTCGGCTCGAAGTCGCCGAAGACGTTCAGCTGGGTGTCGAGCGTATGGCGGATGTTGAGGTTCCACTCGTACTCACCCGCCCAGAAGAAGGTCTTGCCGCCGGGAACGTGCTCGATGTCGTCCGTGCCCACCCCGCGCTCGCGCAACACGGCGTATTCGGCCTCGCCGAAGTCGTCGCCCACCGGCCCCACCACCCGCACGTCGGTGAAGAAGCTCGCGGCGAGCGAGAAGTGGGTCGCGGAACCGCCGAGCATTCGCTCGCGCTCCCCGAACGGCGTCTTGACCGCGTCGAACGCGATCGATCCGACCACAACGAGCGACATGAGGCCGGACAGCATAAGCTGCGACCGCTATGCGCGCGGTACAGATCGAGGAGTTCGGGGGGCCCGAGGTGCTCCACGTTGCTGATGTCCCCAAGCCCGAGCCGGGCGACGGCGAGGTGCTGATCGAGGTGTCCCGGGCGGGCATGAACTTCGCCGACACCCACCAGCGGGAGAACTCCTATCTCTCTCGCTACGAGGTGCCGCTGATCCTGGGCGGTGAGGTCGCCGGGACGACCGAGGACGGCCGTCGGGTCGTGGCGCTGCTCCGGAGCGGCGGCTATGCCGAGTACGCGGTCGCGCCCGCGGCGACCGTGTACCCGATCCCCGACGGCCTCGACGACGGCGCCGCGCTGGCGCTTCTGATCCAGGGCCTCACCGCTTGGCATCTGCTGAGGACCTGCGGGCGCGTGGCGCCGGGGGAGAGCGTCGTGGTCATCTCGGGCGCTGGTGGGGTGGGCAGCCTCGCCGTGCAGCTGGCGAAGCCGTTCGGTGCCGGGCGCGTGATCGCCACGGCCAGCAGCGAGGAGAAGCGCGCGCTGACGCTCGAGCTGGGCGCGGACGCGGCGGTTGACCCCTCGGTCGACGATCTCACCGCCGCGCTCGTCGAGGCCAACGGCGGCGACCGGGTCGACGTGGTGCTCGAGATGTCCGGCGGGCGGGTCTTCGAACAGAGCGCCGAGGCGCTTGCGCCCTTCGGCCGGATCGTCACCTACGGGATCGCAAGCCGCGAGCAGAACACGCTCGAGACCGGCCGTCTGATGCGCAAGAGCCGTACGGTCGTGGGCTTCTGGCTCATGCACTGCCTCGGCCGCCGCGACATGGTGGAGGAGCCCTTGGCCGATCTCTTCGACCGAGCCGCGCGAGGCGAGCTGAACCCGCGCGTGGGCGCCACGTATCCCCTCTCCGAGGTGAGGCGGGCGCACGAGGACATGCAGGGCCGGCGGACGAGCGGGAAGCTGCTGCTGGATCCGCGGGCGTAGCTCAGCGCGCGTCCGCCACTATCCGCACGTCCACGCCCGGCAGCTTGCGGATCAGCTGCTCGGGCAGGGCCTCCTCGAAGCGGCGCACCCCGCGGCGCGGGCGCGGCTGGCCCATGAAGATGTAGGTGGTGCCACGAGTGCCCGCCACCCGCGAGGTGACCTCGGCCACGTCGTCGCCCTGCTCGACGATCAGCTGGGCGCCGAGGATCGAGGCCAGCCGACGCAGCGACTCGAGCTGCTCGCGGTCCTCGCCCCGCGGCGGCGGTCCCGGCGGAGCGACGTACAGCAGGTCGAGGTCCGCGGCAAGCCGCTGCGACGAGCGCCAGGCCCGCCTCACGAGGCGATGCGCGCTGGGCCCCGGCCGCACGAGCGCCAACAGGCGCTCGGCCACCGGCTGCGGGACCTCGCCGAAGAGCGCCTCCTCGCGCGTTCCGAGCGCCTCGGTGGGGGAGACCAGCCGCTTCGCCTCGACTTCCTCCGCCACCTCACGCAGCGCCACCTCGCGCAGCGCCGCCAGGTTCTCCACCCTGAAGAAGCTGTTCAGCGCGGTGGGCACCTGCTCGGCCGGATACACGCGCCCCTCGCGCAGCCGCTGTATGAGCGCCTCGGGGGTCAGGTCCACCAGCACCACCTCGTCGGCCGCAGCGAGAACCTGGTCCGGGAAGGTCTCCCGGACGCGGACCCCGGTCAGCTCGAACACCTGGTCGTTGAGGCTCTCCATGTGCTGGACGTTGACCGTCGAGAAGACGTCGACGCCGGCATCCAGCACGTCCTCGATGTCCTCGTAGCGCTTGGCGTGCTCGAGGCCGGACGCGTTCGAGTGCGCCAGCTCGTCGATCAGGCAGAGCTCGGGCGCGCGGTGGAAGATCGCCGGCAGGTCCATCTCCTCGATCTCCTGCCCCCTGTACTCGACCCGGCGCCGCGGCAGTATCTCGAGCCCCTCGGCTTGAGCCGCGGTCTCGGCGCGATCGTGCGGCTCGAGGTAGCCGATCACCACGTCGCGGCCCGCGGTCCGTGCCGCCTGGCCCTCCTGGAGCATGCGGTACGTCTTCCCCACCCCAGCCGCCATGCCGAGGAAGATCTTGTAGCGCCCTCGCCCGTTGGTGGCCACGGGCGGGATTCTGCTAGGAGAGCGCTACCCGGTGACCCGCGGAGCCCTCCGCGGGCGGAGGAGCCGCGTGTCGGTCCGATCATGCACCAGGTCGGCGTTGGCGGCCGTTGCGCAAACCACGCGCCGTGAGGTTGAAGGTGACCGTCCCGGAGCCGTTGGACGTAGTCACGCACTGGCGATCGTTGTCGCCGAACCGGTACTGGGTCCCGCGCCAGACGTCGCCGCCGCTGGCCGTGCCCGTCACCCTCGCCTGGAACACGCCCCCCGGCGGTCGAGACGCTGGTCGCGTCGTTGAGGGTGGCGCCGGTGATCGTCAGGGCGGCCGAGGCCGCGCCCGGCCACGCCCCGAGCGCGGCGAAAAAGCCTACGAGCAGGAGAATTGCAAAACCCGGCGGGGTGAGGCGGGCATCGCGCGGGCAACGTACAGCAATGTCCGACGCTTGTCACCGTATGCAAGCCGTTGCCCCGTTCCGGGTGAGTCAGGCTCCGAGCAAGTTGTGCACCACGAGGTCCACCAGCTTGATCCCGGCGAACGGCGCGATGATGCCGCCCAAGCCGTAGACCAGCAGGTTGCGTCGCAGTAGCGCATTGGCGCCGATCGGCCGGTAGCGCACGCCACGCAGCGCGAGCGGCACCAGCAGCGGGATGATCAGCGCGTTGAAGACGATCGCCGAGATGATGGCCGACTGAGGTGTTCCCAGGCTCATCACGTTCAGGGAATCGAGTGGACCGTGCGCGGCCCCCGCGGCGGCGTAGGTCGCCGCAAAGATCGCCGGCAGGATCGCGAAGTACTTGGCCACGTCGTTGGCGACCGAGAAGGTCGTGAGCGCGCCGCGGGTGATCAAGAGCTGTTTCCCGATCTCGACGATCTCGATCAGCTTGGTCGGGTTCGAGTCGAGGTCGACCATGTTGCCCGCCTCGCGGGCCGCCTGGGTGCCGGTGTTCATGGCCACGCCCACGTCGGCCTGCGCCAGCGCCGGAGCGTCGTTCGTGCCGTCGCCGGTCATCGCAACGAGCCGGCCCTCGCGCTGCTCGTCGCGGATGAGCTCGAGCTTGCGCTCCGGCGTGGCCTCGGCGAGGAAGTCGTCCACGCCCGACTCGTCCGCGATCTTCGCGGCAGTCAGGGGGTTGTCGCCCGTGACCATGATCGTGCGGATTCCCATCGCGCGGAGCTGGTCGAAGCGATGGCGCATCCCCTCCTTGACCACGTCGTTCAGGTAGATCACCCCGAGCACCTGGCTGTCGCGGGCGACCGAGAGCGGCGTGCCGCCCTCGCGAGCGATGCGATCGGTCGTCGCGACCAGCTCGGCCGGCGCCTGCCCGCCCTCGCCGTTCACGAAGCCGATGATCGCGTCGCCGGCGCCCTTGCGCAGCCGGGTGCCGTCCACGTCCACGCCGCTCATCCGAGTCTCGGCCGAGAAAGGTACGAAGCGGGCGGTGGGGTCGAAGTGCCGCTCGCGCAGCCCGTACTGCTTGGCCAGCACCACGATGGAGCGGCCCTCGGGCGTCTCGTCTGCAAGCGAAGAGAGTTGCGCCGCCTCGGCCAGCTCGGCCTCCGGTACGCCGGGCATGGGCAGGAACTCGGTGGCCTGGCGGTTGCCGAGCGTGATCGTGCCGGTCTTGTCGAGCAGGAGCACGTCCACGTCGCCGGAGGCCTCGACCGACCGCCCTGACAGCGCGAGTACGTTGCGCCGCACGAGCCGGTCCATGCCCGCGATGCCGATGGCCGACAGCAGCGCGCCGATCGTGGTGGGGATGAGCGAAACGAGCAGCGCGATCAGCGTGGTGATCGAGGCGTCCGTGCCCGAGAACTCCGCGAACGGGCGCAGGGCTACGACCACGACGAGGAAGATGAGCGTCAGCCCGGCGAGCAGGATCCCGAGGGCGATCTCGTTCGGTGTCTTGCGGCGCTCGGCGCCCTCCACCAGGGCGATCATGCGGTCGAGGAAGCTCTGGCCGGGTTCCTGGGTGATCTCGACCACGATGCGGTCGGAGAGCACCCTCGTGCCGCCCGTGACCGCGCTGCGATCCCCGCCGGACTCGCGGATCACGGGCGCCGACTCGCCGGTCACGGCGGACTCGTCGACAGAGGCGATTCCCTCGATCACGGTCCCGTCGCCGGGGATCAGCTCGCCCGCCTCGACCACCACCACGTCGCCGCGGCGAAGCTCCGACGCCGGCTTCTCGCCGCCGTCGCGCAGCCGCGCGATCGTCTCGGTGCGCATCGCCCGGAGAGATGCGGCCTGGGCCTTGCCGCGCCCCTCGGCGAGCGCCTCGGCGAGGTTGGCGAACACCACCGTGAGCCACAGCCAGATCGTCACGCTGAAGGTGAACCAGGCCGGTTCGTCGCCACCGCCTAGCGGGGCGCCACCGAAAGCCTGCTTCAGCCAGCCGAAGGTGGTGATGACGGCGCCGATCTCGACGACCAGCATCACCGGGTTGTGCCATTGGACTCGCGGGTCGAGCTTTACGAGGCTCGCCCACAGCGCCTGCCGCAGCACCGGGCCGGTGAACAGGCTTTGGGCTGACTTGGTCATGGCGCCGCCCGATCCACAGCGAGATTCAGCTCGAGCACGTTCACGCCGGGCTCGCCGAGCACGCCCAGCGCGCGGAAGTCCGTGTTGTCATCCACGAGCTGGAGCACCCGGCCGGGCGGGAGACCGCGCTCCTCGGCCACTCGCCGCGCCTGGATGCGCGCGTTGGCCTGCGAGATGTGAGGGTCGACGCCGGAGGCGGTCGTCTGCACCGCGTCCGGCGGCACGTCGGCGGCCCGGAGGCCGGGATTGAAGGGTCGCTCGCGACGGAGGTAGGCGGCGAGGGTCTTCTTGAAGAGGTCGCTCAGCTTCCTGCTGTTCGGCCCGAGGTTGTTGAAGAGAGTGACGTTGGCCCTGTAGTCGGTTGCGGAGGGGCGAGAGTGGAAGTAGCGCGGTCCCCGGAACTGCTGGCCGATCAGGCGCGAGCCGACGACCTTGCCGTCGCGCTCGACCTGGCTCCCGTCGGCCTTGTTCGGCCACAGCACCTGGGCGACACCGGTGGTGAGAAGCGGATAGGCAAGGCCGAGCACGAGCGTGAAGACGACGATCGCCAGGATGGAGTTGGTGAGGTCGCGTCGCATTGTCAGAAGAGCTGGTCGGTGAGTGCTTGGACGATCGGGCCCAGCAGGAGGGCCGGGAAGAAGGTGAGCGCGGCCACGATCACGATCACGAAGATGAGGAGGAACACGAACGTGGGCGTGTCGGTGCGGAACGTCCCCGCGCCAGGCGGCGCGACGCGCTTTGTGGCCAGCGAGCCGGCGACGGCGAGCGCCGCGAACATTGGGACGAAGCGGGCGAAGAGCATCGTCACGCCGCCCAGGAGATCGGCGAAGGTGATGCCGAAAGCGCCCACGTTGCCGGGGGCGTTCGGCTGCACGAAGCCCGAATAGCCGGCGAAGGCCGAGCCGTTGTTGTTCCCCTGGGACGTGTAGGCGTAGAGGGTCTCCGAAAACCCCTGAGGGCCCGAGTTGAAGATCGACGGCGCGCCCCACTTGGTTGCGATCGCGAGCGCTGTGGTCGCGAGCACCGCGAGCGCCGTGTAGAGGGTCCCGATGAGGGTGAGCTTGACCTCGCGCGCCTCGATCTTCTTGCCGAGGTACTCGGGCGTCCGTCCGACCATCAGGCCCGCGATGAACACCGCCAGAAGGACGAACAGCAGCATGCCGTAGAGGCCCGACCCGACCCCGCCGAAGATGACTTCCCCGGTCATCATGTTCACGAGCGGCACGGCGCCGCCGGCGCCCGTATAAGAGTCGAGGGCCGAGTTCACGGACCCATTCGAGGCGCCGGTGGTGGCCGCGGTCCAGAGGGCGCTGTTCGCTATCCCGAAGCGCTGCTCCTTGCCCTCGAGGTTTCCGCCCGTCGTGCCGTCCGCGGAGGCCGTGGCGACCTCGGCGTCCTTCTGCGCAGGCGAGCCGTTCTGCTCCGCTCCGTAGGCGAGAGCGATCGTGGCGACGAGCATGACCGCCATAGCGGCGTACAGGGCCCAGCCCTGGCGGCGGTTCCCCACCATGCGGCCGAATGTCGCGGTGAGCGCGGCCGGGATCAGAAGGATGAAGAGGAGCTCGACGAAGTTCGAGAAGGCGGTGGCGTTCTCAAACGGGAAGGCGCTGTTGACGTTGAAGAAGCCGCCCCCGTTCGTCCCGAGCTGCTTGATGGCGATCTGCGAGGCGGCCGGCCCGAGGGCGAGCGTCTGATCGAAGCCCTGGACGGTCTGGTAGGCGACCGAGCCGCTGAGCGTCTGGATCACGCCCTGGGAGACGAGGACGAGCGCGGCGACGAACGAGAGCGGGAGGAGGATGTACAGGAGCGTCCGGGTGAGGTCCTGCCAGAAGTTGCCGAGCTCGGCGAGGCCGTGGCTGGCGAAGCCCCGGATCACGGCGACGAGCACGGCCATCCCGACCGCGGCGGAGACGAAGTTCTGCACCGAGAGCCCCGCCATCTGCGAGAAGTAGGAGAGCGTCGTCTCGCCGCCGTAGTACTGCCAGTTCGTGTTTGAGATGAAGGACGAGGCGGTGTTGAACGAGACGTCCCAGCTGCCCGAGTGGAAGCCCTCGGGGTTGAAGGGGTGGATTCCCTGCGTTCGCAGGATCACGTAGAGGACGACGAAGAAGAGCGCGCTGAACACGAGCGTCGTGCGGGCGTACGCCTTCCAGTCCTGCTGGACATGCGGGTTCACCCGCAGCAGCCGGTACGTCACGCCCTCGAGCGGACCAAGCACGGGCGTGAGCAGCACGCGCTCGCCGCGGTAGACGCGCGCCATGTAGGCGCCGAGAAGCGGCGTGAGCGCGGTGAGGACCGCGAGGTAGATCGCGATCTGCAGCCAGCCTTGGGCGGTCACAGACGCTCGCCCCGTAGCAGCGCGTAGAGCAGATACACGGCGACGAGGATCGAGACGACGAGACCGAACAGCTCGGCCCCGCTCATACGCGATCGAGGCCCTCGAGCAGGAAGAACATCGCCGCGAACGCGACGAGCGCGATGAGGATGGCGAGGAGGTCGGCGCCCATGGTCAGTGGAGGAGCAGCGCCGCGCGAATGCGGCGGACCGTGTGGTCGAGAGTGTCCTCGCTGTTCGGGTCGAAGAGCGGTGAATCGCCGCTCGTGAGGAACGGCTCGAGCAGTGCGAGGCCGCGGACCTGCAGGGTGTCCTCGACGCGAAGAAGATTGGCCAGCTCGGTCAGCTGGGCCCGCTCCTGGAGGATCTCCGCCCGGCGCACCGGGACGGCCGCGGTGAACGAGCTGGGCGGCTCCTCGGCGGCGTCGAGGATGCGCTTGATACCGGCCGCGAACGAGCGACGGCAGCGACGCGAGAGCAGCTGCTGCGCCCGATAGCTCAGCTCCGGACTCGAGGAGGGAAGGATGCCCTGCGCGAGCCGCCGGTCGAGGGCGCGGCGGTGCAGCCAGACACGACCACGAACGAGGCGCGGCCTGTGGCTTTCGCGCCCGACGGGGCGGCGATGTGCGACCGAGGTTGACATGCAAGAAGCATCGCGCCCACGCCGTGAAGGGCCCGTCAAGAATCGAGCGGCCGGCGTAAAGATGCCGTGAAGGTCACCCTCCGAAGCGGTATCCGATGCCCGGATCGGTCAGAACGTGCCGGGGAGAGGAGGGGGCGGGCTCGATCTTCCGGCGCAGGTTGGCCACGTGCACCCGCAGCACCTGCGTGTCGTCCTCGAAGCCCGGGCCCCAGACCTCACCGAGCAGCGCGCGGTGCGTCATCAGGCGGCCGCGGTTCTGCATCAGCACTCGCAGCAGCTCGTATTCAGTGGGCGTCAGATGCACCACGTCGCCGTTCACGGTCACCTGGTGGGCGACAAGGTCGAGCTCGAGCCCCTCGGCGCGCAGTACGGGCTCGTCGGGCTCGCCGCGGCCGGCTCGCCGCAGGGCCGCCCGCAGGCGGGCGATCAGCTCCTCGGTTCCGAACGGCTTCGTCACGTAGTCGTCCGCTCCCGCCTCGAGCGCGCGGACCTTTTCTGCCTCGTCGCCGACGGCGGAGAGCACGATGATCGGCATCTCGCTCCATTCCCGGATTGAGCGGCAGATGTCCACGCCGTTCCCGTCCGGGAGAATCAGGTCGAGGATCGCCGCGTCGGGCGGTCGCACGGCGAGGGCGTCGAGCGCCTCCTGGACGCTCCCGGCGGTGGACACTTCGAAGCCGGCCTCTCGCAGGATCACCCGCATGGCTCGCAGGAGCTGGCGCTCGTCGTCGACGACGAGAACGCGCCGCTCCCCCGTCACGACGCGGGGGCTGGTGCCGGAGCCGGCAGCGGGAACTGGATCACGAAGCTCGTGCCCTGGCCCGGAAGCGACTCGGCCCGGATCCGGCCGCCGTTCGCCTCCAGGAAGCCACGCGCGATCGCGAGGCCCAGCCCCGAGCCGCCGCCCTCGCCCTCACGCCCACGGTGGAACGGCTCGAAGACCCGCTCGAGGTCCTCTCTCGGGATCCCCGGACCGCGGTCGGAGATCCGCAGCACGAGCAGTCGGCCTCCCGTCCGGGCCCGGATGCTCACGGGCCCGTCGCCGGCGAACTGGATCTCGTTCTCCAGCACGTTGGCGATCGCGCGCTCCAGCTGGGCGGCGTCCGCGTTCAGCGCGGGGAGGTCTGGATCGATCTGCACGTCGAAGCCCGCCGGCGGCGCCGGGACGGCGTCGATCGCGGCCCGAACGACCTCGTCGAGACCCACCCAATCCAGCCGCGGCGCCACGCCGCCCGCCTGAATTCGGGTGAGATCGAGCAGGTTGTCCACCAAACGGGAGAGCCGCGCGCTCTCGCTCCTGATGACTGAGGCGAGCTCGCGCCGCGACTCCTCGGAGAGGGTGTCGGAGGCGAGCCCGTCGGCGGCGGTCGTGATCGCCGTCAGCGGCGACCGCAGGTCGTGCGAGACCGAGCGCAGCAGCGTCGTCTTCATCACGTTGGAGCGCCGGAGCGCCTTGGTCTCGATCACCTGCGACTCGAGCTCGTCCCGCTTGCGGACGGCACCGACGAGGGTCTCGAGCCCCGGGACGACCCGGTCCTGCAGCACGTCCAGCACTGCGCGGTCGGTTCCCGCCGGGACCAGCACCGTGCCGATTCGGCTTCCGCCGACGATCAGCGGAAGCGCGCGCCGGCGCTCGTCGCTGTCGACCCAGGCGAGCTCGATCGTCACCGACGGCAGGTCGAAGGCGGCTGCGATTCGCTGCCCGACCGCCCTGAGCGATTCTGCGACGGACCCAGTGCCGAGCAGGATCCGACCCATCTCCGCCAGGAGGTCGGCCTCGCTGCGGCGGCGCTCGGCCTCCTCGGCCCGCGCGCGGCTGGCGTCGGCAAGGGCGCTCACGACCACGGCCGCGACGAGGAACACGGCCAGCGCGACCCAGTTTTCCTCCTCCGCGATGCTGAACCGGCCCGTGGGCGGGATGTGGAAGAAGTTCCACGCCATGGCGCCGGCGACGGCGGTGGGAAGCGCCAGCCAGAGACCCCAGTAGCCCGCCACGAGCAGGACCGCGAGCAGGTAGAGCACGCTCGTCGAAACGACCGGCACGACCTCCTTGAGCGGATAGATCAGCGCCGTGATGAGCGCGAGCGATCCAACGGCCACGACGATGCCGGTGGCGACGGAGCGCTCTCGAATGGGACGCACGGCTTGAATGGTGACCGATGAGTAGGGTGGGTTGGCGGATGAATGCGTTTGCCGAGCTCGGCCTGTCCGCACCCACGCTGGAGGCGCTCGCCCACCTGGGGTACGAGCGCCCCACGCCGATCCAGGAGCAGGCAATCCCGCCGCTGCTCGAGGGCCGCGACGTGATCGGTCAGGCTCAGACCGGCACCGGGAAGACGGCCGCCTTCGGGCTGCCGATGATCGAGTACGCCGACCCCGAGGATCCGGAGGTGCAGGCGCTCGTCCTCACCCCGACCCGCGAGCTCTGCATTCAGGTGACTCAGGCGCTGCGTGCCTACAGCGGGCGCCACGGACTCCAGCTCGTCGCCGTCTTCGGCGGCGCCCCGATCCGCGACCAGGCGACGCGCCTCAAGGAGGCCCAGATCGTGGTGGGCACGGTCGGGCGAGTGATGGACATGATCGACCGCCACCACCTGTTTCTCGACCAGGCTCGCTACGTGGTCCTCGACGAGGCCGACGAGATGCTCGACCTCGGCTTCCTCGAGGACGTCGAGGCGATCCTGCGCCGCTGCCCGATGGGACGGCAGACCGCGCTCTTCAGCGCGACCGTGCCGCCGGAGATCCGGCGCCTGGCGGACACCTTCATGCACGACCCCGTGGAGATCAAGGTGCGGGCCGCCACGCTCACGATCGACACGGTCGATCACTACTACGTCGAGGTCCCGGATCGGGAGAAGCCCGACGCGTTGGTGCGCGTGCTGAAGGACGAGCGTCCCGACCAGGCAATTGTGTTCGTGCGCACCAAGGTGGGAGTCGACCGCCTCGGCAGGCGCCTGGGCGACGCCGGCGTGCGCGTCAAGACGCTCCACGGCGACATGCCGCAGGGCCAGCGCGACGGAGTGATGATCGCCTTCAAGGGCGGCCGCGAGCGGTTGCTCGTCGCAACCGACGTGGCGGCCCGCGGCCTCGACATCACCGGCGTGAGCCACGTCGTGAACTACGACATTCCCAACTCCCCCGACATCTACGTGCACCGCATCGGGCGCACCGGGCGCGCCGGGGAAAGCGGGCGCGCGATCACCCTGATCACGCCGCGCCAGCGCCGCGATCTCGAGGCCATCGAGCGCCATGCGAACACCGAGATTGACCGCTGGGCGCCCGGCGACGGCAGGCCGCGGCCGGAGCGCGCCGAGCGCGAGACCCGCAGGCCGCGGCACACGAAGCCGCACAGCCGTGACGGCGTGCCGTACGCGAAGCTGATCGTGGGCGCCGGCCGCAGCGACGGGCTGGAGCCCGCCGACGTGGTGGAGGCGATCGTGGACAACACCCACCTCGAGAACGACGACGTTCGGCACGTTCGCGTTCTCGAGCGCTTCAGCTTCGTGGAGGTACCGGCCTCACGCGCAGGCGAGGTGGCGGAGAAGGTGAGCGGCAATCGAGTCCGAGGCAGCGAGCTTCGGGTGGAGGTGACAAGAAGGCGATGACCCAGACCACGATGCACACGAACCACGGTCCGATCGAGATCGAGCTGTTCGACGAGGACGCGCCGAAGACGGTCGACAACTTCCTCAAGCTCTCGCGCGACGGCTTCTACGACGGCCTGATCTTCCACCGCGTGATCAAGGACTTCATGATCCAGGGTGGCTGTCCGCTCGGGACGGGGACCGGCGGTCCGGGCTACGAGTTCGAGGACGAGATCAACGAGCACAAGGTCGTGCGCGGCGCCCTGGCGATGGCGAATGCCGGCCCGAACACGAACGGCAGCCAGTTCTTCATAGTCACGACCGACGCCGCTCCCTGGCTCGACGGCAAGCACACGGTCTTCGGGCGGGTCGCGGACGGCATGGACGCGGTCGATGCGATCGAGGGCCTCGAGACCGGCGCCCGGGACCGGCCGGTCGAGGATGCCAAGATCGAACGCGTGGAGGTCCATGAGAGTTGAGTTCCTGTGGTGGGAGGGGTGCCCGTCCCATCCCGAGGCGCTCGCCGAGCTGCGCGATGTGCTGCGCTCCGAGAACCTGGACCCGGACCTCGTGGAGCGGCGCGAGATCGCGACGGACGAGCAGGCCGCTCGCGAGCGCTTCCCCGGCTCGCCAACGATCCTGATCGACGGCGAGGACGTGGTTGCGCCCGACGACGGTGAGCCCTTCTCGCTCACCTGCCGGGTCTACCGCCTGCGCGACGGCAGGTACTCGGCGACCCCCGATGCCGACGTCTTGAGAGCAGCAGTGCGACGTGCAAAGGAGAACCGATGACGCTTGCAATCAGAGAGAAGGCCCCCGAGTTCACCCTCCCCGACACCGATGGGCGGCACCACTCGCTTCCGGTGGGCCAGGTGACCGCGGTGATCTTCACCTGCAACCACTGCCCCTACGCCCTCGCCTGGCACGACCGGATCCTGCGGGTCGCCCGCGACTACGACGACGTGCGCTTCTTCGCGATCAACCCGAATGACGCCGAGCGCTACCCGGGCGACTCCTACGAGGCGATGCGCGAGCGCGTCGAGCGCGACGGCGGCTGGCCGCTGCCCTACCTGCACGACGAGTCGCAGGACGTGGCGCGCGCCTACGGGGCGAAGACCACGCCGCACATCTTCGTGATCGACACCGACGGCGCCGTGCGCTACGCGGGAGCGCCGGACGCCGACCACCGCGACCCGAGCCTGGACGCGGTTTGGCTGCGCGAGGCGCTCGACGCGGTGCGGGCCGGCGAAGAGCCGGCGCGGGCGGAGACGGAGCCGGTGGGGTGCAGCGTGAAGTGGAGGCAGTAGGGCTCCGGCCGGGCTGCTCTCCGCCGGCCGGGTATGGGTGCCGGGTAAGGGGTGACAGCGACGAAATGTTCGTGCCATCCTGGATTACACCGGCAGTGCCGGTGCAGGCCAGGACGGTAAACGCCAGGCGGCCGGTCCGCGACCCCCTACCCGCCCTACCCGACGATCGCCTCCACCGCGGCCGCCGTATCCCGCAGGTCCGGCAGCAGCACGTCGGGCTGCGACGCCCGTAGCGCGTCGAGGTCGCTGAAGCCCGTGGCCACGGCCACCGCCCGGGCGCCCGCGTCCTGTGCGGCGCGGACGTCGAGCGGGGTGTCGCCGACCAGCACCGCGGAGGCCGGCTCTCCGTACTTCGCGGCCGTCCGCTCGCGCGCCACGGCCACGAGCTCCGAGCGCTCCTCGTGAGGGTCGGAGCCGTAGGCGCCGACCTCGAAGTCGAGCCAGCGCTCGAGCCCGAAGGCGCCGACCTTGAGCGCGGCGTTCGCCTCGATGTTGCCCGTGAGGAGCGACTGCACCACGCCGTCGCGCTCGTGGAGGGCCGCCAGGGTCTCCGGGACGCCCGGGTACGCATGCCCCTCCCGGCGCATTGCCTCCTTGCGAGCGTCGAGTGAAGCCGCAAGCTGCTCGAGCAGGCGAGGCAGGCGCTCCCGCTCGCCCTCCAGCATCGCCAGCGCGATTTGGTGGTCGGTGCGGCCCGCGAACTCCACCCGCTCGGGCGGCCGTCCCACCACGGCCTCGAAGGCCTCTTCGAAGGCGTATTTGCCGTGGCGGGCCGAGTCCACGAGCGTCCCGTCGATGTCCCAGAGCACGAGCAGCACGAGCCCAGCGTGGCACACTGCGCCCCCATGCTCGATGCTCTTGCAGTCCCGCCGCGCCTGATCGCACGCGCCCTCGACGACCTGCACACGCTCGCCGAGGGGGTGCGCAACCTGTCCGACCGGGAGGGCGACCTGTCGGAGCTCGTGGAGGCGGTAAGGAGCCTCCCGCGCGTGGAGGACGAGCTCTCCGCGAACATCGCGGCGCTGCGCGAGGACGTTCAGGCGCTGCAGGAATGGCTCCAGCCGCTCCACAAGGAGCTGACCGACCTCGACGACACGGCGGAGAAGCTCGAGCAGGCGCTGGGCGGCCTGCAGACGATGCTGAAGCGCCTGCCCGGGATCTAGCGCAGGCGAACCCCCAGCAGCTCCTCGAGGCGCGGCAGCGTCGTCTCCGCGCCGCGGTGGAGCACCGCCGTCATCCCGACTGCCGCGGCGCCGTCGCAGTTCGCGCGCAGGTCGTCCACGAACACGCATTCCTCGGGCTGGAGGTGGATCCGCTCGGCGCCGAGCCGAAAGATCTCCGGCTGCGGCTTGTGCATGCCCTCCTCACCCGAGATCACGACCCCGTCGAACAGCTCGGCGAAGGTGGAGCGGTCGTAGCGCCCGGTGCCCATCGAGTTCGAGATCAGGCCCGTCCGCACCCCCTGGGCGCGTGCGCGCCTGACGGCCTCGACCATGGCGTCATCGGGCCGGGCGTGCCCGAACATGCGCTCGAGCAGGTCCGCGCGGCGCTCGATCCCGAGCAATTCTCCGAAGCGCTCCCCGAACTCGTCCTCGCTCAGATCCCCCGTCTCGAGGCGGCGCACGAGGCGCACCGCCTCGGGCTCCCCGCGGAACAGGCGCTTGACGGCATCCGGGTCGAGTCCCTCTTCAATGGAGAAGGCGCGAAAGGACTCGAACACGTTGGTGGTCAGGACGCCGCCGAAGTCGACGAGCAGCCCCCTCATCCCGCCTGGGCCACCTCCCGGGCCTTCTCTGCCAGCGCCGGCACGCCCTCGTCGAAGAGCGCGAGGTACGGGTCGTCGGTCGAGCCGGACGTGAAGCGCTTGTAGTTGCCCTCCATGAACACGGCGGCCTTCCACAGCGCCAGGGCCTGATACCAACCCAGCGCCGATACAGAGCGGCCGCTCCGCTCCTCGTAGCGCGCGACCAGCTGCTCACGGCCGAGGAAGCCCTCGCGGCGAGTCGCCGCCGAGAGGCTGGAGTAGGAGATGTCCGGAGGATCGTCGGCCTCGGCCCACGTCACGGTGAGGTAGCCGACGTCGGCGAGCGGGTCGCCGATCGTGGAGAGCTCCCAGTCGAAGATCGCGACCAGCCGGGGCGGAGCGTCATCGGCCATCATCACGTTCCCGAGCCGGTAGTCCCCGTGCACGATCGTCGATTCGGGCGACTCCGGCGTGTTGCTGCGGAGCCAGTGGCCGACCTCCTCGACGATCGGCAGCTCGCGCGTCTTGTTGTGCTCCCAGAGGCCCGTGAAGCGCCGCAGCTGGCGCTCGAGGTAGCCGCGCGGCTTGCCGTAGCCGTCGAGCCCGCAGGCGCGCCAGTCCACCTCGTGCACCTCCACGAGCGCGTCGACGAGCTCCTCGGCGATCCGGCGCCGGCCCTCGGGAGTGTCGATCGCCGACGGCACCTCTGTGGTGATGACGCTGCCATGCACCTCCGCCATCAGGTAGAAGGGCGCCCCCAGCACCGCCTCGTCGTCGCAGGTGGCGAGCACCCGCGGCACGCGCACCGGGGTCCCCTCGAGTGCGCGCAGCAGGCGCGCCTCGCGCAGCACCTGGTGAGCCGACGGTGGCAGCGGCGGGCGGGGCGGCCGGCGCAGCACCACCCGCGCGGCGCCTCGCCGGACCAGGAAGGTGACGTTCGAATGGCCCTCGCCGATGCGCTCGGCCTCCACCGGCCCGGAGCCGATCCCGCGCTCGTCGAGGAACCGCTCGAGCGGCTCGCGCACCAGGAGCGGGGGCTGCTCCAGGCCCGCCGCCTCCTCCGGCGTGTCGACAACGTCGGGCGACCCCATCGCGGGCGGGAATCCTACTTTGCGCCCTGGGTAACCGAACCTATGCGCGGTGGCGGCCGTATACCTTTCCCGCGATGCGATTCGGCCTCGTCCCGGCGCCGGTGGCGCTGCTCCTTTTGCTTGCGGCCGCGGGTCCGGCGTCCGCGGCGGAGCGGCTCGTGAACGTCGTCGACTTCGAGTTCCAGCCGAAGACGCTGCAGGTCGATCCGGGCGACACGGTCACCTGGACCTTCAGCGACGGCGGGCACACCACCACCGCCAACCCCGGCCAGGCAGAAAAGTGGGACTCGGGGCCCGCGGCGAACCCCGCCGGCTTCCGCTTCAGGCACACGTTCGGGAACCCCGGTCGCTACGGCTACATCTGCATCCCGCACGGGAGCTTCATGACCGGGGTCGTGCAGGTAGGCCGGGACGAGTTCCCGAAGTCCCAGAGAAGCTTCAAGCAGACCCGCCGCGGCAGCTCGATCACCATGAGCTTCCGGCTCCTCGAGCCGGCCAAGGTCACGGTCAGGCTCAGGGGTCCGAGCCGGCGCACGGCCACGCGCCGCCGCCTCGAGCCCGGGCGCCACAGCATCAAGCTGTCGCGTCTGCACGCCGGCAGGTACAGCGGAACCGTGACGTTCGAGGACGACTTCAAGAAGAAGTCGATCGTCAGGACCTCGACGGTCATCCGGTGAGCCCGCGGCCCTCGGCGCCTCAGCCGATCTCGTCCACGTGACGAATGTTCGCTGCGTCCTCGGCGTCGGCGCTCGGCTCGCCGGCGAACCAGCCGTCGAGGATCTCCTCGAGGACCGCCTCGCTCGTGGCGCGCAGCGAGAGGGCGAGCACGTTTGCGTCGTTCCACCGGCGCGCTCCGCGGGCGGTCTCGGCGTCGCCGCATAGCGCGGCGCGGACGCCGGGCACCTTGTTGGCCGCGATCGAGGCGCCCGTTCCCGTCCAGCAGCACACGATCCCCTGCTCCGCGCGGCCCTCGGCGACGTCGCGCGCGGCGGCCTCGCTCGCCCAGGCCCAGTCGTCGCGTTCGTCCTCGCTCAAGGCGCCGTGGACGACCGGCTCGTGCCCGCGGCGCCGCAGCTCCTCGACTACGGCCTCTGCCACACCCGTGCGCTCGTCGGCTGCAACGGCGATCTTCACGATGACCAGCCTAGTGCCGCCCCCCTGTCGCATCTTGTTGGGCTTCGCGCGGGGGTTCGAGGCCAGGGTGCAAACCCTCCCGTCGTGCTGTCGTCGGCGCGAGCGCGAGAGGTTTTGACCGCTAGGCGGTGACAAGCTCCCGAGCTCGCCGCCGGCGGCGGGGTTCGGGACGTTACGCAGGTTCGAGTCACCCGGACGGGAGCCCAACCAGATGCGGGGGGCCGTGCTGCCTAGTCTTGAGTCGAAGCCATGCCGGAGCTGCCCGAGGTCGAGATCACCGCGCGCCGTCTCGGCGCCGGATTGAGCGGGACCGAGATCGAGTCCGCGCTCGCCCCTGGGCTGGTGGCGCTCAAGACCTTCGCCCCGCCGCTCGACGCCCTCGCGGGCGCCGAGATCGCCGGTGTGCGCAGGATCGGGAAGATGCTGGCGGTCGACGCGGGCGGGCTGACGCTGCTCGTCCACCTGATGTCGGCCGGGCGGCTGCAGCTCTTCGACGGCCGCGCCTCACTCCGGGATCGCAGCTCGCGCATCCTGGTGCGCATCGCCGACGGCCACGAGCTGCGGCTGCGGGAGTTCGGCACCCAGCAGAGGGCGTGGGCGAAGCTGCTGCGAAGCGAGGAGGTGGCCGCCGACGAGGCGGTGGCCACGCTCGGCCCGGACGCCTTTCCGGCGCCTCCGCCGGACGAGTTCGCCGGCCTGCTCGACCAGCCCCGCCACCTCCATCCGCTCCTGCGCGACCAGCGGACGATCGCCGGCATCGGCCGCTCTTGGGTCGATGAGATCCTGTGGACCGCGCGCCTGTCGCCCTTCCAGCGGGCGTCGGATCTCGAGCCCGACGCCGTGGAGGCGCTCCGCGAGGCCTGCGACAACGTGCTGGGCGGCGCCCTCGACCACTACGAGCAGGTGATCGGGGACACCGTGCCCGACAAGCTGCCGATGCCGCTCCAGGTGCATCGGCGAGCCGGCGAGGACTGCCCCCGCTGCGCGGCCCGGATCGAGGCCATCCACTTCAAGGACTACGTGATGTGCTACTGCCCCGAGGAGCAGACGGGCGGCCGGGTGCTCAAGGATCGCCGGCTGTCGAAGCTGCTTAAGTAGCGAGCGTGAACGAAGGCGACCTCGCCCCCGACTTCGAGCTCCGCGATCAGGACGGCAACCCGGTGGCCCTGTCTGCC